>NZ_JBBHKY010000006.1:0-189840 GCF_037482665.1 Corynebacterium sp. H127
GTCGCATGCCCCGGTTGTGGGGTGTGGGGCGTGTTTTTCGTGTGTTTTGGGGTATTAGCTCAATTGGTAGAGCACCTGCTTTGCAAGCAGGAGGTCAGGAGTTCGATTCTCCTATACTCCACAAAAAACAACACCACAATTGAGGTGCTGTGCCAACGCTGAATTCTTGGATATTGCCACTAGAGTTAGCATCATGCAGAAGTTATATACCGCAGCCGCAGCCTTTGCCGTCCTTGGTTTGGTGGCCGGCGTCTTCTATCGAGAATTCACTCGAGCTAATGACTTTATGGGAGAAACGCAACTCTCCACACTCCACACGCATTTACTAGTGCTTGGCATGTTTTCCTTCCTCATCCAAATGGCTCTCAATGCCGTGTTTAAATTGGACGAGCATAAGCTGTTCAACGCATTCTTTTGGACCTACACCGTAGGTTTGGTGTGGATGACCACGATGATGGTGGTGAAAGGAGTGTTCCAAGTCCTTAAGGAGGGACAAGAATACCCCGCCGCCCTTGCGGGCGTATCGGGGCTGGGGCATATCATTATGGCTGCAGCGATCTTCATGCTCTTCCGAATTTTGCACAAGCAAGTACGGAAGTTTCAGCTACAAAACTAGCAGGTTCAACGGGGTTGCTTTTACTTCCTCAAGACGATCTAGGTACTTCATAAGGCGATTCCATTCATTTTCTGGGATCGTCTTTTTCGCCTTTTTGATGACGGTATTGTCAGGAGTTCCCCACGCGATTGGCATTGGCGAAATTTCATCCCAACGATCCGTGGAAGAAACCGATCGGCGACCGGTCACAGCCACCGCAGGCACGCGTTCTCCGACAACTCTATCGTGCCCTCGCAGATTGCTGATTGTTCGCGTCGCGAGCGCTGGAACCGGCTGTGTGGCTTCGCCGGCGTTGGCGTCGACAAGCGCCAGCAAAACCATGTCTCTAGCGTTTACCTCAGCGATCACCGCAGGAACGAGTTCATACTTGTCAAACATGTCCTGGGCAGTGCCCATCTGTTTGGGCAAGACAAGGACGAGGAAGAAGCAGAAAAGGGCGAAGGCCAACAGACCAATGGAAACAGCTAGTCCCCACGTCGCGCCGTCGGAAAGCCGAAAAACGAAGAACGCGACAAGTAACAGCACTAATCCGAATACCCCGGAGGATACTTGCAGCCGAAAGGCGTCGCGGGAAAACTCATTGTTCTGTTTGTTATGTTCAGAGTCAATAGTGAAGGAAAACGTGCGCATTGGTTTCTTTCTATGAGTCAATGTCTTCAGCATCAATAATTCGATAGGCGTAGCCCTGCTCTGCGAGGAAGCGCTGGCGATGGGCGGCATATTCTGCATCCAAGCTATCCCTGCTCACTACAGTGTAGAAATGCGCCTGACCTCCATCAGCTTTAGGGCGCAGCAGCCGGCCAAGACGCTGAGCTTCCTCCTGCCGCGAACCAAAAGTACCAGAAATCTGGATGGCAACGGCAGCTTCCGGAAGGTCGATAGAGAAGTTGGCAACTTTAGAGACAACAAGAGTCTGTAGCTTTCCGGTGCGAAATTGATCAAACAGTCGTTGGCGTTGTGCATTCGAGGTCTTTCCTTCCACCACCGGAACGCCTAAAGCCTCGCCTACCTCCTCCAGTTGGTCAACGTACGCACCAATAATGAGAGTCGGCGCGCCTGCATGGCGGGAGAGAAGCTTGCGGATCACACTCATTTTTCCGGCCGCGTTTGAGGCGAGGCGGTAACGCTCCGCAGGCTCCGCAGTCGCGCAGGTCATCCGTTCCGCCTCGGTCATAGTCACGCGCACCTCGGTGCACTCGGCGGCCGCGATGAAGCCCTGGGACTCCAAGTCCTTCCAGGGGGCGTCGTAACGCTTCGGCCCAATGAGGGAAAACACGTCTCCCTCGCGGCCATCCTCACGCACCAAGGTTGCCGTGAGGCCGAGCCGTCGACGTGACTGCAGATCAGATGTCATCCGGAACACTGGGGCGGGAAGAAGATGCACTTCGTCGTAGATGATCAACCCCCAATCGCGAGAATCGAAGAGTTCCAAAGCACGAAACTCACCTTTAGTTTTGCGGGTGACAACCTGATAGGTCGCGATGGTGACTGGGCGGATCTCCTTCTTCTCGCCGGAGTACTCACCGATTTCTTCCTCGGTCAAAGTAGTGCGACGAAGCAGTTCATCCCGCCACTGTCGGCCGGCGACGGTATTGGTGACCAAAATCAAGGTCGTGGCTTGTGCCTTTGACATCGCAGCAGCTCCCACCATGGTCTTGCCAGCGCCACAAGGCAGCACGACGACTCCCGAGCCGCCCTCCCAGAAAGACTCTGCCGCCATTTGCTGATAATCGCGCAGCTGCCAGTCCTCGTGCTTCGTAGACAGCGAAATCGGGTGCGCCTCACCATCGACGTATCCTGCAAGATCTTCAGCGGGCCAGCCAACCTTCAGCAATTCCTGCTTGAGCCGACCCCGCTCGGAAGGATGCACCACAATGCTTTCTGCATCCAGCTGTGCCCCCAACATTGGTTTGATCTTCTTGTGACGTTGCAGCTCCGCCAAAATCGGAGGCTCCGAAGATTCCAAGATCAATCCGTGAGCAGGGTGTTTATGCAGCCGAACACGACCATAACGTGACATCGTTTCTGCGATGTCCACCAACAACGGCTGGGGGACAGGGAAACGAGAATACCGCTCCAGCATGTCCACCACTTGCTCGGCGTCGTGTCCTGCTGCGCGCGCGTTCCATAATGCCAGCGGTGTGATGCGATACGTGTGGATGTGTTCTGGGGCTCGCTCTAGTTCTGCGAAAGGAGCGAGCGCCATGCGAGCTTCGCCGGCCTTAGGGTGGTCAATCTCAAGCAAGATTGTCTTATCTGATTGGACAATCATCGGGCCATCAAAATTCACAGGCGCTCTCCTCGCATGAAAAGGTCAAACCACCATTATTGCACTAAAACCTCGGTGATTCGATGTACCTGAAAGCGGTAGACGCTGCCGGTGGTGGTATCGATCGCGTCGACAAGCCCGGCCGCGACAGTTACTGGGCGCACCACTCGGTGCACAGCAACGCCCTGCTTATCGACGAACCCGAGGGTCACCGTTTTTCCTGCGCGAGCGGCAGCCTGCAAGACACTGAGCGTCTCTGAAGCAGGAGCGCGGGTGCCGGTTGCTACTGCGTCGCGTGCCGTTTCACCACGACGAATAGCGTGCACGGCCGCCTCAATACGGCTGTGATCGAGGCTGGCCTTAGGCTGTGCTTCGGGAGGTTGCGGGACTCGCGCGGGTACGGGAGCGAGGTTCAAGCTCGCGCCCAAGGCATCCTCAGCAGTAGGTTGAAAACCCTTGGCTCGCAAAGCCTTAATAACCGTTATGAGTGGGGCCTGGGCTATGGCCACGGTCGGCGCGATTGCTCGCAAAGCGAGGAGATCACCGACCGCCTCGACCGCCTGAATTATTAGTGCGGGGTCATCGCACCGTAGGTAACTCATTGCTGGTCCACCACGCAGGCTACCGTGCTTGCGGGCGACATCATCGACGAGGTATCCAATCGACTGTGGCAAGGGCGTAAGGGAAAGCTCGGTCAACTGGTGCATGATCTCCGAAGCGGACAGCCCGCTGTCCAAGGCCCTGCGTACTGAGCTCTCGGTGATGCGGTAAACGCTTGCCAGGCCAGAGGATTCCAGCTCCGCAAGCACATCCACGAATTGTTGTACCTTCGGGGTGAGTGGTCCGGGGGCGAGCATCGTCATGTCAGCCTGAACAATCAGTTGTTCGACCGGTGGCGGAACTGTGAGTGTGCCTAAGCGGATGGCACTAGTGAGGACACCACCGGAGACCGCCCCGATCCAGACGGCCTCATCGAGCAGTTCCTGCACAGTGTGTTCCGGTATCGCGGCAGCAGCGAGCGGGTGATGGAAGCTGAGTAGTTCGCGGATGCCCGGCACGGATCCGCCCAAGGGCAGCTGTCCGAGAGAATCGATGAGCAGTTCGCGCCATTCGGGGAGGTGAGTTTCCCGCATATGGCTCGCCAACAAGTGGACCTTTGCGCCATTTTGGCTCGTACCGAGCTGCCAAGGTGCCCACACGCTATCGCGCCAGCCGGCAAGGAGTCCGTGCAGCTGCTCTGCTAGGGAGCTGCCGAGCCATTGGTCAGCTAAGGGGGTAGGTGCGTAGTAATCTCCGCCATCGTCATCATCGGGCAATGGTTCCGGGACCCCTCGGGAGATCAACCCGGCGGACACTCCGAGGCACATCAGACGGGCAACTTCGACCTCACTGATGCTCAGGGCTTTGGCTAGCCGAGACGTCATCCGCACCCCGATCGCACCACCCTTGAGCGTAGACACCGGCGCGGCACCGAGCTCCTGGAGCAGCAATCTTAAAGTGCGGCAAACCTCAAGCCCGGCGGAAGTACCGGATTGGTCCGCCTCATCTTGTAAGACTTGGCCTTGTGAACGGACGCTAGGCACGCTGAGCGGTGGACGAAGCCTGCCACTCAACTGATTGTGTACAGCTTGGGGCAGTTGAACTGTGCCTTCGTCGACGCGATGCAGTAGCCCCTTGGCAATGAGCTGCGGGATCGGACGAGTCGGATCTGCGTCCACCGCGGCATCCTTAGTGACGCCAGTGCCACCGGATTGTGCCAAGGTGACGAGGATCTTCTTGGATCGAGCAGACAGATTGGACAACTGCTCGGCAAGGTCAGCTGGAGTAGCTGCGGCATCAGGAAGTAGCTGCCAGCCAGTAGGAAGTGCGGACATCGCCTCTTGCAGCACGAGGAAATGTTCAGCGCCAAAAATGAGGCCGAAGGATCGGAGCCTATCCAGGGACTCCGCAATTTCCGTGGCAGGTGGGCAGGAATCCCCGTGCTGTTGAGTGCGATCCTCGATCAAGCTCACTACTTCGGGGGCAGTAACAGGGGTAAACTCACCGCCAATCGAAGCCGCCGCCTCCAACGCCAGCAAGTCGATGGTATTGAGCGAACGCAGGGCTCTGCTAATCGACGCCCGCAACTGTAACCGCGCAGCTAGAGAGCTGATTCCGGGCGGTAATGGTAGGACAGTGTCCGGTCGGAGCGACAGCAATTCCGACAGTTGCTCGTCGCTTAAGCTTGCAAGCCACTCGCGGAAACTGGGGATGGTATCGCCCGAGGAAGAAGGTTTTTTCATGATGGCTCAAGTTTAACGTCCCGAGAAGTGACTTTTTAGCTCGAGTTTTGAAACAATAGGTGCATGTCAAAAATCGAGAAGAATAGCTACGTCGATCCGGGCTGGCCTGAGCATCTCCCGGAAACCAGCGGTCACCCTGTTACGGAATTGGTTTCTCGTCTGGCTGGCGCATCCAGCCCTTACGGTGATGACATGCCATTTCCGCTTCCGGCAGAGAAGATCGGCTACGTCCACCCATACACCCGCATTAACAAGTAGTTTTTTGCCAAGGAAGGGCCAGCAGGTTGGTGCTGCTGGCCCTTCCTGCTGCTCGGAGTAACTGCGCTTGGGGAACGAGCCGCGCAATGGACGTCGAAAAGCTAAGCAGCAAAAATCTCCCTAGGGTTTCCTAGGGAGATGCGGGGGATTGCTTAGTGCTGAACTGCCTTTTCCACGCCAACACCGGTGAGAGAGCGTACTTCCATTTCTGCCCGCTTGAGCGGGAAGTTGTCTGGCTTGCCGATCAGGGTGCCGATGATACCGAGTAGGAAGCCCGTGGGGATCGCGATGATCGATGGGTTGGTGAGCGGGAACCATGCGAAGTCTGCCCCCGGGATCATCGCTGTCGGTGCACCGGAGACGGCCGGGGAGAAGATGATCAGGATGATCGACGTCAGCAAGCCACCATAGATGGAGAAGAGTGCGCCGGTGGTGTTGAACTTCTTCCAGTACAGGGAGTACAAAATTGTTGGCAGATTAGCTGCGGCAGCAATACCGAAAGCTAGCGCGACCAAGAAGGCAATGTTCTGCCCCATGGCTCCGATGCCCATGACGATAGCCAATACACCGATGACAATCACGGTGATACGGGAAACACGTACCTGCTCTTCTTCTGTTGCTTTGCCGTCACGAAGGACTGAGTTGTAGATATCGTGTGCTACGGAGGCGGAGGCTGTAATGGCGAGGCCAGCGACCACAGCGAGGATCGTCGCGAAGGCTACAGCAGAGATACAAGCCATGAAGATGGTGCCGCCGACCTTGGATGACAGCAGCAGGACTGCAGAGTTCGCGCCACCGGGAGCATTAGCGATCTGGTCAGCGCCGACGAGAGCGGCTGCACCATAACCCATCACTACCGTCATCAGGAAGAAGACCGCGACGATGCCGGTCGTCCAGACGATGGAGCGGCGGGCTTCTTTAGCAGTAGGGACGGTGTAGAAGCGCATCAGGACGTGCGGCAGGCCAGAGGTACCGAACACTAATGCCATGCCCAAGGAGATAAAGTCCAGCTTGGTGAGGGTGTTCTTGCCATATTTGAGTCCCGGGTTAAGGATGGCATCACCCTTAGGATGATTCGCAACCGCAGTTTCAAGCACGGCATTGAAACCGCCCTTGACTGCAACGAAAGTGAGCAAGGTGATGACGATTGAGCCACCGACGAGCAGCACAGCTTTGATCATCTGGACATACGTGGTGCCCTTCATGCCACCGACGAGGACGTAGACGATCATGAGAATACCAACGATACCGACGACGATTGCCTGCGCACCCTTGCCACTGATGCCGAGCAGCAAAGCCACGAGTCCGCCGGCGCCAGCCATCTGAGCAATCAAGTAAAACAGGGAAATCGCGAGAGTAGAAATAGCTGCGGCCATGCGAACTGGTTTCTGATTCAGGCGGAAAGAAAGCACGTCTGCCATGGTGAACTTGCCCGTATTACGCAGCGGCTCCGCAACAAGCACCATCGCGACTAGTAGCGCGATAAGGAAGGCCACGGAATACAGGAAGCCGTCGTAACCACTCAGTGCGATTGCGCCGGTGACACCGAGGAAGGCCGCGGCGGAGAGGTAGTCACCAGAAATGGCGAGTCCGTTTTGCCAGCCAGAAAAGGAAGCGCCACCGGTGTAAAAGTCAGAGCCCTTCTGAGAGGTGGTGCGAGTCGCACGGACAACGATGGTCATGGTCGCGACAATGAACAGGAGGAAAATGGAAATGTTGAGAATCGGATTGCCGGTAGAGACTTGCTCGCCAGCTGCCAAGATCTGGTTCATTACTACACCTTGCTTTCTGGAGAGGTTCGGGTCATCTGCTCGCGCAGTGCAGCGGTGGCTGGATCGAGCTTGTTGTCTGCGAAGCGGACGTAGAGCCAAGTGACTAGGGCTGCGGTCGCAAACTGGGCCAAGCCGAGGACCATGCCGATGTTGATGGCGCCATATAGCTTCTGGGAAACAAAGTCCACCGCGAAAGTCGCGGTAATGATGTAAAACATGAACCACGCCAGAAACGCGACGGAGATGGGGAAGGCAAACTTCCGGAAAGTGCTGCGGAGTTCGTGGAACTCGGCGGATTCGCTTACCGCGAGAAACTCTTCCGGAGTTGGTGTTGCGGATTTCATATTCACCTCAAGTACTAAATGCGGCGTCTGTCACCTTTGTGAAGATCATGTGAGACGCTACACAAACGCCATGTGAATTGCAGGTAAATTGAGGTCAGGGGTGTAGTTGAGTGTAAATGTTCGTCTTCGCAAAATTGTAAAGATGTGAGGATATGTGAGTTTTGCTAATGGCGAATCCGAAATTCGGGGGCGGTTGGGTGTATAAAAGGTGATGCTGTTCCGGCGAAAAGCGGAGCGAGTTCCAATTTTGGGGTTCAGGGGGAGTCGAGAATTTTGCCCGCAATGGGGGTAGGTTGATTGCTGCCAGTCAAGGCAAAAGGCAATTGAAATGCCAAACGGCGCCTACCTGCTTGCCGAGTCGGGCAAGCAGGTAGGCGCCGTGAAAAGCTCAGCGCGCTACAAAATTAAGAGCTGGTAGCGATCTGGTTGATGTCTGCGCCAAGAATAGAGTTGATGTTGCCCTTGTTGGCTTCGAAGTAAGCCTTGACAGTTGCTGGAACTTCCATTCCGCGAGCTGCAAACTGAGCCTCTACCTGTGCGTAAGCGGCATCTGCAGCGGTCTGTGCGGCAGCAGGAGCCTCAGGTGCAGCCTGCTCGGCTGGAGCATCGAAAGGTACTGCTGCTGGGGTAGCTGCAGCGGTGCGAGGGGTGGCGGGGGAGTTCAGTCCGAGGCTGGCGGAACAAGCTGGCCATGCGCCCCAACCCTGGCTGGCAAGCACGCGCTCGGCAACGGCGATCTGCTGCTCGCGGGTGGCCTGGTATGCGTAAGGGGCAAACTCCTGGCCGCCGTTAGCGCTCCAGGTGGATGGGGAGAACTGCAGGCCGCCGTGGTAGCCATTGCCGGTGTTGATGTTCCAGTTGCCACCGGCTTCGCAGCCTGCCAAACGATCCCAGTCGGAGTCGGTAGCAGCGGAGGCGGTAGGGGCGAGCAGGGTAGCTGCAGCGCCGAAAGCGACGGTGGAGGCAGCGAACTTTGCCTTGAAGGATACGGTCTTAGCAGCGTGACGTGCCATGTTAAAAGTTTTCCTCTCATTTACGCCTGCGAGGTTAGCTGTCGGGTTCAGGCGGAGGATATATGTGCCTGGCCACAGAACGTGGCTTCACCCCAAGGGAAGACCCCAGAAAGTGGTTTCCCCGCCCTTGTCTGCAATGAAGTTATGTACGGATGGTGTTCAAGTTTGCACTGACCATATGCTCGAATATCTTTTCCCAGACAAGGTTAGGCGAAAGAAAAGATAGTAACGAGCGCCGTGCTTGTTATCTAACAGTAATGGTTTGTCACGAAAGAGTCACGTTTTGGTGGTGGATTTATGGTTCTTTGGGCGATGTTGGACTAAAACCCCAGCTCGCCTCGAAAGAATTTTTCTTGTGAACTGTGTCACGGCTCGCGTTTGTGTGGAGCAGGTGTTAACGATGTTTCGTGTGGTGACGGCTAACGGGGGTTGGTTAGTAGTCCGAACTGCGGTTACAACTAGGCTATACTTCAAGCTTTATCCTTATCGCGCGCTACCGAACCAGCGGTGGGTAATGGCACGAGAACCCCACAGAGGCTCCCGAGCGCGAACGAGAATCTTTAGGGAAGGATCGATCATGCCTATTGGCAAAGTGAAGTGGTTCGATGTTGAACGCGGATTTGGTTTCGTCTCCAATCCAGGTGATGAAGACGTCTACGTAAATAAACAGGTATTGCCCAAAGGCGTGACTGAATTACATCCTGGTCAACGAATCGAATTCGACTTCGCCGCTGGACGTCGCGGCCCTCAGGCGCTGCGCGTCAAAGTGCTTGATGATGCCCCAGCACGGAAGCCGCAGCACAAGTACAAGCCAGACGAGCTGCACTCAATGGTCTCGGACATGATCACGTTGTTGGAAAATTCCGTCCAATCCCCGCTGTTAGCGGGGCGTTACCCGGATCGTAAGGAAGGACGCCAGGTGGCGGAAATCCTCCGCGCTGTGGCGAAGGAACTCGACGTTTAGGATTCCTTGGCGTTGATGGACCACACCACTGTGTAGGGAGTTTCCGCCCCAGCGGCGTTGCGTCCAATAAGAACTGTAGATACCTCGACCACAACCAAGCGTGGTCGAGGTTCGCCGTCTAGAGATCCGGGAATCTCCATGTCCTTGGCCTCGTTGGCTTTGAAATAGTGCTGGTCATTAGCAGCCGGATCATCGTAAATCTTCAGCACCGACCAATCGTGATCGTAAATGTCCTTGGGAACTTCGATCCGCAGGGAGCCATCTGCAGGCACGCTGATCTGTGGAATCTTCCCCTCGGGGCACTCGACCCCCGGTTCGCACACCGTATAAGGGAGGACTTCCTGCCCATTAGCCTTGATCGCTACGGCTTCTGGGGCCGGGCCAGGCCGGCTATTCCACCAATTTTGAAAGGCGATGGAGCCCGCGATGACCGCGACCACCGCGATGATCAAAATGAGGAATTGAGTCAAATTGCGTTTGCGCACGTTAGCCATGCTCATCAATGCTAGTTAATCAGCCGGCACAAACCGAACTTCGTAAAGATCGGGCCAGCGCTTCCCGGTAACTAAGAATCGGTCAGTGCCAGGGATGTGGGCAATGCCGTTTAATACGTTGTTCGGGTCTTGTGCTGCGTTGTTCGGCAGGCTGCTGGCGTCGATACGCGCGGTAACCTTGCCGGCAGCGTCCAGCCGGACGATTTCTGATGTGAGAAAACGATTGGCATAGATTTGACCGTCTACGCACTCGAGCTCGTTGAGCTTATCGACGCCAGTTGGAATCTCTCCTTGTACCGCGAAGCTGTCCGGATCCAGCACCTGGAGCGTTGCGGAACCGTTCGACATAATGAGATGGTCATCCATGGCGCACAATCCCCAGCCCTCGCCACTAATTGGGGCTTTGTCGATTACTTCGAGCGAGGTGGCATCACGCTTGTAAGCGACGCCACTTTGCCAGGTAAGTTGCCAGATATGGTCCCCGTATTGGGTGATACCCTCGCCGAATTCGCTGGGTTTTAGGTCCTTCGATGCGAGCTCTCCACCGTCGATGGTGCGACGGTAAATCCGGCTCTCGCCATGCCAGCCGGTTCCCACCAAAAGCTGATTCGGATTTGCGCGGTCTACTTCCAGGCCTTGGGCGAAAGCAGCTGTGCTGCCGGGATGAGTAGCGAGGATCTCGGTTCGAAGCTCTTTCGGCATAGCCACCTCAGGGCTGCTGCTACAGCTCAGGAGGAGGCTACTGAGCCCGATGAATCCGAGCAATTTCACGCCGAATGTGTATCTCATAGAATTCAATTTTGCCCTATCGGACATAATGGGGGAGTGGGAACTTCAAGCAAACGATCAAACGGACCGCTCTTTGATGCCCGTGCAGTGAAGCTAGCCCGGCATGCACTCGCGGATATGGGGGAAGACGCCAGTGGTGTGCACTCGGGGATTTCGGTCCTTAACAAGAACGCTGTGACGCATCATTTCGAAGCCCAGATGCCTGGTTACCGTGGCTGGGAGTGGAACGTGGTGCTGGCATGCGCCGAGGGCTCTCGGTTCGTCACAGTTAACGAGGTCGCCCTCATGCCGGGCCGGGATGCTCTGCGCGCCCCGGAGTGGGTTCCCTATGAGGATCGCGTGCAGCCGGGGGATCTCCAACCCGGTCTGTACATTCCGCCGCGTGTCGACGACGAACGCCTGACGGAGCTCGAAGGCGGACACAAACTCACTTCAGTTGGCTTTCAGGGAGCCCTGGAACGATGGCGCGAAGCCTTTGGGCCAACAACGGAAAGTGCGGAGAAATCCCAGCTTAAGTGTGAGACCTGTGCCTTCTATGTCGCCGCTGCAGATGTCGGAAACTTCTTCGGAGTGTGTTTCAATGAGTTCGCGGCTGACGGACATGTAGTGCATGCAGCTTATGGTTGCGGCGCTCACTCTGAGACCCCTCCGGCCCAAAACCTTGCTGCCACGGAGCACGAAGCGTTCGACGACGAACAGTTCTAGACACGTTCAGCGTGGCGCCAAGCCCAGGAATTAAACTCCTGGGCCAACCGATCGTGACCGCGAGTAGTTCGAGCCCCCGAAAACGCGTTGAGCAGCCAGCACCCCTTCTCCAGATCGGCTAGCTCCAAAAGCCGGTGCTGCGTGGGAATGCCACATTCCCGGAAAAACTCCTGCGCCAACCGCGCCGTCGTCGAAGGCAATGCGCGTGGATGTGCGGAGAACACCGCTGAGTTCTCCTCGAAAACCAGCAGCGCCGAAAACACTCCTTCGACGATGGTGCCACGCGCATCTGCAAGGAGACCTTCGTCGTAGCCCCGCAGTTTGCTCAGCTGCTGGCATTGCGCGAGCCAATCCAAGTCAGGCCCTTTCACAGTAGGGTCTGAGCGTTCATCCAGATGCGGTATGGGATCTATCGTGACAGTCATCGGGACCCGCCGATCGGGACGCAGCGTTACATCCCCCGCAGTTGAGACAAGAGGGAAGCATGCGGCTGCTCCTGCTTGGCGTAGTTGGCGTCGGACCTGTTCCACGTGTTCTTCATCAAGCCCTAGACGTTCGAAGTGGTAGGAGAGGCCGCGCACGTGGCCAGAAATCATACGGAAACTGGTGACGCGCATCAAGACTCCAACAACAGGCGGAAGGGTTGCATCTTCACTAACACTTCGTCGTATTCCTCATCAGGATCGCTCAGCGCAGTAATAGCGCCTCCTGCCCCGTAACTGAGCTGGCTGCCATGTTGCACTACAGTGCGGATCAATATAGCCCAGTCTGCTTCACCGGAGGCGGAAATATACCCCATGCAGCCCGAATAATAGCCACGGGGTTGCTCCTCGAGTTCCGCCAAGATGTCCATGGAGCGCTGTTTTGGTGCACCAGTCATCGACCCGCCAGGAAAGGCCGCTCGCATAGCGTTAAGCGGGTCAGCCTCAAGTTGGCCGACGATCGTAGAGACGAGTTGATGAGCCTGCGAAAAGGTATACACCTGGCAGAGCTCGGCCACGTGGATGCTGCCCGGGGCGCAGCTGCGGGATAGATCATTGCGGAGTAAGTCCACGATCATGAGGTTCTCGGCACGATCCTTCACGCTAGCCTTGAGATCATTGACCAGAGCGGTGTCCTCGGCTGCAGAAGCACCACGCCGACGAGTGCCTTTAATCGGGCTGGCGGTGATGGTGCCGTTGCGGATCGAAAGGAAACGCTCCGGGGAGGAAGACAGGACTGAAACTTCGCCCAGAAACAGGCCCGCCATCGGGGCGGGCGCTATTTCACGAAGCCTCAAATAAAGGGCTAAAGGGTCAACCTCGTAGGAAGCCCGCGCACTGGTAGTCAGACACAACTCATAGGAGTCGCCGGCTGCGATAGCTTCTTGGCACTGAGCTATCAAGCGCCGATAGTCCGCTCGACTGTGACGCATTTCGACCTGTGCCGCAATCCGCGCCGGGCTGGGCGCTGATGTTAGCTCCGGTAGCGCAAAATCATCCTGAGAGATTAGCCAGGCAGCATCGTCAATGAGTTGGTACACCATTTTGGGAACGAGCAAGCTGCCGGAAACGAATTCGCCGCCGTCGATACCCGCAGTGGCTTCATAAGGGAGCACTCCCATCGCGCCGGGTACGAAAGTGACCGGGGCGGGATCAGAATCGCTACTCAGGATTCCGACAGGGATCTGGTGCGGGGAAACCAACTCTGAACCAGCGCCGATAAGATGCATGCCGGAGCCGTCGGAGGAGTCGAGCCAGCACACAACTGGATGCTCCCGGCGCATAGCTGCCACCAAGGCCGCAGGATCAACTACCGCACAGCGGCGTCGTCGCCAGGTCGTGATAACACCGGTGGCGTCGATAAGCTGGCGCATCAGCTGTACCCCATGCTCGGTGCCGATGGATTCGGGATGGAACTGCAGACCCCACTGTGGTTTGTCGGTGCGGCGGAGCGCCATGATGGTGCCATCTTCGGCTCGCGCGAGGACCTCGATCCGGCTGGCTTCGGTTTCGCGGACATCGAGGGAGTGGTAACGAATCACCTGCAGTGGTGAAGGAAGTCCAGCGAAGAATCCGCTGCCGTCGTGGGTGATTTCGCTGCTAAGGCCGTGCTTGGGATGCTGCGCACGATCGACTGTGCACCCCGCCGCCAGAGCAATGGCCTGATGCCCTAGGCAGATGCCGATGACGGGAGTGTCCTCGGCAAGGACGGTACGTGAGGAGCCAATATCGGCAGCCTCAGCAGGGTGGCCCGGGCCGGGGGAGATGATGACGAGGTCGGCTTCCGGGCGTGGCTGGTTGTTGCGAACTACCTCGGGCTGGATACCGACGGCTCGAAAAACCAAATCAGCGAGGATATGAGTGAAGGAATCATGGTTATCAATGATGAGGATTTTGGTCACTATCGGGTGCGTCCCATCTGCGAATAGTTTTGTTAATTGTACCGCCGCGGTTGCTAAAGCCCTGCTCTAGGTGCGATTGTGTAACGGGCACTAATCAACAATTGCGGTGCGAAGCAAACTTGGAGTTCTTATGACGGCAACCGCCACTGCGCCTAAGAGCGCGTTAGACAGATTCTTTTCCATCACGGAGCGTGGCTCCACGCTGGGCACTGAGGTGCGTGCAGGCGTAGTCACCTTCTTCGCGATGGCTTACATCATCATCCTTAATCCGCTGATCATCGGCACTATTGAGGACCACACCGGCCATGCGCTGGGGATTCCTCAGGTCGCGGCTGCCACAGCACTGGCCGCAGGTGCGATGACGCTTCTTTTCGGGCTCGTTGCGCGCTATCCCTTTGGTATTGCCACCGGCTTGGGAATCAACACATTGGTAGCGGTAACCATGGTGGCCGGTGAAGGATTGACCTGGGAAGAGGCCATGGGGCTGGTGGTGATCGACGGCATCATCATCGTTTTGTTGGCCATTTCCGGATTCCGTATCGCCGTGTTCAATGCTATCCCTGATGCTCTCAAAGCAGCCATGGGCGTGGGTATCGGCTTGTTCATCGCAATGATTGGCTTGGTTGATTCTGGCTTCGTACGCCGCATCCCAGATGCGGCGGGTACGACGGTTCCGGTTGGCCTGGGAATTAACGGTTCAATCGCTTCGTGGCCAACCTTCGTGTTCGTCATCGGTTTGATTATCTGCGGCATCATGGTCGCCCGAAATGTTCGTGGCGGACTATTTATCGGCATTGTTCTCACCACGCTGATCGCCATGGTCGTTGAGGCTCTCACCGGGGCTGGCCCGTCCTTCGTCGACGGGAAGCCAGTGCCAACCGGTTGGAACCTAGCTGTACCAAAGTGGCCTTCTTCTCTCGGCGGGATGCCAGACTTGTCCATCGTGGGTGCTGTGGACCTCGTGGGGGCCTTCACTCGCGTCGGTGTCCTGGCGGCTACATTGCTGGTCTTTACACTGGTTTTGGCCAACTTCTTCGATGCCATGGGCACCATGACCGCGTTAGGTAAGCAGGCCGGTCTCACCGATGAACATGGCAATCTGCCTGATATGAAGCAGGCGTTGATTGTGGAAGGCTGTGGCGCGATCATCGGTGGTGGAATGTCCGCTTCCTCCAACACGGTTTACGTAGATTCTGCGGCTGGCATTGCCGACGGCGCCCGCACCGGCCTGGCCAATGTTGTGACCGGTATCCTCTTCTTGCTCGCGATGTTCCTAACTCCGCTGTACTCCGTTGTCCCGATCGAAGCGGCTGCGCCAGTGCTGGTCATCGTCGGTGCACTCATGATGGGACAGATTCGCGAGATTGACTTCAATCGCTTTGATATCGCGCTCCCGGCGTTCCTGACCATCGTTGTTATGCCCTTTACTTACTCCATTGCCAACGGCATCGGCGTTGGATTTATTGCCTACGTGCTGATGGCGCTCGCCTCAGGTAAGGGCAAACAAGTCCACTGGCTACTGTGGCTCATTTCGGCATTGTTCTTGGTGTACTTCGCCATTGACCCTGTCATGTCCTTCTTTAGCTAAGCAACGCCCCTCTTAGCCACCTCGCACAGCCGCCTCGCTCAGTCGTCTCACCTGCTTAAACTGGGTGCGGCGGCTGTGGCTTTCCCGGAGCTCCGGATTCCCTAGCAACACACCTAGCATTTAGAATGAGCCTGCTATGACTAACTTCATCCAGATTGATGACCCCACCGATCCACGACTAGACCCTGTTCGGGATCTCAAGAACTCAGACCAAGGGGGCAAGGGGTTGGTTATCGCGGAAGGGCCGCTCATTGTAAGGCGTTTACTGGAGTCGCGTTACCCAGTTAAGACAATCGTCGGTTTTGATGCGAAGATCCGGAGCTTTCTCGAAGAAGAAGGCGTAGCAGAACTCGTGGCGGAGATCCCCATTTACGTGATCTCTCGGGAAACACTCAAGCAAGTGGCTGGGTTTGATATGCACCGTGGTCTCCTAGCTGCCGCAGAACGCGTGGAACCCGCGAGCGTGCAGGAGGCTCTGGATGGCGCGAAGACCATCGCCATCCTGGAAGGCGTCGGCGATCACGAAAATATCGGTTCGCTCTTTCGGAACGCAGCGGGTATGGAAGTAGATGCCGTACTATTTGGCGCCGCCTGCGCGGATCCCCTCTATCGGAGAGCTGTGCGGGTATCCATGGGGCATGTTCTCCGATTGCCGTTTGCGTATCTGGATGGCACTCCGCGCAACTGGCAGCGCAGCCTGTCTCAGCTCGCGGAAGACGGATGGCATCTGGTGTCGCTCACCCCTAACACGGACACCATGCTGAAGGAAGCCCTAGCGGGCAATCCTGACAAAGTCGCGCTGCTCATCGGCGCTGAAGGGCCGGGACTTACCGAGCATGCGATGCGTGCGACTCACGTACGAGCCAAAATCCCGATGGCGCCAGGCACAGATTCTCTCAATCTGGCCACTGCTGCGGCGATCGCCTTCTATGAGCGTCAGCGCACACACCAAGAGCCCTGATAACCCGATCTCGGGTTGGGCTAATTGCGGTCTGTGTGTCGAAGCTTTTCCCGCAGGCTAGCTAGGCTGCGGCCAGCATTCTTGGCTGCGCGAGTGGAGAACTTTAGCACTGCGTCCGCAACTTTGCGGGCTTGCATTCCGGCATCCATCCCGGGCGAACTAGAAGGAAATTCCTCGTAGTCATCGTATTCGGAATGCTGGGGGCCGAGTCCAAGCTTGGCCGATGCATCGTAGACAATGGAACGCACATCTTTGCGGGGACGTGGCGGTTCAATCCTTGGCTCTTTGCGTCCGTCGATGGCGTAGCCAACCACGAAAAGATCAGGGCCATCGGCGGAAATGTCTACGCCGAGCCAGTGGGAGTCGGCTTCCCGCACCAATTCGATAGGATCAAATGGAAGGTCGATGCCGGCACCTGGGGCCCCGCGCTCACCTGCCCAGTAGGGGCTCTCGAAGGGCTCTGGTAGACCAATGTCTTCGTAAACGCGGTCTCTGCGGGCACAGAAGCTGCGACGGATCTTGCCTTCCTGCCAGTGGGCGAGCCCGCCGAAACCCGTGTCGGTGTTTTCAGCAAATGCAAACACATTGCGCGCGGCGATCGAATCCAGCAATTTAGGATCGAGCTCTGATAGCACGGTCATGTCTTGTACGAGGGTTTGAACCACGGTGATGCCGGGATAGCCGGCGATATAAAACTCGCCTTTAGAAACAGGGACGGACCGGTTCAGCGGAAATTCTCCAAAGACACTGATCGGCCACGATGGGTCCATCAACGCGAGGTACTTACGACCGAATCCGCGATCCGCCTTGGGGGAGGCGCTGAGTACTGCAGCAGGGTCATCAGCATTCACAAACCACAGCGTTACTACAGCATCGTGCGGTTGCATTGTCCCTAGCTCCTTGGCCTTTTGGTGTTAGTGCGCACTCCGAGGAGGACATCTTCCCAATGCGGGGTCACAGCTTTGCGACGCCGTTTCTGTGGCTGCTCCGTAGCGTCAGGATGCTGGAGGAACTCGTCCTCAGCTTCTTGGACCTCTTCGACCTCAGCCGGTTCTTGCGAACGCTGTACAGCAGACAAAGTACGTACGGCAGGTTGACCGAAGTCAGGGTCTGTCAGATCGGCGGCAACCGCATTGCGGGCTACAGCCGTCGCGTTGCTCATACCGTGGCTGTGATAAGACCATTCCGCGACGTTATCGGAAAGTCCGGTTTGCCAGGAGACGCGCACAACCCATTGCCCAGCTGGATCTTTATAAGCGTCCCACGTGGATGCCGTGAGGTCATTACCGCGAGCTGCGAAAGCGGTGGCGAGTACTTCCCACAAGGTCAGTTTTGCAGGGCCATCTTCCCGGACAGGGTGGGAGCGCTTGGCCATATCGGCAACTCGGGCGCGTTCCTGCAGGACAGGGTGTGCGAAGGCCTCGATGCGGGCTTCGGTGACATCGTTTTCTGCAGCTACCTCGGCGATGCTCGCACCAGCGCGGATCCTTTCCTGGATATCGCGGGGACGCATCTTAAGTGGGGCGGACAGGCGGGGATCGATCTCGCGAACCTCGCGGGCCGGTTGAGCTGCGGCTACGGGTTCGGCTACGGTTTCTGGTTCCGCCGGTACAATTTCTTCAGTGGTGGCTTCCAGGACTGGTGCAGGTTGTTCGCCGCTGATAAGCGACTGCAAGTCTTGAGTTACTTCGACGAAGAAGTCCTCGCCGTCGGCGCGAAATACCAACGACGATGCGGTGGATTCTTCGACAACCAACTTGAGTTCGCGCACGGGATTCTCCTTCGTGAATGGACGTGTCTTTCACCACTTTAGACCAAAAATGCGCAACAACGTGGGAGTTGCTGCGCATTTGGTGGGGTGTGTTACGCGGTGGCGAGGCCGCCGTCGATCGCCCAGTCGATGGCTTTTGTCAGCTTTGCGACGTCTGCTGAATCGATTGCGGGGAACATACCAATCCGGAGCTGATTCCGTCCGAGCTTTCGGTAAGGCTCGATGTCCACGATGCCGTTGGCGCGCAGTACCTTGGCAATCTTTGCGGCATCGATGTTGTCATCGAAGTCAATCGTACCGACAACTAGGGAACGCTTAGCGGCGTCCTTGACGTAAGGGGTTGCGCCATCGCGGGCCTCAGCCCAGCTGTAAAGAATGTTCGAGGATTCCGTAGTGCGCTGCACCATCCCGTCGAGGCCACCGTTTTCATTCATCCATTTGACCTGGTCATCCATCATCAGCAGGGTGCCCACTGCTGGGGTGTTGTAGGTCTGGTTTTTGCGGGAGTTGTCCACGGCGGTCTGGAGGTTTAGGAAAGCAGGGATGAAGCGATCAGAAGAGTTGATCTTTTCGATGCGTTCGAGGGCAGCTGGGGACATCGCAGCAAACCAGAGGCCGCCATCAGAGGCGAAGCACTTCTGTGGGGAGAAGTAGTACACATCTGCCTGTGACATGTCTACGGGAAGCCCGCCAGCACCGGAGGTGGCGTCGATAGCGATGAGGGCATCGGTGCCTGCTGGGCGCGTGACCGGCACCATTGCGCCTGTCGACGTCTCGTTGTGGGCCCAGCC
Source organism: Corynebacterium sp. H127 (assembly GCF_037482665.1). NCBI lineage: Bacteria > Bacillati > Actinomycetota > Actinomycetes > Mycobacteriales > Corynebacteriaceae > Corynebacterium > Corynebacterium sp. H127. The sequence goes on from NZ_JBBHKY010000006.1 coordinate 19,001, forward strand.
GATAAGGTCTACGCCCTCCATAGCTTGCGGAGCGGGAGCTTCACCTGGTTCCGACTCTATGACTACCGGGGTGTCAAGCCACGGTGCCTGTTGTGATGCCTTGGCGAATTTGGAGGAAAACTCTCCGAAAGAGAGGTGCCCGGACTTCTGCTCGATTAGGCCAAAGGCTGCTGCGTCCCAAAATGCGGTCGCACCGCCGAGGGAAAGGATAATTTCGTAGCCCTCGGGCAATTGGAAGAGGCTGCTCAGACCCTCGCGAAGTGACCCTACGACATCTTTCACCGCTGGTTGACGGTGAGAAGTGCCGATGATGCTGGTGCTGCCCGCCACTATTGCCTCGATCTGAGATGGGCGGACCTTGGAAGGGCCGCAGCCAAAACGGCCGTCAGCTGGAAGGAGATCTGCGGGCAAGGCGGGGAACTGTTCAGGCATCTGGGGCAACCTTCTCGTCGTTTTGGGGCGTACGGAATGTAAGTATTTTAGCCCCTATCCCCGGCATGAATCAGGCGAATAAACGAACGGGGGTGAGGTATTGCAACTATTGCAGAATTGAGTTTTATTGCAGAGGAATTGGCAAAGGAGTTAACGTTGCGAATTAACTGACCTGCATTGTTAAGCCCGTAAAGGGGTATCGGGTGGGAAAATCTGAAAAAGTGTTGGCGACATCACAATTTTTGCTATGATGTGTGTCATCCCACGGGCCACTGGGTGATCACTGTTGGTCCGTGAGCTTTCGTCGCAGTGGGGAAGAGTCTAACCATGGCGACGACGGTTCAAGGAGCAAGGGATGCTTCATGCTAAAAGCTGCCGCTGCAACGTGAGTGAAACTCTTCTCAAGAAAGTTGTGAAAGAATTACTCATATTGAGTAGGTGTGCCTTAGGTACAATATGATGTGGCTCAAATGCTCGGTGATCCGGTGGCTGCTTTATACGAGCAGCTTGTTGGATAGCTTAAACGCCTGACACATGCGGCAAAAATTCAATAGCATTACCCGCTTAGAGCAGGCTTGAAACCCAGCAGGGAACCTGACCTGTAAATGATTGAAAGGGAAACTGTGGCTTCTGATAACAACGACAAGGCCGTACTCCACTACCCAGGTGGCGAGTACGAAATGGACATCGTCAAGGCCTCTGAAGGTAATGACGGCGTCGTTCTTGGCAAGATGCTTGCCGAAACTGGCCTAGTCACCTTTGATCCAGGCTACGTGAGCACTGGTTCGACCGAATCCAAGATTACTTATATCGACGGCGAACAGGGCATCCTGCGTTACCGTGGCTACGCCATCGAGGATCTCGCGGCTCATGCAACCTTCAATGAGGTTTCTTACCTGCTGATCAACGGTGAACTGCCTGCGCAGGAAGAACTGTCCAAGTTCAATGATGAGATTCGCCACCATACCCTCTTGGATGAAGACTTCAAGGCACAGTTCAGCGTGTTCCCTCGCGACGCACACCCAATGGCAGTGCTCGCCTCCTCGCTTAACATTCTTTCCACTTACTACCAGGACACTCTGGATCCGCTGAACCCGGACCACCTGCATAAGGCCACGATTCGCCTCATGGCTAAGGTGCCAATGCTTGCTGCATATGCACACCGTGCTCGCCATGGTGAGCCTTACATGTACCCAGACAACTCCTTGAATGCGCGCGAAAACTTCCTGCGTATGATGTTCGGCTTCCCAACTGAGCCTTATGAGGTAGACCCGCTTCATGTGAAGGCTCTGGATCAGCTCCTCATCCTCCATGCTGATCACGAGCAGAACTGCTCTACTTCTACTGTCCGCATGGTGGCGTCTGCACAGGCCAACATGTTTGTTTCCGTAGCAGCTGGCATCAATGCGCTCTCCGGCCCACTACATGGTGGCGCAAACCAGGCCGTGCTGGAGATGCTGGATGAGATCAAGGCCAACGGCGGCGACGCAACCGACTTCATGAACCGCGTTAAGAACAAGGAAAAGGGTGTCAAGCTCATGGGCTTCGGACACCGCGTCTACCGCAACTACGATCCTCGTGCCGCCATCATCAAGGAAACCGCACACGAGCTGCTTTCCCAGAACGGTAACGATGAGCTTCTCGAGCTGGCCATGAACCTGGAGCAGATCGCACTGGCAGACGACTACTTCATCAGTCGCAAGCTGTACCCGAACGTAGACTTCTACACCGGTTTGATCTACCGCGCTATGGGCTTCCCAACCGACTTCTTCACGGTTCTGTTCGCTATGGGTCGTCTCCCAGGCTGGATCGCGCAGTATGTCGAGCAGGTTTCCCAGCCTAATGGCAAGATTTACCGCCCACGCCAGATTTACACCGGCGAAACTCTGCGTGAGTACATCCCACGCGACAAGCGATAAATAGCCTTAGTTTTAGCCCTCCTTGAGCCAAACCTCCCCACAATTGCCGTAAGCTCGTGGGAAAGGTTTGGCTCATTGGTTTTTAGCAGCGGGTGAAGTTCGCTCGGCAACGGCTTCAAACCAACTCCGCTACCGAGTTGAACCTAGAGATTTTTCGTCAACCCAAGGAGACTAGCTAGATGGAAAAGCCAGTAATCGCCCCACAGACCGGCCCAGTACCAGAAGACCTGGTTATCGAAGACCTCATCGTCGGTGACGGTCCAGAAGCACAGGCTGGCGGCATGGTTGAGGTTCACTACGTTGGCGTGGACTTCGAAACCGGAGAACAGTTCGACTCTTCTTGGGACCGTGGCCAGACCATTGACTTTCCTCTCGCAGGCCTCATCGCGGGCTGGCAGGAAGGCATCCCAGGTATGAAGGTTGGTGGTCGTCGCCAGCTCACTATCCCGCCAGAGGCTGCTTACGGCCCGGCCGGCGGCGGACACCCTTTGTCCGGTCGTACCTTGGTCTTCGTCATTGACCTGATTAGCACTCACTAAGCTTTTCGACGCCATTGGAAAGAGCGCAGGGAGTATTCCTTGCGCTCTTTATTCGTGTGGGAGTTGTCGTTCACGGCGAGGCGCATGACAATCCCGGCACCCGTTAGCGGTGTCAATACTCATTTGGCCCGGGGCCATTTTCTGTATGCGTACTCCCGTCGCATATGGCTTGGCTCGCTAATACTTGCCGCCCTGGTTGCTAAATGCATTGGTTTGCCTTAAACCGAGTGCTTTCCTCCGTTTGCTGGGAACCAAGGGAGCCCAGGTGCGCTTTAGGCACGCTGCGCCAGTGCGGCAGCCTTCACCGCGGCAGCAACCGCCGGCTCGACTCGAGGATCGAGTGGAGAAGGCACGATATGATCGCGGTCGAGCTCCTCGTGTGCTACTTGGGCAATTGCTCGAGAGGCCGCCAGCTTCATTGTCTGAGAGATTTCGGTGGCACCTGCATCCAGTGCGCCCCGGAAAATGCCTGGGAACGCCAGCACATTGTTGATCTGATTGGGGAGGTCGGAGCGCCCAGTAGCAACCACCGCCCCGTATTTGCGTGCAAGCTCCGGGGCAATCTCCGGGGTGGGATTGGCAAGCGAGAACAGGATCGGATCTGTGGACATGAGTTGGAGCTGCTCTTCGCTGACATGTCCGCGCGAGAGTCCGATGAAAACGTCGGCTCCCATCAATGCAGATTCAATGCCGCCGGATAGTCGTTCCGAGTTGGTAATCCGCGCGAGCTCCTGCTTCACAGAATTGAGCGGGGTGCGGTCGGGGTGGATGATGCCACGGGAATCAACCATCACGATATTTTTCACACCGGCCGCGATCAGCATTTTCGCCGTCGCAACGCCTGCGGCACCCGCGCCGGTGATGACGACCTTGAGGTCAGGCAGTTTGCGTCCTAGTAGTTCAGCGGCGTTGCGCAATCCAGCTGTGATGACTACGGCGGTGCCGTGCTGGTCATCATGCATGATTGGAATATCCAAGGCCTTGATCAAACGACGTTCGAGTTCGAAGCAGCGCGGGGCAGAAATATCCTCGAGGTTGATTGCCCCGAAAGAAGGTGCGAGGCGGACGATGGTGTCAAAAAGCTCGTCGACGTCCAAAGTATCCAACACAATCGGCACGGCGTTGAGACCCGCGAAGCGCTGAAACAGCTGGGCCTTGCCCTCCATAACAGGGAGGGCCGCTTGTGGACCGATATCTCCAAGTCCGAGCACGGCAGTGCCGTCGGAAATGACAGCGACAGTGTTCGCCGTCCAGGTGTATTCGCGAGCTAGGGCTGGATCTTCGTGGATCGCTTCGCAGACCCGAGCGACACCTGGGGTGTACGCAATGGAGAGATCATGGGTGGTTTCGAGTGGGCGAGCCGATGCAACAGTCAGCTTGCCGCCACGATGGGCGTCAAAGATTTCTTGGTCGCTGATCATTTACTTAGGTTACTGCAGTTGAGCTAGCTTTTCGTAGTGTTTAAAGCGCTGTTCGCGGCCTACCCGCTGTGGAAAGTGATCAAGTTCCCACAATGTGTGGCTGATCGTGGTCAGAACGCGGTCAATGAAGGCCTCTGGTTCGTCAGCAGCGTCTGTGACCTCGGGAATTATGCCGTCCACTATGCCCGCCCGCAGCAGTGCAGCTGCGGAGACGTCCTGTTCCTCCATCATTTGTGCCGCGTGTTCCGTGTCACGGTAGATGATGGCGGAAGCCCCTTCCGGGGGCAGGGGAGAGAGCCAGGCATTGCTGGCTGCCAGGACCCGATCAGAAGGGAGCATCGCAAGTGCTCCGCCACCGCAGCCCTGGCCGAGGATGATGGACACGGTGGGAACATCGAGGTCCACGAGCTCGCCAAGCGTTCGTGCGATGGAGCCTGCCATCGCGTGTTCCTCTGCGTACTGGGAAAGCTCAGCCCCAGGCGTGTCGATGATGCTGACAAGTGGGAGCTGTAGTTGGTGCGCTAGATCGATGCCGCGGCGGGCGATTCTTAGTGCTTCGGTTCCGAGGGGAAACTCGCCGATCGGAGGCTGCTCATGACGGTCTTGTCCAATGATGACTACTGGCCGTCCGTCAATTTGCGCGAGCGCAACCGTTACAGCGGGAGAGCGTCGGCCATCACCACTGCCGGATAGCATAATTAACTTGGCACGCAGCTTCTTCACGATGTCTCGCATGCCCGGTCGCTCGGGGCGGCGGGTGCGCACAATTGCTTCCCACGCTGAGTGCATTGCGTGCTTCTCGACGGCGGGCAACTCCGGTTGCGAAGTCGCCACATCGGACAACAGCACCTCATGGATCTTCATCACGGCTTCGCGGAGCTTTTCGGGGGAAACTACCCCGTCGATGACACCACATTTTGCCAGGTTCTCACCGCTTTGCACCCCTTCCGGCATGGGCACACCAGTAGTGAGTTCAACAACGCGCGGACCGAGGAATCCGAGCAGAGCGCCAGGTTCCGCGAAGGTGAAGTGGCCTGCCGACCCCCAGGAGGCCATGACACCACCGGTGGTGGGGTTGCGCAGGTAAACCAAGAACGGCAAGTGCTGATCTTTATGCCGATACACAGCGGTGGTAATAGACACCATGAGCGCAAAAGCAGGGGATCCTTCCTGCATGCGAGTTCCGCCTGAGGATGGGGAAATCAATAACGGGAGACCTTCGGCGGTGGCTCGATGGATGCCGTCGATAATGCGACGGGCTGTGGCCGCGCCAATCGAACCGCCGAGGAAGCCGAATTCGGAGAGGATGGTTGCAACCCGTCGTCCTGCGATCCTGCCCTCACCAGTGATAACCGATTCGTCGCAGCCACTTCTCTCACGTGCCCGGGCGAGGGCAGCGCGGTAATCCTCGGAGATGTCGCCGTACGCGGGTGGAGTGTCCCAGCTGATGAAAGAATCCTGGTCAAGGACTTGAGAAATGAGATCATGTGCGCTCGTGCGGGTCATGGGTTTCAAGTTACCAAACCCACATTCGCCCATGATCGGATTTGGGGCTGCCGGAGCTTCCGGGGGTGGCTAGTCCTCGTCGGACTTGTTCCAGGCGAGAGCGAGTGCCGGATAACCGCCAACGGTCAAAGTGACTAGCAGTAGCAGGTAGCCGAGGGATACCCCCACGCGCGTGGGGGACCAAGAATCGGCAGCGATGCTGTCCCACATCATCGAGCCGAAGATCAAGATAAATGCGATGAGCGATGCGAAGAAGCCGTAGAGCTTGAAAGCGAAAGCTCGGTAGGCTTCCAAGCGGGCGAACTGGTATTCATCGAGCGCCGCGAGGGGGGCCATGTCCTCGGAATCGATGGTGATACGGATGATGGTCCACAAAATTGCGAGTGCGCCGAATCCGGACACAATAGCGAGCAGATACTTGGGGCTGGCTGGGATGAGCAGTGCCGAGATTGCGGTGAGCGCCGCGAGTACGAGGAAGCCTGACACTAGCAGCCGGCGTCGCTTTTGCGTTCGCCATCCACGAAGCATGCGGGAGTTCTGTTCCTGTTGTTTGTGAAAAGTTTCGAGTTTCATTACTGGTCTCCTGCGTAGATTTGGGTTGAGAGGGGGGTGAATTCGGTGCGAGAGAATATTGCTTCGATTGGCAAGCCGAAAGTCTCGGAGAGATTCAGTGCTAGATCGAGGCTGGGGTAGTGGTCGCTGCGCTCGAGGGCGCCGATGGTCTGTACATTGACGCCAATGGCGTCGGCAAGCTGCGCCCTACTGAGGTTGCGCTCGGTACGTAACAGTCGGATTCTATTGAAGATTGGTTTTGTAGGTTTCTTTGCTGGGCTCACGCAAGTAAGTGTTGTATAAACACAACAGTTTGTCAAGGGTTGGAATGTTTAAAGGATGTATATCCATGCTTAGCTGCGGTTTCCCTGCGGGGTGACGGCAAATTGCGTTTAATGGAAGTTATGACTAGCGCCACTGAGAACCCCACCCTTAGCTTTCGAGACGGCACAGAATTTCCACAATTTGGATTAGGTACCTGGCAGCTCCGCGAGGAGGAAGCTGAAGCCGCGGTCCGCGCTGCAATTGAGGTTGGTTATCGCCATATTGATACTGCGGCGATCTACCAAAATGAAGAAGCGGTGGGAAAAGCCATCAGGGACGCTATTAAGGCAGGCGACGTTACCCGAGACGAACTGTTTGTGACTTCGAAACTGTGGCATAACCAGCAAGGAGAGCAAACGAGTGTTGCCTTCAACCAGTCTCTGGAACGTCTGGGGCTGGAGTACTTGGATCTCTATTTGATTCACTGGCCGTGGGCTACTGCAGGGCTCTTCGTTGAGTCTTTCCAAGCCATGGCCAAAATGCAGGGGATGGGGAGGGTGCAATCCATCGGGGTTTCCAACTTTTATCCTGAGGTGCTGGACACTCTTGTACAAGAAACTGGCATCACCCCGGTGTGTAACCAAATTGAGCTACATCCTGGGTTTTCCCAACCGGAACTACGTCAATATCACCAGGAACATGGCATTGTGACTGCCGCCTGGTCTCCGCTCGGTTCTGGAAAAGTGCTCGATTTGCCGGAAATCTCTGAGATTGCACGCACATTGGGCAAGAGCAATGCCCAAGTAATCCTGCGATGGCAGTTGCAGCTAGGAAATATGGTTATTCCGCGCTCAAAGAACGCCGAGCGTATCGCCCAAAATTTTGAGGTCTTTGACTTCCAGCTTTCCCAAGAACAGATGCAGGCGATCACCCAGCTTGATGTCAGCGCTGGAATAGCTCGTATTGGTGGCGATCCGCTACATTTCCCAGAGCCAGTAGGAGAACACTAAATGAGTAGTCTGAGGCAGGAAGCTGATGGGAAGGTTCTCATCCTAACGATTGATCGTGATGAAAAGCGCAACGCCTTAAACACCGAACTATGCATGGCCATTGCTGATGCCGTCAATCACATCACCCTAGAAGATGAAGCCCCAATTCGTGCGGTACTCATCCGAGGCGAGGGGCGTGCCTTTTGCGCCGGCGCCGATCTGAGCGGCGAAGGCGGTGGTGTCTACGGGGATGGTTTCCTTGCCGCACTGCAGCACATGCTGACCTCACTTTTGCACTGCCCAGTGCCGGTGATTGCAGATATTCAAGGCCCTGCAATCGGGGCCGGAGCCCAACTATCCTTGGCGTGTGACCTGCGTGTTGTTGGCCCGGATGCGTGGTTTGCCGTCCCGCCAGCCAAGCTCGGGTTTGCGCTGGACAACTGGACTATTCGCCGAGCTGTGTCTTTGTTAGGAGGCTCTGTGGCCCGCGGCTTGCTGCTTGCCGCACAACGAATTGATGCGCAGCAGGCACACAATGTCGGCTATGTGCACGTGCAGGGAGACTCAGCTGCAGCACTTGATTTTGCGCACGAGGTTTCTGGCAATGCGCCGCTTTCCATGCGCCAGCTCAAGAGTGTCCTCAATGATGAAGGCTTCGGTTTCGATCTCTCTGTGAAGCAACAAGAGGATTATCGGGCTGCCTGGAACAGTGAGGATGCGAAGGAAGCCCGAGCTGCTCGCAGCGAGAAACGGGCTCCGGAATTTAAGGCGCGTTAGCCAACTAGACTAAGCTCCCATGAGCTATGTGACCTCCCCCGACGGCCTGAATCAGGCTGAAGTAGCTGAACGTCTCGCCCGCGGCGCCACTAACAAAGTGGTTCGCAAAACTGGGCGCACCGTAGGGGAAATCGTACGCGCGAACGTGTTTACCAGGATCAATGCCATTTTGGGGATCCTGTTCGGCATCGTAATGTTCACCGGTAGCTGGATCAACGGTGCCTTCGGGCTGCTCATCCTTGCAAACTCTGCGATCGGAATCATTCAAGAGGTGCGGGCAAAGCGTACGCTCGACCGCCTCACAATTCTGAATGAAAGCCAGCCTCGAGTCATCCGGGAAGGGAGTTTGCGTCCCCTTCCGCAGGATAGCTTGGTAATAGATGAATTAGTGGAGCTCGGTGCGGGGGAGCAGCTCGTTGTTGATGGCGTCGTCCGATCCGCCATTGAACTTAAAATCGATGAGTCTATGTTGACCGGCGAATCCAAGCCGGTACTGAAGAAGGTCGGTGATCAGCTACTCTCCGGATCGTTCGTTGTCGCTGGTTCGGGGACATACCAAGCGACCGCGATCGGCTCTGATGCCTATGCGGCGAAGCTCATTGCTGCTGCGGGGGCTTTCTCTCTAACTGATTCGGAGCTGCAGCGAGGCATCGATAGGATTTTGAAGTTCATCGGCTGGCTGATGATTCCCACCGGTGCGCTTACCATTTGGACTCAACTTGGGCGCACCGAGGCGCCGCTCAACGATGCCATCCTGGCCATGGTTGCAGCCCTTGTACCTATGGTCCCAGAAGGGCTGGTGCTGATGACCTCGATTGCCTTCGCAGTCGGCGTTGTGCGGCTCGGCCGCCGTGGGGCTTTGGTCAACGAGCTTGCCGCCATCGAGGCGCTAGCGCGTGTCGACGTCGTTTGCGTAGATAAGACGGGAACGTTGACGGAAAACCGAATGGAGCTGGTGGACGTCGATATGCTCGCTAGTGGTGGGGGAAACGCCGAGCTTGAACAGGTGAAACGGGTGCTGGCCGCGATGGTTTCAGCTGACAAGCATCCCAATGACACGATGCAAGCTATCGGGGAATCCCTTGCCGGATACGCCGCCCCGTCAGTTACTCGTGTCGAGCCCTTCGACTCAACGCGAAAATGGTCGGGTGTCGCGCTCGGGGAGGAAGGCTCCTGGGTAATCGGTGCCCCAGACATGGTCACTACGGCGGAGGATGTGCTGCATAAAGTGCAGTCGTTGTCGGAACAGGGGATGCGTGTACTTTTGCTCGCTAGTGTGGCGGAGCTATCTGCCACTGTGAGTGATCCTCGGCCAGTAGCGCTGATAACGCTGCAACAAAAGGTGCGTGCTGATGCGGCCGAAACCCTGGACTTCTTCGAGCATGAAAATGTGAATGTCAAAGTGATTTCGGGCGATAACGCGGTGTCGGTGGCGGCCGTGGCGCGGCAGGTGGGCATCGATGGCGAGGTGGTGGATGCGCGGTCCTTAACGCCAGAAAATACGATGGAAAAGGTGACCGGCGCCTCCGTGTTTGGTCGCGTTACTCCAGAGCAGAAGAAAGAAATGGTGGAGGCGCTGCAGGTGGCAGGGCACACGGTGGCAATGACGGGGGACGGCGTCAATGATGTGCTGGCTCTTAAGGCTGCGGATATTGGCGTTGCCATGGGGACCGGAGCGCCTGCTAGTCGCTCGGTAGCGCAGGTAGTACTGCTTGACAATAAATTCGCTACTTTGCCACACGTTGTTGTAGAAGGACGACGGGTAATTGGCAACATTGAGCGAGTAGCCAACCTATTTTTGACTAAGACGATTTACTCGGTTCTGGTCGCGGCGTTCATGGCCTGTGCGGGGTTGTCTTATCCCTTCCAGCCCATCCATGTGACCATGATTGGCTGGTTTACGATCGGAATTCCGGCCTTCGTGCTTTCGCTCGGACCGAACGCGGAGCGGGCCCGGACAGGTTTCGTGCGACGTGTGCTGTGGTTGGCCATTCCTTTTGGCCTGCTTATCGCAGTGTTCACCATTGGATTCTGGCTATTGCACTATCCAAGCGAGCTTGGTGGGGTGGAACATCGCCAGGTATCGACGGCCACGCTGGCAGTTCTTCTCATCATGGCGATGTGGGTCCTGGGGGTTGTGGCGCGACCGTGGAATTGGTGGAAGCTAATCCTGCTGGGGACGGGTTGCGCCGCGTATGTGCTCATCTTCTTGCTGCCACAGATCTCTCATTGGTTACTGCTTGATGCCGGGAATAGCACGCTGCTTATCGACGCCGTGGTAGTAGGTGCCATCGGAGCTGGCAGTATCGAAATTATGCGTGTGGTCTTCAGCGCTGTGGAGCGTCGCCGATCGGTTAAGTAGGGCAACGCAAGATTGGCTTTTGTGGCACTTGTGAAGCCAAATTTTGCCATGTCTACAGCATTAACAACCTTTGCAAAACGGAAAACTGTGTGAATGTGGGGGTACTTTTCTTTCACTCATATCCACTGTTGAGGGGCGTTCTTGGGGGTGGGTGTGAAGTTGTGAAGCAAATATTTTTGCCAACTGCTTCGCAATTGCAATGTGAGCTGGGTAACTTTTCATGCATGCGGAAATTGTGACCATACGCACAGTTGCAAACCCTTGCCCTGTGAGTCACGACCGTAGTGACTTTTCAGCAATCAATAGAGAAAGCGAGATGACTTCTTCAATGAGCACAAGTCCTCACGCCCCAATCCGCCGTGAACCGACGGCAGCGGAGTTTCGCGCCATGCAGTCAAGCCCCCAGTTCCAAGAACTGCGCTCGACTTTCCGTAGCTTTACGTTCCCAATGTCCATCGTCTTTTTCGTATGGTTCATCGGTTATGTACTGGTCGCAACGTACATGCCAGACCTCATGGGAAAGATCATCTTCGGCAACGTCAACCTGGGCATCATTCTCGGATTGCTGCAGTTCTTGACTACCTTCTTGATCACCTGGATCTACATCAAGTTTGCCAATAAGAATATCGAGCCGCGCGCTGCCGCGATTCGTCAAGCAATGGAAGGCTAGGTAACGGGATGAACAACTCTTACCTTCTGGCGGCCGAGTCGAATACCGGCAACCCAGTTCTAAACATCATCGTCTTTGTTATCTTCATTGTCGTCACCATGGCAATTGTGATGCGCGTAGGCAAAAAGACGTCTGAAGCTTCCGATTTCTACACCGGTGGTGCTTCCTTTACCGGCACCCAGAATGGCCTCGCTATCGCAGGTGACTACCTGTCAGCAGCTTCCTTCCTGGGAATCGTTGGAGCGATTGCGATAACCGGCTACGACGGATTCTTGTACTCCATCGGATTCTTTGTCGCATGGCTGGTAGCCCTCCTGCTGGTGGCTGAGCCACTGCGAAACGTTGGCAAATTCACCATGGCTGATGTGCTGTCCTTCCGCCTGAAGCAAAAGCCAGTCCGCATGGCTGCAGCAATGGGTACCCTCTTTGTGTCGCTGTTCTACCTCATCGCTCAGATGGCGGGCGCCGGTTCTCTCGTCGCCGTGCTGCTGAACCTGCACGGTAAGACTGAACAGGCGATTATCGTTGTGATTGTTGGCATCATCATGATCGCCTACGTGCTCATCGGTGGCATGAAGGGCACTACTTACGTGCAGATGATCAAGGCAGTTCTTCTTGTTGGAACCGTGGTCATCATGACCGGATTGGTGTTCGTGGCCGTCAAGGGCGGCTTCTCTGAGCTATTCACCAAGGCAGTTGCCGCTCACGACGGCAATGAGGCACTGCTCAAGCCGGGTATGAAGTACGGCAAGACGGAGATTTCTAAGCTCGACTTCGTGTCCTTGGGCCTGGCACTGGTGCTGGGTACTGCAGGCCTGCCACACGTGCTGATGCGCTTCTACACCGTGCCGACCGCTAAGGAAGCCCGTAAGTCTGTGACTTGGGCGATCATCCTCATCGGCGCTTTTTACCTGATGACCCTGGTCCTCGGCTATGGTGCAGCTGCGCTGGTTGGACCTGATCGCATCAAGGCCGCGCCAGGTGGCGCGAACGCGGCAGCGCCGCTGCTGGCGCTGGAACTCGGTGGTTCCTTCTTTATGGCGATCATCTCCGCAATTGCCTTCGCTACTGTTCTCGCAGTGGTCGCCGGCCTGGCAATTACCGCCTCCGCCTCTGTTGCGCATGACGTCTACCACTCCATCATCCGCAACGGTCAATCCACGGAAGAAGAGCAGGTGCGCGTCTCCCGCATCACCGTGGTTGTCATCGGCGTCGTCGCGATTGTCCTCGGTATCCTGGCCATGAGTCAGAACGTGGCCTTCCTGGTTGCCCTCGCCTTCGCTATTGCAGCGTCCGCGAACCTGCCAACCATCTTGTACTCGTTGTACTGGAAGAAGTTCAACACCACTGGTGCAGTGGTTGCGATTTACTCTGGCCTCGTTTCCGCACTGGTGTTGATCGTGTTTTCCCCAGCGGTTTCTGGTTCTGCCACCGCGATGTTCCCGAATGCGGACTTCGCATGGTTCCCATTGGCTAACCCAGGCATCGTTTCCATCCCGATGGGCTTTATCGGCGGCATCATCGGCACGTTGGTAGGCAAGCCAGACAACATGGATGACCTGCAGGCTGAGATGGAAGTTCGTTCCCTCACCGGTGTTGGCGTGGAAGCCCCCGTCGACCACTAAGCAATCGCTACAAGCGTGACAGCCCGGATGCAAGCTATGGCTTGCACCCGGGCTACACTGCTTTCTATGCTTTTTCGCGCTATTGTGCATCCGTTGCCGGTGCTGATGGTATCTGGGGTGGTGGCCTGCTTAGCGGGCTGCGCAGCGTCCGCGGAAGCGCCGGAACGGGCGTCGGCAAGCACTGCAGCGCCTGCGATCGCACTGCCAGAAGCCGATAATGACTACCTTTCGCCCGAACAAGTGGCAGATATTACGGGTTTTCCCGGCGGAGCGCAGTTGAGCTTTGAGCGGCTATCCGACGGCACCCATACCGGCAGTGCCAACGAACGTTTCCCACGTCCCGCACTCAGCCTGATCAAGCTTTACATCGCTGACTTCGTGCTGGCGCAGGATAACGAAGATGATAAAGACCTGGCAAGAATCATGATCTCAGATTCAGACGACTATGCTGCGGACACGCTCTATGCCAAGTATCCGGAGTCTATCGCCACCACGGTAGCGCACTACGGCCTGTGGTCCACCCATGACGCGGAACTGTGGGGAAATAGCGTGACGTCGACCTATGACGCGGTGAAGTTTATCCGGATTAAATTGCAGCGGGATCCGGATTCCCCAATTTTGGCCGCGATGCGGGAGAAGCATGAGGTTGCCGCGGATGGGTATGCGCAAAATTTTGGTACCTCGGTGCTGCCAAGGGCCGAGGGGACAAAATGGGGATGGTCCGATGACCTGATGTTGCATTCCTCCATTAGTTTCGGCGACGACTATGTGGCAGCCGCCGCCGTAATGGGCAGTGCGGAGGACCTCACTGCGCTAGTGGAACGCCAGCTAGGGCCGGCGCTCGCTGCACCCTAGCTAGATGCGATGCCTCGTACTTGGTTGACTAGGGCGATGGCATCGTTGATTTGTTGCTGGCTGGGCAACTGCACGCCCTTTAGATCGGCTGGCAGCAAAGCGGAGAGCTGATCGGTGTTAGGGATGGCTGGGATCGTCTCTGGTGTCGGGGAAGGGCCATAGCCGGGCTTCCATTGGCCCCAGTCGTGCGCGTAGACATTGTTGACGTCCACTTCGATACCGTTGATGGTTTCCTTCCAACCCGATTTTTGATGAATCGTGGTGCGGGGATGGATACGGCCGTCGGAGCCCCAGTCGTGCATCCAGAAGAACTCTCCCAGGCCATCCTGAACTGCCCATTCGATGGTGTTGTAGTTACCGTACACACCGAGCTTTAGGCCTGCGGATTCTAGGGCCGATTTGAATGCCTGCAGGTAGGGACGGATCTGGCCGTCGTACTGCTCACGAGACGGGTTGTCGTCGATAGCGACGTAGATTGGTCGTCCGGTTGCTCCGCCCGCGGCAGAATGAAGTGCTATGGCTTGGGGTGCGTGCAGTGCGGCTCCCGCAGCGCCTTGCAGCCAATCGGCGTTCGATGCGCGCCCGAATTGGTACACGGATGCTACCTCGAGGCCTGCGGCGGCAAAGGCCTTGGTTTCGGCAATTTTTACTGGCTTGCCCTTCATCCAGCTCGCCGCGTCTGGGCGTGCCTCGGAAACGTATCGGACAGCACCTAGGTGGCCCTGCGCTTGCACTGCCTTCGCATCAGGAACGCCACCGGAATAGTCAATAACGGTGCCGATCGGCGCGCTGAGTGCATGAGCTTGCGGCAGCTTTGCGACGGCATTAAGCGCAAGCGGGGCAACAGCGGCAAGCGCGCCAGCTTTGAAGCCAGCTTCCAAGAACGAGCGACGAGACAGTTGGGAAGACATACTACTCCAGAGGTAATTGTGAACTCATGAGTTATTTTGTAAAACAATTGTCACAATAGCAAGGATTTAAGGATTTGGGCGAGGGGGACCGCAATGGGGCACGGGTCACATCGCTAGCGCCTAATGAAAACAAGAAACCCGCCGCCAGTAGATTACTGGTCGGCGGGGTTAAAAGTGCCCCCGAGAGGAATCGAACCTCCGACACCGGCTTTAGGAGAGCCGTGCTCTATCCACTGAGCTACGAGGGCAATTGAATTGACTCCAAAAGTTTAGCCTACGCGTCCGCGAAGCCAAATAACCGGGCAGGGGGACACGTTTGGGGGACAAAAATACGAGTTTGCGAGCGAAAGAGGGGTAATCCCGCCTAGGCTATATAAAGAGACTTATTCGCAACTTAGAAGAGACAGGTGTTCGCCATGGCCGAACTCAAGCCAACCTTTACCGATGTTAACCGTCGCAACATCCAGGTACACGTTGTCACCAAGAACGACGTTCCTGCACTCGCTATTGAGGAGATTTTGGAAGACGGCACCACCAAGCGCCTCTTGCTGCTGAACAAGTATGATTCCAAGCAGCTTTCTGCCGCTTGCGATATGTTCCTGCAGCAGGTTTTCTCTGCGCAGTTCACCAACATGGTTAGCGGTTTGTCGCCACATGAGATGGCGGTGCTCTTCGCTGACGAAGACGAATAGCCTCATCTAGTTAATCGCGGCGCCACCATTTTTGGTGGCGCCTTTTTTGCGTGTTAGATAGGAATCATGCAGCACATTGAAGTCATTGGCATCGGCGCCGGGAATCCGAAACACCTCACCCTGCAAGCTATTGAAGCCTTGCAAAACTCTGATGCGGTGCTTGCTCTGGACAAGGGCGACACCAAATCGGATCTGCTCATGCTGCGGCAGCAGATCATTGATGCTCATGCTCCTGGTACTCCGCTCATCACCGTCGCGGACCCAGAGCGGGATCGAAACCCAGTTGACTACAAAGCTGAGGTGGAACGCTGGCATCAGGCGCGGGCTCAGCTGCTTATTGACGCCATGCCGGCCTCCGGCACCGTTGCTTTTCTGGTCTGGGGGGACCCCTCGTTGTACGACTCAACGCTTCGCATCATCGAGCGGATGCGTGGACTTGGTCTGGAAGCGACGCTAAGAGTCACCCCAGGTATAACGGCCGTACAGTCTCTTTGCGCTGAACATGGATTGCTCATCAACCGGATCGGCGAAGATATCCGAATCACTACGGGAAGAACCCTGCTTGAAGGCCCCATTACTAATGCCGTCGTGATGCTTGACGGGGGAGCCGCCTGGCTCGACGTACCGGAGGCTCACATTTGGTGGGGAGCCTACCTTGGCACCGAGAAACAAGTCCTGCGTTCAGGGCTAGTCTCCGAGATCGGGGAGCAGTTAGCAGCCGAAAAGGCCGCTTTACGCGCCCAAAACGGCTGGATCATGGACATCTATCTGCTGCGGCAATAGGAATTTCTCGGCAGCGTCGCTAGGAGGAGAGTTCCTCAAGCTTCCGGCGGACCTCCGAGGCTGGCGGATTAGTGGCGTAGGTGCCATCGGAATACTTCACGGTTGGCACAACACGGTTACCGTCGTTGACGGACTCTACCCAGGATGCGGCTTCAGCATCTTCCTCAACATCGATCCTCGTGAAGGGCGTCTCGGTACGATTCAAAGCCTTAACAAGACGCTGGCAGAAGGGGCACCATTCGGTGGTGTACAACGTGATGTGTTCCATGGTTTAAGTCCTTTCGTAGTACAAGAAACGATAGCGCACGGATTCCTTGTTTGGATCGCCTAGCAGGTGGCCGGCCTGCGATGTCTGCCAGTCAGTGGCGTCGACAAGCGTGAAGCCCGTGAGCGGAGGCGCGAAAACTGCGTGCGGTATTCCCGCTAACTCAGCATCCACCTCGGTGATCACGGCCCGCTGTACTTGAGACAACGTATCGGCGTAAACCCGACCGCCTCCCATGATCCAGGCATCAATGGCTGGGATTTCCTGGATTACAGTGGCCCCTGCGGACCACTGGCCGGGAGTACGATGGGACAGCACATAGTTCTCGCGGCCAGGCAAGGGACGAAACTTCTCCGGGATTGACTCCCACGTGGCCCGGCCCATAATCACCGGCTGCCCCATAGTCGTGTGCTTGAAATGTGCCAGATCCTCCGGCAGATGCCAAGGCATATCGACGCCATCGCCGATCACACCGTCGCGTGACTGTGCCCAAATGGCCTGCAGCACTAGACTGCCACCGCGCCCTTAATTGCCGGGTGCGGATCGTAGCCCTCCAGCTGACAGTCTGCAAAGGTGTAGTCGAAGAGAGACGCTGCCTTGGACAAACGAAGCTGCGGGTAGGGGCGTGGCTCACGCGAAAGCTGGGTGCGCACCTGCTCGACGTGGTTGTCATAGATGTGGCAATCACCACCCGTCCAAATAAACTCGCCCACCTCTAAGCCTGCTTGCTGCGCGAACATGTGGGTAAGCAGAGAATAAGAAGCGATATTAAACGGCACACCAAGGAACATATCTGCAGAGCGCTGGTACAACTGACAAGACAGTTTGCCCTCTGCCACGTAGAACTGGAACAACAAGTGACACGGTGGCAGAGCCATGTTCTCCAGTTCCGACACATTCCATGCAGAAACAATATTGCGGCGGGAATCCGGATTGCTCTTCAGCATCTCCAAGGCGCCGGAAATCTGGTCCACATGGCCACCATTAGGAGTAGGCCAAGAACGCCACTGGACACCGTATACCGGCCCTAGTTCGCCGTCCGCTGCAGCCCATTCATCCCAAATGCGGATGTTGTTGTCTTGCAGCCATTTCACGTTAGAACTGCCCTGTAAGAACCACAGCAGTTCTCCGACAACTCCCTTCCAGTACACCTTCTTTGTGGTGATCAGTGGGAATTCATCGGCCAGGTTAAAGCGAATCTGCTGTCCGAACAGGCTCGTGGTGCCGGTTCCGGTGCGGTCCGATTTCTTAGAACCTTCGGCGAGGATCTTGGCCAACAAGTCTTCATATGGAGTGGCGATCATGCCTCATAGCGTAACCGAAGGCCTGCAAGTGGGCCTACTTTGGATCCGCGACACTGCAAGGCACTAGAGGTGCTTGAGAGCCTCGCGCTTGGAAAGCGGTTGCAGTTCATGGGAGCTCACAAATTCGCGCACCCACTCTGGGTTTGCCCGCGCGTAGTCGCGCAATGCCCAGCCGATAGCTTTGGCGATGAAAAACTCACGGTCGTGCAGATTCGGCTCAATACACTGCGTAAGTAGTGCTGTATCCAGCGAATCGCGGGCTTGTAATTGGTGGATAATCGCGTACCTGCGCACCCACATGTTCTTATCCACGGCCCAAAGGCGCATTACTCTTGCAGATTCCTCGGGAAACCGAGCACGCAAAAAAGACTGCACTTTCACCACGGCGTCCACTAGGTCCCACCAAGCGCCTTCGGTGACAATCTGCTTGATCAGCGGCATCACAGCCAATGAAAGGGTGCTGCAATACCGGGGGATAGTCAGGGTGAAAATAGCGCTTCGGCGCTCGTCACGAGTTTGGGCTCCAGTCCACAGCGCGCTGACTTCAGCGATCAGTTCCGCCTCCGAGGGGGCAGGGCCCAGCACCGCTAAGGCGTGGATATTGACCAAGCGCCTGAGATCAGCTGTCACCAGCCCGACCATCGCTTCGGTGGTCTTCAAGTAGCGCTGCTGGCCAGCAGCGCGCTCCGGGTCTGCGAGTTCCGCAAACGCCGGGCGCAAAGCCGTCGCTAAGCGGCTAGTAGGAACCATGGCTTTCCAGGTAGGCCGTTGCATGGCTGATGATGTCTTCAGCCAGCTCCGGGCGACAAACCAGCAAATCCGGCATGTAGGTATCGCGGTTGTTGTAGGTCAGCTCATCGCCATTCAAGCGAGAACAGTGCAACCCTGCCGCCCGTGCGACACCCACAGGCGCGGCAGAGTCCCACTCGTATTGACCGCCGGCGTGGACATAAGCATCGGAGTCGCCGAGGAGAACGTGCATTGCCTTGGCTCCAGCAGATCCCATAGGGCTGAGTTCAAAGCCCATAGAATCAGCGATGTGCTGCGCAACCTTTGGGGCGCGGTTACGGGAGACAACGATCTTGTGGGACATCGGCCCCATCACAGCCTTGGTCTCTTCGGTGCTGAAGACAACTCCCAGGTCAGGCAGTCCGACGGCGGCGTGGATCGGCTGGCCGTTTTCCACGAGCGCAATGTGAACAGCCCAGTCCTGGCGACCACCGGCGAACTCCTTGGTGCCATCCAGCGGGTCAATGATCCAGACGCGCTCTTTGCTGAGACGGGATTGATCATCGGCGGCCTCCTCCGACAAGACGCCGTCTTCTGGCCGGTGCTGTGCAATAACACGGGCAATCCAGTTTTGCGCGAGTTCATCGCCAGCGTCGCCGAGCGCGCGGTCGCGCAGTAGTCCCACGCCACGGACACCTTTCAAAATCTCACCTGTTCCCAGGGCGAGTCGGTACGTGAGGCGGGAGTCATCAATCGAAGCAGTCATGCTTTTCATGGTAGTTGTTTGGTTACATGGAAGCATGACATCCACCATCCTTGATCGCTTCTGCCCGCAAGTGAGGACGTGGTTCGAGGACGTATTCGCAGCTCCCACGGCAGTTCAAGAGCAAGCTTGGCAGGAAATCTCCGCAGGATCGCATGCCCTGGTCGTGGCACCGACTGGTTCCGGTAAAACCTTGGCGGCGTTTCTGTGGGCGATTAATGCGCTCGTGGAAGAACCTGAGCAGCCCCCTTTGCCGGCGCTTATCGACGCCCCTTACACATCTTCCCGCAGCAATGCCAAAGTCAAAGTGCTTTATATTTCTCCGCTCAAAGCCCTGGGAGTGGACGTGGAAAACAATCTCCGGGCGCCGCTTGTGGGCATTTCGCGGGTGGCAGCTCGGCTCGGGTTTGCGGAGCCAACAGTGTCGGTTGGTGTGCGCTCAGGAGATACCCCGGCCGCAGAGCGCAACCGACAATTGCGACAGCCACCGGACATCCTCATCACGACGCCGGAATCGCTATATCTGATGCTGACTTCTAAGGCTGCTACGATCCTCGACCAGGTAGACACCGTCATCATTGATGAAATCCATGCCATGGCGGGCACAAAGCGTGGAGTGCATTTGGCACTTTCTTTAGAAAGGCTCGCGGCGCTGGCAGGGGAGTTCCAACGCATCGGTCTTTCAGCTACAGTCCGGCCGCTTGAGCGGGTGGCTGCGTTTCTAGGGGGATCTCGTCCCGTTGCGCTGGTTGCGCCGGAGAGTTCTAAACAATGGCAGCTGGATATTCACGTTCCGGTAGCTGATCTCTCTGATTTACCGACTGCTGAGCAAGGTTCACCGATTGGGGAAGCAGTGCTTGATGACCCATACGGGTTCGGCGGGGCGACTCCAGCGCAGGAATCGGCGTTGCCACAGCAAAAGTCCATTTGGCCTTTCATCGAGGAAGAGCTTTACGCGGAAGTGATGGCGGCGCATTCGACGCTGGTATTCGTCAACTCTCGGCGCACCGCTGAGCGTCTCACCTCTCGCCTTAATGAGTTGTACGCCTTAGAGCAAGATCCGGCAGCCTTGTCTCCTGAACTGCGACGCAACCCGGCCCAGTTGATGAAGTCCGTTGACGTCGCGGGGAAAGCCCCCGCCGTCATCGCGCGAGCCCATCACGGGTCAGTGTCCAAAGAGGAAAGAAGTCGAACTGAAACGGCCCTCAAAGCTGGTGAACTCAAATGCGTTATCGCAACCTCCTCGCTGGAGTTGGGCATCGATATGGGTGCGGTCGATCTGGTTATCCAAGTCGAATCTCCGCCCTCCGTAGCCTCTGGTCTGCAACGAGTAGGCCGCGCAGGGCACTCCGTCGGTGCTGTCT
This sequence comes from Corynebacterium sp. H127, assembly GCF_037482665.1. Lineage (NCBI taxonomy): Bacteria > Bacillati > Actinomycetota > Actinomycetes > Mycobacteriales > Corynebacteriaceae > Corynebacterium > Corynebacterium sp. H127. The sequence continues at coordinate 39,723 of NZ_JBBHKY010000006.1, forward strand.
CGCGGGGCAGCTTTTATCCTAAGCATCGCTCAGATCTCGTCCAATCAGCGGTGACCGTTGATCGGATGCGAGCGGGGCTCATTGAAGAGCTGCGAGTTCCGCAGAATGCATTGGATGTCTTACTTCAACAAACCATCGCTGCTACGGTCTTGCAGGATCTCAACGTCGAGGAATGGTTCGATACCGTGCGCCGGGCTTACCCCTATCGTGACCTTGCGCGTGACGTCTTTGATGCGGTCCTCGATCTGGCTTCGGGCAGTTACCCATCTACCGATTTCGCGGAGCTACGCCCGCGGGTAGTGTACGACCGTGCTGCGGGAGTTCTTTCAGCTCGTCCTGGCGCGCAGCGCGTCGCGGTGACCAGTGGTGGCACCATCCCGGATCGTGGGATGTTCGGTGTCTTTTTGACAGGATCAACGCAAGATCGAGCTCCACGCCGGGTGGGTGAGTTAGACGAAGAAATGGTCTACGAATCCCGCGTCGGTGATGTGTTTACCCTGGGCGCCACGAGTTGGCGCATCGAGGACATTACCCGTGACCAGGTCTTGGTTTCTCCCGCGCCGGGCCACACCGGGCGGCTGCCGTTCTGGACTGGTGACCAGGCGGGACGCCCCGCTGAGCTTGGTGTTGCGCTCGGAGAGTTCCGGCGGCAGGTGCGTCGCGACGCCGCGGTGTTGGACCACATCGGGCTGGATGCGCGAGCGCGAAACAACCTCATCCAGTTCCTACAAGAACAAGAAGCAGCGACCGGGCTCGTCCCAGATGAAAAGACCCTGCTCTTAGAGCGCTTCCGTGATGAGATGGGGGACTGGCGGGTAGTGCTGCACACGCCTTTTGGTCGCGGAGTAAATGCGGCTTGGGCACTGGCTGTAGGGGCTCGTATTGCGGCGGACACCGGCATGGATGCCCAAGCAGTTGCCGGAGACGATGGGATTGTACTGCGGTTGCCGGAGTCGGATTCAGAGCCTGGTGCTGCGCTGTTCAGCTTCGACGCGGAGGAGATCCGGGACATCGTCACCGAGCAGGTGGGCAATTCCGCCTTGTTTGCGTCGAGGTTCCGCGAATGCGCTGCCCGTGGTCTGCTGCTGCCACGTCGAAATCCGGGAAAGCGCGCTCCGCTGTGGCAGCAACGGCAACGGGCAGCCCAGCTACTCGACGTCGCTAGGAAGTATCCCTCGTTTCCCATCATCTTGGAAACCGTGCGTGAGTGCTTGCAAGACGTCTATGACTTGCCCGCCCTGCAGCAAGTGCAGCGTGATCTCGGGTTGCGGAACATCCGTATTGCAGAGGTGACCACCGAGCAGCCGAGCCCGTTCGCCTCGACTCTGCTGTTCAACTACACGGGCGCGTTCATGTACGAAGGGGACTCTCCGCTCGCGGAAAAGCGTGCCGCCGCGTTGGCTCTTGATCCGAACCTCTTAGCCAAGCTTCTCGGCACCGTTGAACTGCGAGAACTCCTCGACCAAGAGGTTATCGCGCAGGTGCATGCCGGACTACAACGCATAGCGCCAGAACGACGCGGGCGAACCCCAGAAGAGCTGGCTGACATTTTGCGCCTCATCGGCCCAATTCCCCTTGCAACTTTGGAACAGCATGTGAGCTTTCCTCGTCCCTTGGAATCGGCCCTAGGCAGCCTGGGAAATCGAGTGATGCAGGTGCGTATCGCTGGCCAAGAACACCTTGCCCAGAGCATAGATGCGCCTTTGCTTCGCGATGCGCTAGGAATCCCCGTGCCTGCTGGGGTTTCAGCACAATCCACTCCCATCACTGATGCCTTAGCCCAGTTGGTGCACCGCTTTGCGCGAAGTCGTGGCCCCTTCACAGTGGCAGAATTGGCGAATACTTTCGGCCTAGGGCATTCAACTGCACTAGTAGCTGTACAGACCGCCCTGGCGCAGAAAGTGGTGGTGGAGGGGCACTATCGCACGAGTGTAGTGGAGGTCGAATACTGCGCAGTTGAAGTGCTGAAGCGGATCCGGTCGATCAGCTTGGCCCGGGCTCGTGCCGAATCGGAGCCGGTTTCCGCCAGTACTTTCGGGCGGTTCTTACCCGAATGGTTGGGGGTTGCGGCCGTCGGCAAGCAGCCTGAGCTCAGTGGCGCTGATGGGGTATTTCAAGTGTTGGAGCAGCTAGCAGGGGTGCGACTTCCAGCCAGCGCCTGGGAGACTCTTGTGCTGCCTGCGCGCGTGGCAGATTATGCCCCTGCGCTGCTAGATGAGCTGACATCCTCTGGCGAGATTCGCATTCTGGGCGCGGGTGTTGCGGCAACAAAGGATCCGTGGGTGATGCTTTTGCCTGCAGACTACGCGGCAGAATTGGCCCCGCAGCTGCAGGAACCCGCGCTTTCTCCGCTCGAAGAACAAATACTAGAAATACTTCGGCGCGGTGGTGGTTTCTACTTTGCGGACTTGGTCACGGAGATCCAGGTGCCAGTCGCGGAACTGCGGGACGCGTTGTGGTCGCTGGTCGACCAAGGCTTAGCGACGCCGGATAGCTTCGCTGCACTACGCGCCAGGCTTTCCGGGGCAGGAAGCAAGGGAACTGCACATCGTGCACAGCGACGCCCTACCCGGGGACGACTAAGAATGGGGCGCACCTCCTTTGCCCAGAGCCAACAACAGGGAGTACCGCCAGACATGCTGGGCAGGTGGAGCCTGAGTGTTCAGCCTTCCAACGAGGCGACGGCGCGGTCTGTTGCCCACGGTGAAGCCTGGTTGGATCGTTATGGTGTGGTGACGCGCGGCTCGATTGTCGCGGAGGATGTCCTCGGGGGCTTCGCCTTGGCGTATAAGGTGTTGTCTCGTTTCGAAGAAAACGGCAAAGCACTGCGGGGTTATGTTATCGAGGGCCTGGGAGCCGCGCAGTTTTCCACGCCAGCCATCGTCGATAGGCTGCGTGGCCTTGGCGATAGTGCAGACCTGAGTGGTTGGCCCTCAGGGACGAAGGATCCCTTGATGTATGTGCTCGCCGCCACTGACCCCGCGAATCCTTATGGCGCAGCATTGCCGTGGCCGGACGTTGAGTTGCGGCCCAGTCGGTCTGCGGGCGCGCTCGTGTTGCTTGTCGACGGCCTCCTCCTTGCACAGCTCAGCCGCGGTGGCCGCACTCTCAACCTGTTTTTTGAAAGCTTGCCGGATGGGATTGGCGAAAGCACCGTGCAACTGGTGGAACGAGTGGTGATTGCGCTGTCGAGCAGCATCGCTAGCGGCAGGCTCCAGCGCATCGTCGTCGAAAAAATCAACGGTGAGTCTGTTTTCGAATCCGATCTTGTTGCAGAGTTCAAACAGGCCGGTGCCACCATCACCCCCAAAGGCCTGAAAATCGGTGGGAGACCCGCAGATCGCGGTGCTGCTAGGAAAGCACCGCAGCGTGGCCGCTCGCTGAAAGATGCCGTGTCCTTTGATGATAATGAAGAAGACCGTTCCGAATGGTCTGAGGACCCACCGCCACTGAGCTTTGGGAACCCATTCAATCGAAAGGGGCAATAGGTGCCTGAGGGAGATTCCGTTTACCAACTCTCCAAACGCTTGCAGTTCTTGCGAGGCAGGGAGGTGCTCGCTACGTCTCTACGCGTACCGAGCGTGGCACTGACACGCTTCGACGGCGAGCGGGTACAGCGACTCTGGCCTTATGGCAAACACTTATTCATGCAGTTCAGCGGCGGGAATATTTTGCACACGCACCTGAAGATGGAAGGAACCTGGGCAATCCATCGCCTGGGGGATAAGTGGCCGAAACAGGGACACCTCGCCCGCGTAGTGCTGCAGTTCCGGGACGAGCCCCGGCCCATCGAAGTCATTGGTTTCGAACTAGGACTGGTCGAAGTATTTCCGGCCAGTAGCTACGCCGAAAAAATGGGGTATCTCGGCCCCGATGTCCTCTATCCCGACTGGGAAGAATACGGGAAAATGGCAGCGCTACGTCGAATTGCTGCGCGGCCCGAACGCCCCATCGGATCGGCGCTGTTAGATCAGAAGAACCTTGCTGGGGTGGGTAACGAGTACCGAGCAGAAATCTGCTTCCTTGCTGGCATTCATCCCGGTACACCAGTAGCTCATGTGGACGTGCCGCGAGTCCTAGCTATCACCCGGCGCGTCATGTGGGAGAACCGAAACTCGCCGATCCGGGTGACTACCGGAGTGAAACGCGCTGGGGAAAACGGCTACGTCTTTGGGCGGCACGGCCAACCATGTCGGCGTTGCGGTACTCCGATATTGAAAGACTCATTGCAGTGGGATCCGGATGAACTCGAAAGAATTGTGTGGTGGTGCCCCAACTGCCAGCTGCGTGGCTAGCCTTCGAGTTCGCGGAGGCGCTTTTCGGCGTCGATAAGCCGCTGCTGTTTTGCTTTCGTCTCTGCCTTTTCGAGCGACTCAAAAGCCTTTTCTTCGTGTTCGTCGAAGCGAAGCAGCGCACGGGATCCCACCATGCCTGCGCCGGCAGCCAACATGGCTACCCAAAAATAAGACCAGTCAAGAGCCATCCCGACGAAAAATACAGTCAGCCCCACGGCAGTGAAAACTAAATCGAGGACCTGGATCTTCCTGCCACGCGCCTTCAGATCATTCAGTTCTGCCACGTCAGGGGCAATGTCCGCTAGGGGAGTAGCTGCCGGAAGCTGAGCTTGCAGCCCGGTGGCTCCCACTGTGAAGGGGACGCCGCCGGGTAAGTCTTCGAACAGTTCCTTCAACTCGCTGAACGTTCGTGCGGTAGCTGCCTTCTCTGTGCGCTCGTTGAACTCAGTCATGTCGATGCGTCCCTCGGCGAAGTGAGTGCCAAGAGCCTGTAGCGCAACAGAACGCTCGGAATCAGAAAGTCGAATGTCATCGGTAGCCACAGACATATTCTAGATCACCCGTGTCGCCTAAGAGCGCGAAGCCATATGCTGGAGGCATGAAAACCATCCTGAACATCATTTGGGTCATCACCGGCGGAATCTGGCTGTCCTTGAGCTACTACTTGGCTGGCATCATTGCTTGCATTTTTGTGGTCACAATCCCGGCCGGGGTAGCAGCCTTCCGCATCGCAAATTACGTCTTGTGGCCATTTGGCCGCACTGTTGTGCAACCAACCTCGGGTAGCTCTCCGCTTGGTGCGCTGTCGAACGTCGTGTGGTTCCTTGTGGCTGGGCTGTGGTTAGCTCTTGGCCACGTCACCACAGCGGTCGCGCAAGCAGTCACGATTATTGGGATCCCGCTAGCCTGGGCAAATCTCAAGATGATACCGGTCACTTGCTTCCCATTCGGCAAAACTATTGTTGCCTCCGACCGCATCCCCTACGGTTACGAACCGATGGTGAAGATGTAAGCGACGAATGCAGCGCGTTCAGTCTTCCCGCCGCGGTCGGCGTGCGTGACGGCCCAGCCGCTAGGCTTTGTTTTCCGCCGCGCGCTTTGATTTGAGGTCGCGACGAATCAGATGCACCAGCAGCCATACGAGCACAACGGCGACGATGGCGTACACCACGCTGGAGTACTTGTCGATGACATCAGCGACGACGGTGTAGCGGTCTCCAAGCCAGAAGCCCAAGGCTACGAGGATCGCGTTCCAAATGGCCGAACCGATCGTGGTGTACAGACCGAACATGAACAGATTCATGCGGTCAATACCTGCCGGAATGGAAATCAGGGAACGAATGCCTGGAATCAATCGACCGAAAAAGATGGACCAAGGGCCATACTTGTCAAACCATTCCAGAGATTTGTCCACGTCTTCCCGAGTGGTCAGCCACATCCAGTCCGCGATCTTGCGTAGTCTCTCAGCACCAATAGCAGCGCCCACACCGTACAGGATGTAGGCGCCGACGACGGAACCGATGGTTGCGAAGACAAATGCCAGGTAGACATTCATCTTTCCTTGCGCGGCTGTAAAGCCGGCCAGCGGCAAAACAACTTCGGATGGGATTGGAGGAAAGAGATTCTCCAGCAGAATTGCGATGCCTACGCCGGGGGCACCGAGCGTGGCCATGAGGGAAACTACCCAGTCAACAATGGAAGAAAAAATTGCTCTAGTCCTTTGTGCAGTTCGATCAGAAAACGCTGGTCAAAGCTAAAGCGTATCATCCACGGGGCTGGGGATGAGGTTGACCACGCAGGGATTGCTACCCCTTGATACGAGGGCTGTTGAGAATAGCAAGCTCAAAAACGGCGTCGAAACGCGCATTGATCTGCTTGCGGAGCATCCCGAGCTTTTGGCGTTGCTCGCGCCCATGCAGCGACCTAGAAATCTGGATGCCGCGCTTAAAGGTTTCGCATTCCTGCAGCACCGTTTCACGATCCTTAAGGGGCAGGCGCTGGCCTTGTTCACTGTGAACCAACTCCGCCATAGCATCGAGTTTGGCTTCGAGGTCATCAAAGGGATCCCGCGTTTTCGCGGCTGCCAGAATTCGATTCGCTGCGTTCCCACCGGCGTGAACCAGGCGGTCCGCAACGTCCTTGACTTTGTCGTTTGCGGCGGCATCAGCCAAAACCTTCACCACCTCGGCCGCGATTTGAGCATTGCTTTGAATGCTTCTTCTCTTTTCGGCCATGAGCTACCTTCCGTTAGCTTGCTCGGGATAACCCGCCAGCTGGAGCCATCTTCGAAAATCAAGCATCCAACTGGCGGCTGACTCGCGTGGTGCCTACTTCTGGGATCGGTACCAGCCGATCAAGCTGTCAGTGGAGGAGTCTCCGGAGTCAGCCTTTGCCTCGCCAGTCACGGCGGGGAGCAGATCGCCGGCCTGCTTTTTGCCAAGCTCAACTCCCCACTGGTCGAAGGAGTTGATGTCCCAGATAACGCCCTGCACAAAGGTGATGTGTTCGTAGAGCGCGATGAGTGCGCCGAGCACAGCCGGGGTGAGCTCTGGTGCAAGGATTGTGGTGGTAGGGCGGTTGCCAGGCATGACCTTGTGGTTCACCAACTCTGCGGGGACGCCTTCGGCAGCGATCTCGGCAGCGTCCTTACCAAAGGCGAGCACCTTGGTCTGTGCGAAGAAGTTGGACATGAGTAGGTCATGCATGGAGCCTTCGCCGGAAGCGGTTGGCAGGTCTTCCTTCGGGCGGGCAAAGCCGATGAAGTCTGCTGGGATCATCCGGGTGCCCTGGTGAATCAACTGGAAGAAAGCGTGCTGGCCATTGGTGCCGGGCTCGCCCCAGTAGATCTCCCCGGTGCCGGTGGTGACCGCGGTGCCGTCTCGACGGACCGACTTGCCGTTGGACTCCATAGTGAGCTGCTGTAGATAAGCAGGGAAGCGGGCCAGATCTTGGGAATAAGGCAACACTGCGTGGGTGTCGGCGCCGTAGAAGTTGGAGTACCAGATGCCGAGCAGAGCCATGAGCACTGGGACGTTCTTCTCAAATGGGGTGGTGCGGAAGTGCTCGTCCATCGCATGGAAGCCTTCCAGGAAACGCATGAAGTCCATCGGACCGATGACAGCCATGAGAGATAAGCCGATGGCGGAATCTACGGAGTAGCGACCTCCTACCCAATCCCAGAAACCGAACATGTTCTTGGTATCGATGCCAAATTCTGCGACTTTTTCAGCGTTAGTGGAAACCGCCACGAAGTGCTTCGCGATGGCAGACTCGTCGCCTTCGAAAGCTTCCAGCAGCCAGCGCTTGGCGGCGTGAGCGTTTGCCAGCGTCTCTTGGGTGGTGAAGGTCTTGGATGCGATGACGAAGAGGGTGGAGCCTGGGTCGAGGACCTCCAGGGTGGCCACCATGTCAGCTGGGTCAACGTTGGAGACGAACATGGCGTCGATGCCGGCGACTGCGTAGTGACGCAGTGCCTTCGTTGCCATGGCTGGGCCGAGATCAGAGCCACCGATGCCGATGTTCACGATGGTCTTGATGGTGTGGCCGGTGTGTCCGAGCCATTCGCCGGAACGCAGGTCGTGGGCGAAGTCGCGCATCCGACCGAGGATCTCGTGGACATCTGCTGCCACGTCTTGGCCGTCGACCTCCAGAGAGTCTTCCACCGGCATACGCAGTGCAGTGTGTAGCACCGCGCGATCCTCGGTGTTGTTGATGTGCGCGCCCTTGAACATGTCCGCGGTGCGCTCTTTCAGCTTGACGGCCTCTGCGACTGCTACCAGGCGATTGATGACATCCTGGTCGATCAGGTTCTTGGACAGGTCGACGCGCAGGCCTGCGGCATCGAAAGTGAGCTTTTCAGCGCGAGATGGGTCGGCAGCGAAGAGGTCGCGCAGGCTGGAATTCTTGAAGGCTGCGTGCTGCGTGGCCAGTTCGTTCCACGAGGTGGTGCTAGTGATATCCATGGCGGTTGTGCTCCCAAATTGTCGCGGGTAAGTAACTTCCCTCCACAGTAGTTGGGGTTTGAGCTTCCCGCTTTTAACCCAGTTTTCCGCGCCCCATTCGGAGCAAGATTGCGGCTAGAGCTGGGCCTTCTTCGCCGATTTCCTCACGGAAGCGATTGATGATTGCTACTTCGCGGGTGTGGACGAGTCGTGTACCGCCAGCGCCCATTCTAGTGCGGCCGATAGCCTTGGATACTTCAGTTCGGCGTTTCACAGCATCGAGGATTACATTGTCCAGACGGTTTATTTCCTCCCGGCATTTTTGGATCTCCGCGTCTGAAAGGGGATCATCGGTGCCGGAAGGCATCCGGATTTCAAAGTCTTCGCTCATAGCTTTCTATTCTGCCACGTCACAGTCTGTGTCCGGGCCTAGCAGTAGGCTGTAGAGCATTATGAACAATAGCTTTGGACAATCCCATCCGTTTGGTGCGCGTCGGCCGTCGATAAGCGGCGCAGATGCGTTCGGTTCTACTTCGGATCTGCTGGAGGGGCTCAATCCCGAACAGCGCGCAGCGGTCGAACACCGTGGGGTGCCGCTGCTGATCGTTGCTGGCGCTGGTTCCGGTAAGACTGCTGTGCTGACGCGTCGCATTGCCTATCTGCTGCAACACGGGGTGCATCCAGGTCAGATTCTGGCGATCACCTTCACCAACAAAGCGGCCGCTGAGATGAGAGAGCGCGTGATGGGGCTAGTCGGCCCGGCTGCGGAACGAATGTGGGTTTCCACCTTCCACTCGACGTGTGTGCGAATTCTGCGGCAGCAGGCGGGGCTTGTCGACGGCCTGAACACCAACTTCACGATCTATGACGGCGACGATTCGAAGCGTCTGCTCACGATGATTGCTAAGGACATGGAACTAGACGCAAAGCGATTCAGCGCGCGCGGACTGGCGACGTCAATTTCTAACCACAAGAACGAGCTCCTCACTCCAGCAGAGGCGCTGGAGCAAGCAGGGGGAGAGCCCTATGCGATGACCGTGGCCCGGGTATACACCGAGTACCAGCGGCGACTTCGCAGCTCAAATGCGGTGGACTTTGATGACCTGATTGGCGAGGTAGTCGGTGTATTCAAGCGGCATCCAGAGGTGGCGGAGCACTATCGGCGTCGCTTCCGACATGTACTGATCGACGAGTATCAGGACACCAACCACGCTCAATACGTCCTGGTAGCGACGCTAGTGGGACGCCCTTCATCCGAACCGCATGCGGTCCCGCCGGCAGAGTTGGCAGTGGTCGGTGACGCGGATCAGTCCATTTACGCTTTCCGTGGCGCGACGATTCGCAACATTGAGGAATTTGAAAAGGACTACCCCGAAGCGCGCACTATCGTGTTGGAGCAGAACTACCGCTCCACCCAGACGATTCTGTCTGCTGCAAATGCGGTCATTGCACAGAATGAGAATCGCCGGGAGAAGAAGCTGTGGACGGCGTTGGGTTCTGGCGAGCCCATCGTCGGCTACGTGGCCGATAACGAGCACGATGAAGCACGATTTGTGGCCACAGAAATAGACCGTCTTGTCGATGGTGGCCTGAACTTTGGCGATATCGCAGTTATGTACCGCACGAATAACTCCTCGCGTGCACTGGAAGACGTGTTCATGCGCACGGGTATCCCGTACAAGGTGGTGGGTGGTACACGCTTCTACGAGCGCAAAGAAATCCGCGACATTGTCGCCTACTTGCGTGTACTTGAGAACCCTGATGACACCGTCTCGTTGCGGCGGATCATTAACACTCCACGACGCGGCATCGGTGACAGGGCGATTGCCTTCATTGGTCTGCATGCGGAGCAGCACAGCATTCCGTTTTCGCAGGCGTTGGCAGACGCGGCTGCTGGGGAAGTCAACCTGCTTGGTGGGCGAGGCCGGAACGCAGTGGCCAAATTTAACGACATGATGGCTGAACTGCGCAGTTCAGCGCTTGCCGACGTCGATGAGACTACCGGGTTGCCCAACATCGGCAATGTTGTTTCGGCAGTTTTAGACGTGACCGGATACAAGGCAGAGCTCGAAGTGTCCAATGATCCGCAGGATGGTGCGCGACTCGACAACCTTAACGAGCTAGTTTCCATTGCCCGCGAGTTCTCCTCCGAGGCCGCCAACGTTGTGGCCTTCGCTGAAGAAGAAGGCGTGGAACCTGCGGAAGGCGAGCCGGATCCCGGTTCGTTGCAAGCCTTCCTAGAACGGGTCTCTCTGGTCGCCGATGCGGATCAGATCCCGGATGGTGAACAAGGCGTGGTCACCCTCATGACGCTGCATACAGCGAAGGGGCTCGAGTTTCCGGTCGTATTTGTCACTGGTTGGGAAGACGGCCAGTTTCCGCACCTGCGGGCGCTGGGGGATCCGAAGGAACTCGCGGAGGAACGACGACTTGCATACGTTGGCATCACTCGCGCCCGGAAGCGTCTGTACCTCTCGCGTGCGATGCTGCGAAGCTCCTGGGGCAATCCGTTGACGAATCCTGCATCGCGGTTCTTAGCGGAAATCCCCACCGATCTCATTGACTGGAAGCGTACCGAGCCGGAGCGAGGCTTCGGCGGCTCGTCCTGGGGTTCCTCGGGGTCCTACTCGGGTGGCTCTGACTGGGGCGGCCAGAGCTATCGGACGCCGCCAAGCAGGTCGACGATTCCGGCAGCGCCGAAGCGCTCGCTCAACAACAATCTCCAGCTTGCAGTCGGAGATCGCGTCAACCATGAGAAGTACGGCTTAGGAAAGGTACTTTCGGTGGATGGCTCTGGGCCTCGCGCAACTGTGATGATCGATTTCGGGTCTGCCGGGAAGGTGCGACTCATGCTGATCGGCGGAGTGCCGATGGAGAAGCTGTAGGGCGTTGCGGTATTAGCTCACGCACGACCATGATTTCAGGATCATGATTGTCAGCGTTGTGCTGCGTTGCGGAAAGCAGAAATTGCGATGTTACTCGCACAATCATGATCCTGAAATCACGGTCGTGCTGGGGTTCCTAAAAACACAATGGCCTCCTGCAATTGCAGGAGGCCTAGGCGTCTTTTAGACAGAAGTTTTAGGAAATGTTCACACCGCGGGCTGCGAACCAAGGGATTGGATCCACGGGGGTCTTGCCGTCTGGGTGAATTTCGAAGTGCAGGTGGGAACCGGTGGAGAAGCCGCGGCTTCCCATGCCGGCAATCTTCTGGCCAGCGGTAACATGCTGTCCAGCGGTGACATCGAGGGTCTCCATGTGGCCGTAGATGGAGATAGAGCCGTCTTCATGCTGGATGCGAATCCAGTTTCCGTAGCCGGAGGCTGGGCCAGCTTCGAGGACGGTGCCGTCCATTGCAGCAACGATTGGAGTGCCGATGGAGTTAGCAATGTCGATGCCGTTGTGCGTGGTTCCCCAGCGTGCGCCGAAGCCAGAGGTGAATGCGCCTTCAGCTGGGCGAACTACCTGTGGTGCGCGGGCGGCGAGGTCAGCGGCAATGCGCTCCTGGCTGTACTGGATCGCTTTGTTGACCTGCTCATCAAGGTTCGCCAATGGCTTGAACTCGGCGATTGCGAGGATCTGCGGCGTCGCATTGGTAAAAGCAGCGTTGGTGTCTGCAGCGAGCTCGATAGCAGGCTGGGACTGGGCTTCAGTATGAGTAGCTTCTGCTACTGCAACTCCACCGGCACCTGCAGTGGAAACTGCGCCTGTGGCGACTGCGACAAGAGCGACGCGTCCTTTGGTCGTAGGCGAAACGCTTTGCTTGCGGTGGCGTCCGACGCCGTTCCGCGTTGCGCGCTGTTGCATGTAGCCTTCTTCCATCGTTACTCACAAAATCATTTTGTGACCGTCTTGTTACCTAACGAGAGATTACGATAGCGCTTCGTTACATTCGAGGCAAGCGCATTCGAAGAATTTCTAACAAAACCTTCTTCTGAGATTGAAAAAGTCTAAAGGTGCTGTTGAGGGTTCTAAATGAGGGACTCTCAAGTGGGGTGATAGGTCACACTACGCGTTTGGATACAAGCGCAATTTTTCCTTAGTTCAGACGTGCCTTTCCGCGCTTGCTAGGTTTTGCGTGGCACAGTGGTTGTGATGAGTAAAAACACAAGCCCACAGGCCCGCCCGGACCGAAAGTATCGCAGCCGAAGCCGGTCTTTAATTCGAAGCGCCGTGCAGCAGCGGGCACGGGCGACGCCGGTTCAACCGCGCGAGCGGCACAGTAATAGGGACCGGCTGCGGGAATTTCTTCCGCTCATCTTGATCGCTAATGTGATCATCATCTCATTAGTGGTTGTGATGGCAATTGCGGCGATTTTGGTCTCCAGCTCCAGCTTTGTCGCTCTTCCTGCCACGGTTGCTCAGCTGTGGTTGGTGGCTAATGCTGCGCCGGTGGCTAGCAAAGGTACAGAGCTCGGTTATGTGCCGTTGCTGCCCGCTTGTTTCTTGATCGCCGTTATTGCCTGGCGGGTATATGCAGTGGTTAAAGACAAGGTCTCTCTTGCTGACCTTTATGTGCTGGCGGGTTGCGTGCTGGGCGTTCCTTTTTTGCTCACGCTCACGGCGTCGGCAATGCTTCTCGACGCCGGATCGGTCTATCCAGTTGCGGTGGCCTCCGTGCCAGGAATGCTGGGGCGGACTGTGCTTGTGCACCTCCTCGCTTTGCTGATCGGGATGGGGCCTCGGCTGTGGCGCGCACTGGAGCGTCGCTATGCGCCTGATGCGGACCTATTCGATACCGCAGTTCTCGCGCTCAAATATTGGGCCGGCTTGTTAGTTGCTGCGGGTCTGATCTTCCTCGCGTTGCTTGTTGCGCATTGGTCGACTGCGGCGGATTTGTATCGCAGTATGTCGCAGCCTGGCGCAGCGCTTGGGCTCAGCGGACTGAGCTTGCTGTATCTGCCGAATGTTCTCCTCGGCGTTGTTTTCGTTCTCACGGGCGGTGAGTTCACGCTCGGCGAGGGGGCACTAAGTCTATTTGGCGCTTACCTCGTGCCACTGCCACCTTTGCCGATACTCGCGGCAATCCCGGGGCATGTATGGCCCTATGCATGGGCACTACTTGTGCTGCCACTCTTCATTGCCGCATTTGTGTCCTATCGGCACCTGCGGTCTGCGCGTCGACCGTTTCGGACTGTGGGTTTGGCAGGCTTGTGGTCGGCAGGAATTTCTCTGATTGCTTGGATTTTTGCCTCCGGCACACTCGGCGGCTATGGGTTCATCGGTCCGGTGTGGTGGATGGCATTGTTGTCGGTTCCGCTGTGGCTGTGGGGGGCTGGCGCGCTCATCGCTGGCGTCGGATGGCTGCTGGACAGTCGGATGCCGGAGCTTGCCGATGACGACCTAAACGCTGCCACGGTAGTAGCGGACGATGCTGAGGAGTCCTCTGAAAGTGAGGCTGCCGATGATTCTGAACAAGACGCCGTGGCCGATATGCACTTGACCAGGGTCGTACCGGATGACGCACCTTCCGAGGCTGAGGCTGCGGTAGAAGAGGTCGGATATGACCCCGCGGTTGAAGCTGAAACAGAGACAGAACTGCAAGCCGAGGAGAAAGCGCAACCTGATGAAACATAAGAGCGTAGTGGTGCTGGCTTCTGGTACGGGGAGCTTGCTGGAATCGATCATCCGCAGTAGTGGTGATGGCTATGAGGTTGTCGGGGTAGTGGTTGATCGAGACTGCCGCGCAACAACTGTTGCTTCTGATGAAGGTGTTGCAGTTGAGGCTGTTATATATAAGGAATACTCCAATCGCGAAGATTGGGATCAAGCGCTGACGGCAGCGGTCGCGAAATTCGACGCTGACTTGATCGTGTCCGCGGGTTTCATGCGCATCCTCGGTTCGGCTTTCCTGTGCAGATTTGAAGGCTCAGTAATCAATACCCATCCTGCTTTGCTGCCATCTTTCAAGGGAGCACATGCTGTGCGTGACGCTTTAGAGTACGGCGTCAAAATCACTGGTTCCACCGTGCATTTGGTGGACGCCGGCGTCGATACGGGGCGGATCATTGCGCAGGTTGCGGTCCCTGTCGAACCAGGGGACACAGAGGGGAGTTTGCATGAGCGCATCAAGGTAGCCGAACGCGATCTCATAGTGCGCGTGCTGAATTCGTCTAATCCATGTGAAGCGCAATAGTATCGATATCAATCGGAAAATTTCCATTGAAAGGGTTGCTTTTTACATGAGCGAAGACCGTAAGGACATCAAGCGCGCCCTCGTCAGCGTCTATGACAAGACCGGACTCGAGGATTTGGCACGAGCACTGAACGAGGCGGGCGTGGAAATCGTGTCCACCGGCTCCACCGCGGCGAAGATCGCAGATCTCGGCATCCCGGTAACCCCCGTTGAGCAGCTCACCGGCTTCCCAGAGTGTCTGGAAGGCCGCGTGAAGACCCTGCATCCTCGTGTGCATGCTGGCATCCTCGCGGATACCCGCAAAGAGGATCATCTCAACCAGCTCCATGACCTAGGCATTGACGCATTCCAGCTCGTGGTGGTCAATCTGTACCCATTCCGCGAGACCGTGGCATCCGGTGCTGGCTTCGATGACTGTGTTGAGCAGATCGACATCGGAGGCCCTTCGATGGTTCGCGCTGCGGCCAAGAACCACCCATCCGTGTCCATCGTGGTAGACCCAGCTCGGTACGGCGACGTTATCGAGGCTCTGGGAGCCGGTGGTTTCACCCTGCAGCGGCGCCGCGAACTAGCTCGTGACGCGTTTTTGCACACCGCCGACTACGATGCCGCTGTTTCCAGTTGGCTCGTTGGCCAGCTTTCCGACCAGGAAGCAACCACTTCGTTGCGCTACGGCGAGAACTCTCACCAGTCCGCAACGGTTACCCGCATCGGTACCAAGGGCCTCGCCAACGCCAAGCAGCTGCACGGCAAGGAAATGTCCTACAACAACTACCAAGACGCTGAGGCTGCGTGGCGAGCTGCATGGGACCACAAGCGTCCTTGCGTTGCCATCATCAAGCACGCCAACCCTTGTGGTGTCGCGGTCTCCGAAGAATCCATCGCTGACGCGCATCTCAAGGCACACGCTTGCGATCCAGTTTCCGCTTACGGTGGAGTGATCGCAGTCAACCGCGAGGTTAGCGTGGAGATGGCAAACCAGGTAAAGGACATCTTCACTGAAGTTATCCTTGCGCCTTCCTATGAAGACGGGGCGGTGGAAATCCTGGCCACCAAGAAGAACATTCGTATCCTGGTCGCGGAATATGAGGCACCGACTACCGAGAAAAAGTTCATTTCCGGCGGTATCCTCACCCAGGAGCCAGATCTTTACCAGGCTGAGGGTGATGATCCGGCCAATTGGCAGCTTGTTTCCGGCGCCGCACTTTCGGATGCTGACCTGGCCGAACTCGAGTTCGCATGGCGTTCTGTGCGTGCAGTCAAGTCCAATGCCATCCTGCTTGCTAAGAACAACGCTTCTGTAGGCGTCGGCATGGGGCAGGTCAACCGTGTCGACTCCGCCAAGCTCGCCGTCGAGCGCGCCAACACGCTTGCCGACGGCGAGGAGCGCGCACGCGGTTCCTACGCGGCCTCTGATGCGTTCTTCCCATTTGCAGACGGTCTAGAAGTGTTGCTGAATGCTGGTGTAAAGGCCGTGGTACAGCCGGGCGGTTCGATCCGTGATGCTGAAGTCATTGAAGCCGCCAACAACGCTGGTGTGACGATGTACCTCACAGGCGTGCGTCACTTCTCGCACTAATTCGAGGTTATGGAGGGGGTGTCCCTATGTTTTTCAAGTGCTTGGTCGATGCTGACGAGTACGGGCATGGGGGTGATGCCTAGGAGCTGGCCAGCGTTTGCTCGTCGGTTTCGTCTTTAGACGTTATGCTGCGATGTGGCGTGGCGGTATTTCGCGAAAGAACTCCTTGTTTTTCAGCATTGCGTAGATGACGTTGCACCGGCGTCGTGCCAGGCAGATGATTGCTGCGTTGTGGCGCTTTCCTTCAGCGCGTTTGCGTTCGTAGTACTGTCTTGAAGGTTCGTAGCTGCGTATAGCGGCGAAAGCGGAGTAAAACAGCGCGTTTTTCAAGCGTTTGTTTCCAGACCGTGCGGGGAATTCCCCTCTGATCGACGATCCAGATCGTCTTGTGACTGGGGCAATTCCCGCGTAAGCAGCCAGGTAGCCAGCACTTTCGAAGTCGGAGTCATCACCGATCGCTAGGAGGATCTGTGCTGCGGTCTTGATGCCAACTCCAGGCATACTCATCAAGACCTCACAAAGAGGGAAATCATGAAGCATCCCTTCAACCTGCTCAGCAATTGTTTTACGCTGCTCTTTCAGTGCCTTGATGCTTGCAGCCAGCTGGGGAATGACGAGCTCAGCGTCGTCACTTCCAGGCACTGTGACTGTTTGAGCTTTCAAAGCAGCAAAAATCTCGTCTACAAGCGGGGTGGGGTTTTGCGTGTGTGCTTGATCATCCAGTTGAGTACTCGTTGGTATCCTGCCCGTTTAAGCCCCTGTGGCCCCTTGTAATGGATCAGCAAATCTAGGATGGGAGTGCGGGTCAGGGTGCTACCAGCAAAAACTCGTTCCAAACTTGGATAAATCTGGGTAAGGATGCTGCGTAGCCGGTTGACGGTTCGAGTGCAATCACGGGCGATGTCCTCATCGAATCCGGATAGCATCTTTAGCGCCGAGAGAACTTCGTTGTTTCGGTCTACAGCACGTAGCGTGTGGGGCATTGTACGAGCGGTATCGGCGATGATGAAAGCGTCCCGCTTGTCTGTTTTCGCACGCCCTGGATACAAGTTAGCTGCCTTGCGCATGGCCAGGCCCGGCAAATAGCCGACTTCGCATCCGCACTCACGGGCTACCGCAATAGGAAGTGCCCCGATCGTGTTGGGTTGGTCGACGACAACGAGTACTGTGCCGTGTTGTTGAAGTTGATGGAAAATGCCTGCTAGTTCGGATTCGAGTTGTGACAATGGCTTGTCGAAAACCTTGTTGCCGCCACGGTCTAGGACGCAGGCATGGTGTTCAGACTTGCCGACGTCTAACCCGAGGAAGATGTCGATGGAATGCCCCGGTGACATGATGAGCTCCTAGAAAACGAGATGGGTATGGCGTTGTTCTAGTCGTTGGTGTCGTGGCATTCGTTGCGAGCACCCACGCCTGCAAAGAGACCTAGTTTACCTACTGGACGTGCCCCTATTAGCTGTCATCGAACGTCCTGGTTCCCGGCGGCAACACCCCCGGATCATGGAAACTACAGGTCAGATAAGCCATACCGGGACCAGCGAGTATCCCCATTATCGGGGATACTCACAACGTAACGGGCAAAGGCTGTCGCAGAGATCGTGATACTGGCCAGACCCACCTAGATTAGTTTTGAGCATTCTGCTACCCGTTGGATTTGATGGCGCTTCTTCTGTTGGTAAGGCCCGAAGTCAGGCGGGCGTAGTGACAGTATCTGTCACCGCAGGGGGTAACCGAAAGCATAGCGGGGACTAGCAGGAAAGAAAGCAATAGTTTGTAAAGTTCTCGAATTGTTGAACTTTGATCCTCAACTCCATGCAGCTCGGTTTCAAATGAGAGAGCTGAACTGGATCAATGCAGCTCATCGTAACAGGTTTATAAATCATTGCTGAAAAGGTTTTCATTTTTGATAAATCGGTATAAATTGAATTCGTATCCAGTAAGGGATCGTTAGAATTAGTCCATCAGGGAGGTTCCATGGGTTGGAAAAAACAAGCGCTATATGTGTTAGTGCTCTAATGACAGTGCCACCAGTCGCGGCTGCTGCATCTCCAGATGGTGCAGAACCGGTGGTTGAACAAATTGTGGTTCAGGTCGATGAAACTGGCAAAATTGCCTCGTTGGATGCACCGACCTTCGGAGGGGGAATCAGTCGGGCTGGCGAAAGGGCCCCCGATTGTATTCGTGCACAATCCGAATGGGGATTTGTTCAGGTATATAATGATTGCCCGTTTGACTTGCGGGTCAAAGTGATTTTTGC
Source organism: Corynebacterium sp. H127 (assembly GCF_037482665.1). Lineage (NCBI taxonomy): Bacteria > Bacillati > Actinomycetota > Actinomycetes > Mycobacteriales > Corynebacteriaceae > Corynebacterium > Corynebacterium sp. H127. The sequence continues at coordinate 57,931 of NZ_JBBHKY010000006.1, forward strand.
ATTCGCGGCTGATTCTGTGTGCAAATTGGTGCTTGCTGGTACGCGTACCAATATTTCCCCTTCCATTGGTCGGATTGATGGGATTGAAACATGCTAATCAGTGACAACGGCTTACGATGTCAGCTTATGCGTCTTAAGGTTCGAACAGTCCTTATTGGATTTGTAATTGTGTGTGTATCCAGTGTGTCAGCTCTTTTTCCTGCATCGGCATTCGCAGACATTGGTCAATTCATGTACGAGACAAAAGATCAATGCGAGAGGTCTCTTGAAGCGCTTCGAAGTGATCCGAGCACTGCTTATTGGGCTTGGAGCAAAGAATGTTATTGGCATCCAGATTTAAATGAAGGAAGAGGGATTTGGTGGTTGCATGGGTAGAGGTGCCACGGTTAATCTAACGAGGGGTGTACATGCTTGACAGATATGAAGAGTTTTTCGGCCACAGGCTCGAGAAATTCATCCGAGAAGCTGTTCCTAGGGTAGTAGGTGGGCTGACCGAATCCGAGCGCGCTGTGGTGTGTAATGCTAGTGGCCCGTTTCCGCGCGGTCTAGTTCAATCCATTCATAACGGGGCCAAATCTCCCAGTGATCAGGTTCTTGAAATTCTCGTGGTGATTGGTTCGTGGATCAATGCGTCTTCCGGATCTGTGTGGGCTATCGGCCCAATTGAGGATGGCTTTTACTCTGAGCGGGTAGGGATCGGAATTGCGGGATCCGACGGTAAATCCTTTACTCCATTGCTTGCTCTTGTTGAGCAAATGGTTACAGAAGATACTGCCAGAAGTGAAACTTTGGACATGATTGAGTCGCTGGCAGAGTTTAACAAAAGACAAATTCAATAGGCTCTTTCGAGTCTTTCGAGGTCTTTGTAGAATTTCGATTGCTGCTCGTTTGTTGCTGAGTCGACTTTGATTTCGCGAAGAACTGCGGATTGGCTCTCATTTAGTTCCAACTCCGAGCAATTCGCTTCCGCGTCGGAATCACCATGCCTAATCGTCGTTGGTCTCGCACGGGAGAGTTGGGAAAAGACAAATGAGTTTCCGGTAAGGGGTTCGCTCTACGTGATTGGTTGCTAGGTGACTGTCGCGAGATATCATTGCCTCAATGACTTCGCGTAAGAGCTGGCCTTTGCAGGTGACGACCTCTAAGTTGGGTTCCGACTTTTCGAAAGTTAGATGGGAGTATTTTTTGATTCTCCTCGTTTTGTAGGAGCCAATTCTGAAGTTGCGTCGGGAAACTGTTCAGGCAGGTTTCCGTAGCGCCCTAAGAACTAACTTGGAGGCTTTCCGCCCTGTCGCAAGGTTGAGCATGGATCAATTCTAGATTGCCCGTGAAAAGCCGCGGAATTTCGCAACTTTTCACGGGCAGTTGCTGTCGAATTCAGAAAACTAGTCCTGTGAAGCGATACCAGCTTCCCATGTCAGGTAACCGCCGTCGAGGTTGATCGCCTCGACTCCCAGGCCGGCAAGGGTGCGGATTGCAATATGGCCACGCAAGCCAACGCGGCAATGCACTATCACGGGGCCGCCAGCAGCCAATTCGCGTACCTCATCGATGCGATCGCGGAGGTCATCCACCGGGATGTTCACCGCGCCCGGGATCGGCTCGGAAGAATATTCTCCGGGGGTACGCACATCGATGAGCGGAAGCTTGGATGAAGCCAGCTCATGCCACTGGATCGTCTTCTCACCTGCGACCATGTTGTCATTCACCATGCCGATAAGCGCAACGGGATCCTTCGCCATGCCGAATTGCGGAGCGTAGGCCAGCTCTAGGTCGGCTAAATCAGAAGCCGTTAGGCCACCCGTCATGGCGGTGAGGATGACGTCGATACGCTTATCGACGCCGGCCTCACCCGCAGCTTGGGCGCCCAAAATCGCATCGGTAGCTGGATCGACCAGCAGCTTGATGGTCATTTGCTTCGCGCCCGGATAGTAGCCAGCGTGATTGATCGGGTGGGTATGGATCGCGCGATACTCGCGGCCCGCAGCCTGCAGTCGCTTCTCATTCCAGCCGGTGCCTGCGACTGCGAAGCCGAAAGCACCGATGATAGAGGTGCCATACACCGGTTTGGTAGCCACCGAACGTCCAGCGATCACGTCGGCGATGACACGGCCATGGCGGTTCGCATTCTGCGCTAGCGGCAGGGGGTTATCGGAGCCATCGAGGAAGTCGCGCTTCATCACGGCGTCTCCTAAGGCGTAGACGTTCGCCACGTTGGTGCGGCCGAATTCATCGACGAGGATGTGCCCGGAGCGTGCCGTCATTATGCCTGCCTCGGCGATAAAGCCAGCATCTGGGCGCACGCCGATAGCTGCGATGACCACATCGGCGGGGAAGTGTTCCTCGCCGGCTGTCACGTCCTTTTCGCCGATGGCGGTGACCATGGCGTTGGTGCGCACGTCAATGCCGCCCGTTTCGAGACGACGCTGCAGTAGGATCGCTATCTCGGGGTCGAAGGGCGCCATGATCTGGGGAGCTGCCTCGATCAGAGTGACGAACAGGCCACGGTGCTGCAGATTCTCCGCGACCTCAACGCCGATGAAACCGCCACCAATAACAACAGCAGTCTGTATGTCAGGGGAGACCAGGGACTTCAAGTGATCAAGGTCCTCTACGGTGCGCAGGCAGGCGGCACGCTCAATACCCGGGATAGGCGGGATGAACGGCTGCGCGCCGGGTGCGAGAACGAGATTGTCGTAGGGCTCCTCAGTGTCCACTCCCGAGTCGAGGTTGCGCACGACCACGGTGTTTGTGGCGGTATCAATGGACATGACTTCATGCCGCACGCGCACATCGATGTTGAAACGCTCGTGCAATGACTCCGGAGTCTGCAGGAGCAGTGCCTCGCGGTTCTCGATCACTCCACCGAGATGGTACGGCAAACCGCAGTTGGCAAAGGAGACGTAACCGGAGCGTTCAAAGACAGTGATCTCATGGTCTTCGTCGTTACGGCGCAAGCGCGTTGCGGTAGACATGCCACCAGCGACACCGCCGATGATGATGGTGCGTGCCACGTTAGCGACCCCCGAACAGCCGGCCCAGCATCCCGGCAGGCTTAGCAGCACGTGCTTCGGCCGTGGTCTGTGGCTTGCACTGACAGCGATTGGCGGGTGCGATGCCTGCCATCACCTGATCGACATGGTTTCCGCAACCGCTCCAGGTGGTCTTGTTGCACTTAGGGCATTGGACGGCTTGGCACATGGAAAGCTCCTTGACATAACTACTGGATAAGTTCACTTAAAAGAACGTGTAACTGAATTTCATTATTCCAGTAATGTGCTACGCGGGGGTAACTGTTTTGTGAGAATCACATATCCTTGGGACATAGATTTCATTATCCAAGGAGTAGCTATGCGTTTCGACCATCTCATTGCGGGGCCAGCCATCCTTTTCGCACCCGCTGGGCGGGCTGAGATTATTCCTAAGGCGGCGGCGAAATCGGACATGGTCATCTTGGATTTGGAAGACGGGGCGGGGGACGTCGATAGGCGCGTGGCTTATCACAACATCCGCGACTGTGGCTTGGACCCGGCGCGCACCATCGTCCGCATCGTAGGGCCGGATTCTCCGCACTTCTCGGCTGACGTAGAGTTTGTGCGAACTACCGATTATCGGCTGGTAATGGTGCCGAAGGTGGGGGCTGAGATCCCGGAGCAGCTGCAGGGCCTGCAGCTCATCGCAATGGTGGAGACTCCGCAGGCTGTCGTTGCGCTGCCGCAGTTGGCTGCCCATGAGGACGTGGTTGGGCTGTTCTGGGGTGCGGAAGACCTCACGGTACTGCTCGGTGGGACGCACTCGCGATTGCTTATCGACGAAGGTGCCCCAGAATCGCGCCCCGGACCGTACCGTACACCGATGGCGCTGACTCGATCGCTGATGCACATCCATGCCGCAGCACACGGCAAGTTTGTTATCGACGCAGTTCATGCTGATTTCCGTGATGAGGAAGGGCTGTATCTGGAAGCGGTTGATGCGGCACGCGCGGGATTTGTGGGTTTCGCTTGCATCCATCCGCAGCAAGTGGAGGTCGTGCGTCGGGCTTTCGCCCCAGATGCTGAACAGCTGGATTGGGCCCAGCGGGTGGTCGCGGAGGCAGAGCGTCATGCGGGCGCATTTAAGTTAGATGGGGAAATGATTGACGCGCCGCTGATTTCCCAGGCGTATCGGGTTGTGGCTCGTGGCAACCGCTAGGGAACAGGCTAAGCAGCGACGACGTGCCGAACTGCTTTCGGCAGCAGCTGTAATTATGGCGGATAAGGGCTTCCATCAGATGCGGCTGAGTGATGTAGGTGCTGCGGTGGGGATATCGGGCCCGGGCGTACTACGTCATTTCTCGAGCAAGGATGAATTGCTGGAGACAGTGCTGGTGGACATTTCGATTCGGCTGGTGGATGGCGCTCGGGAAGCGATTGCGCAGCATCAGGAGTCGGGTTCAGAGGATGCTGGCCAGCTGTTGCGGGCGTTGGTGCAGCGGCACGTGGACTTTGCCACTACCGAGCCGGACATTATTCGGGTGCAAGCGCGGGAGATTCACAACTTAGCGCCAGAGGCGATGACAAAGGTGCGTTCCTTGCAGCTGATGTATCTGCGACTCTGGACTGATGTGCTCCAAGAAAATTGTCCTAACCTTGATCGTTCGACTGCTCGCTTGCGAGTGCAGTTTGCTGCAGGGCTGATCAATTCTGCTCGGCACGTAATCCACTGGGCTGGTCCGGAACTGGTGAGCGAGCAGGCATATGAGATGGCCGTGGAGGCACTCACCGCTGGGGCTGGAGCTGCCTAGGGGGTATTTGCAAGGGGTGAATAAGGGGAATCAACATGGCGCTGGTAGCGCCATTTTTTCTGCCTGTTAACACCAGCAAATTGGTGTGATGCAAAATTAACACAGCAATAAAAGTGTTACGGGTCACACTGTGGCGGTAGTCTCGCATTTAAGTTAATCGCCATTAACTGAAATGGGAAGCGAGCCAAATGACTGCACCTAAGAACAACCGTCAACGCCACGAAGAGCTGGTCGCTGAACTGCGCCACTTTGTGCATACCACCGCAGAAGGTGGCTCCGAACGTGCCCGCGAACGCCACGTCAGCCGCGGCAAATTGCTGCCACGCCAGCGTATTCAAGAACTGTTGGACCCCGGCAGCCCATTTCTAGAAGTGGCACCGCTGGCAGCTCATGACATGTATGACGGCAAAGTAGCTGCTGCAGGTGCCGTCGCCGGCGTCGGTTTGGTGCAGGGGCGACGCTGCATGATCGTGGCGAATGACGCCACCGTGTCTGGCGGAACCTACTACCCGATGACGGTTAAGAAGCACTTGCGAGCACAGGAAATCGCTGCGGAGAATCGCCTGCCGTGCATCTACCTCGTCGACTCCGGTGGTGCGATGTTGCTGAACCAGGATGAGGTCTTTCCCGACCGTGAGCACTTCGGCCGGATCTTCTTCAATCAGGCCCGCATGTCCGCCGCTGGTATCCCACAGATCGCAGCCGTCCTCGGCTCGTGTACCGCTGGTGGCGCCTACGTTCCAGCTATGTCCGATGAGGCGGTGATCGTTAAGGAACAGGGCACCATCTTCCTGGCAGGACCGCCACTGGTGAAGGCTGCCACTGGTGAAGACGTCACACCGGAGGACCTGGGCGGCGGTGACTTGCACTCCAAGATCTCTGGCGTCACTGACCATCTCGCATTAGATGATGCGGACGCCTTGCACCGTGTCCGCAAGATTGTGGAGACTTTCCCTCAGGATCGCCAACCAGACTGGGACTTGAGCGAGCCAAAGGATTCAGTCCGCCCACAAACGGATCTTTATGACATCGTGCCAGTCGATGCCAAAGTCCCCTATGACGTCCATGAAGTCATCGAGGTAATAGTCGATGGTGGCCAATACCAGGAATTCAAGTCAGAGTATGGCACCACCCTGGTCACTGTTTTCGCCCGCATCTTTGGGCACCGGGTAGGCATCATCGCCAATAACGGCATCCTCATGGGAGAGTCCGCAGTGAAAGGCGCGCATTTCATTGAGCTTTGCGATCAGCGCGGCATCCCGCTCGTGTTCCTCCAGAACACCACCGGATTCATGGTCGGCCGCGAGTACGAGGCCGGCGGCATCGCAAAGCACGGCGCGAAGATGGTTAACGCCGTCGCCACGGCGCGCGTGCCCAAGTTCACCGTGGTTATTGGTGGCGCGTTCGGCGCCGGCAACTACTCCATGTGTGGTCGCTCCTACAGCCCACGCTTCTTGTGGATGTGGCCCAACGCCCGTATCTCCGTCATGGGTGGCCCACAAGCTGCAATGACCATGTCTACTGTCCGCCGGAACCAAATTGAGCGTGGCGGTGGCACCTGGTCAGCGGAGGAACAAGAGGAGTTTGAAAAGCCTATCCGCGAGAAATTCGAGCGAGAATCCAGCCCCTATTACTCAACGGCTCGCCTCTGGGATGACGGCGTGATCGACCCTGCCGATACTCGCCGTGTTCTCGGCTTGGCACTAGAAACCGCTGCTGGCGCACCACTGACTGACACCTCTTTCGGTGTCTTCCGGATGTAGGAGAAAACGCATGATTGATACAGTTTTGGTTGCAAACCGTGGTGAGATTGCTTGTCGCGTCATCCGGACCCTCAAACAACAAGGTGTCACTGCCGTAGCGGTGTACTCCGACGCTGATGCTGACGCGCCGCATGTGCGCGCAGCGGACGTTGCGATCCACATCGGTCCGTCACCCGCCCGCGAGTCATATCTAGTGATCGACAAGATCATCGATGCAGCCAAGCGCTCTGGCTCGCAGGCGATTCACCCCGGTTATGGGTTCCTCTCCGAGAACGCTGAGTTCGCTCATGCCTGCGCCAACAACGGCATCGTATTTATTGGCCCGCCCGCCAGCGCGATTGAAACGATGGGCGATAAGATCTCAGCCCGCGCGGCTGTGGAGGCGCGTGATGTACCCACTGTCCCAGGTATCTCTCGCCCTGGTTTATCCGATGAGGACATTATTGCTGCGGCTCCTGAGATCGGTTTCCCTGTACTGATTAAGCCTTCTGCAGGTGGCGGCGGTAAGGGCATGCACCGGGTTGAGAAGATCGAAGACCTTCCGGAGGCACTGAAGTCGGCGCGTCGAGAAGCAGCGGGTGCCTTTGGCGATGACACGCTGTTCCTGGAGCACTTCGTGGACACCCCGCGCCACATCGAGGTCCAGATCATGGCTGATACCCACGGCAACGTGATCCACCTCGGTGAGCGCGAGTGCTCTTTGCAGCGCCGTCACCAGAAGGTCATCGAAGAAGCGCCATCGCCGCTTCTCGACGCCGAGACCCGCGAGCGCATCGGCCAGGCAGCCTGCGATGCCGCCCGATCGGTGGGATACCACGGTGCCGGCACCGTCGAGTTCATTGTCCCGGCTGCGCGCCCGGACCAGTTCTTCTTCATGGAGATGAATACGCGACTCCAAGTGGAGCACCCAGTGACGGAAGAAGTCACCGGCCAAGACCTGATTGCTCTCCAGCTCGCTGTTGCTAGGGGAGACGAACTCCCGGTAAAGCAGGAGGACATCACCCTCACCGGGCATGCCATCGAGGCGCGCATCTACGCCGAAGATCCCGCCCAAGGCTTTCTGCCAACCGGCGGTTCGATTGCTAAGGTCACGATCCCGACTGGTCCTGGGGTCCGGGTAGATAGCGGTATTGCGGACGGCTCCGAAGTCTCTTCCCTGTATGACCCAATGCTGATGAAGGTCATTGTGCATGGTCGGGATCGCGCAGAGGCGCTGCATCGCCTAGACAAAGCGCTCGCAGAGACAAATGTGGCTGGGATTACCGTAAATACCGATTTCTGTCGCTTCCTCATGCAGGTCCCCGCGGTCGTCGCCGGCGATCTTGATACGGGACTGCTTGATAGCGTTAGTGACGAGTACCAGGTGTCCACGGTTTCTGATGGAGCATTGGCGGCTGCTGCGATGATTTGGCTGGCCAAGCGCTGGCCAAGCGGTCCCGCCTCCCCATGGGCGATACCCGATGCCTGGCGCCCCGGTCGCACGGCCGCGCAGCAAATCCGGCTTGCGCACGGCAATGACAGCACTCTAGTCAGCATCACCGGAACCCCTGCCCAGGCGGAAGTCGTGTTGCACGACACCATCGCAGGAACCCCAGAGGATGAGGGGGCCACTCCGAAAACAGTCACTGCTTCCGTGCACGCGGGCGGTAGCGAAGAAGACTGGCGAGTCAGCATCGATGGCACATCTGCTCACTGGCATCTGGTGGACATCCGGGGAGACTACTCACACTTCATCATCTCCGGACCTGGAGGCTCAAGCGAACTGCGTCGCGCCGAAGTAGTCCGGTCCGCTGAAGATGATGTGGATGGGGACCTCAACCTGGTGTCGCCGATGCCGGGCACTGTGATCGCACACGCCGTGGCAAACGGTGCAGCTGTGGCTGCAGGCGATGCGGTGATCATCGTCGAGGCCATGAAGATGGAGCACACGCTGCGCGCCGCAGCGGATGGCGTGGTCACGTTCCACGCAGAACCGGGTGAACAAGTGCCGGCCGGTAAGTTGCTCGCCTCCGTAGAACCAACGTCCTAACAACAACTCACAGCAAAGGATTTTCGCCATGACTGATATCAACATCTCCGATTTGCCAGAAGAGTACCGCGAGCTGCAGAGCGTCGTTCGCGAGTTTGCCAATGAAGTGGTCGACCCAGTGGCCTACAAGCACGATCAGGAGCATTCCTTCCCCTACGAAATCGTGGCCCAGATGGGCGAGATGGGACTGTTCGGACTGCCATTTCCTGAAGAGGTCGGTGGCATGGGGGGCGATTACCTCTCCTTCGGCATTGCCCTCGAAGAGCTCGCCCGCGTAGATCAATCCGTTGCCATCACCCTGGAAGCAGGCGTTGGCCTCGGCGCGATGCCCATCTTCCACTTTGGCAATGATTCCCAGAAGCAGCAGTGGCTCCCAGAACTGACTGCTGGTACCAAGCTTGCCGGATTTGGGCTCACCGAGCCCGGCGCAGGTTCCGATGCTGGTGCTACCCGCACGACCGCGCGTGAGGATGGATCCGATTTCATCATCAACGGTTCGAAGCAGTTCATCACCAACTCTGGCACCGATATCACCAGCTTAAACACGGTCACCGCCGTGACAGGTGAACGGGACGGTAAGAAGGAAATTTCCACCATCATCGTTCCCGCCGATACCCCGGGTTTCGTAGCAGAGCCCGCTTACGACAAGGTTGGTTGGAATGCCTCTGACACCCACCCGCTAACCTTCGCCGATTGCCGCGTGCCACAGGAGAACCTGTTGGGGGAGCGTGGACGTGGCTTCGCGAACTTCCTTTCCATTCTGGCGGAGGGGCGCGTTGCAATTGCTGCCCTGGCTACCGGCGCCGCCCAGGGGTGTGTTGATGAATCCGTGAAGTACGCCAAGGAGCGCACTTCTATGGGGCGTGCGATCGGCGAATACCAGGCCATCTCATTCAAAATTGCGCGCATGGAGGCCCGTGCTCACACGGCCCGCTTGGCCTGGATGGCCGCTGCTGCACGCATGGCCAAGGGCTTGGACTTCCGCAAGGAGGCTTACATCGCTAAGTTGATTTCCTCCGAGGCAGCGATGGACAACGCGCGGGATGCGACCCAGATTCATGGTGGCTATGGCTTCATGAACGAGTACCGAGTCTCCCGGCACTACCGCGACTCGAAGATCCTGGAAATCGGCGAGGGCACCTCTGAGGTCCAGCTCATGCTGATCGCGCGGGAACTGGGGCTGTAACCATGACAGATATCATTCAGCGTGGGTTGTGGTTCGAAGAGTACGAAGAGGGAGCGCGCTATCTGCATCGGCCGGGCCGTACCGTCACGGAAACCGATGACGTGGTGTTTAGCACCCTCACCATGAACACACAGCCGCTGCACCTTGATGCTCATTGGTCTGCTGCACAACCGGGATTCGATGGTCAGCGCCTTGTCAATTCCATGTGGACCATTTCCACGGTGGTGGGGCTATCCGTTTCGCAGCTGACTCTGGGCACTATCGTCGCCAACCTGGGCTTTAAGGAAGTGAGCTTCCCGAAGCCGATGGTCCACGGCGACACCCTCTACGCGGAGACTGTTTGCCTTTCCAAACGCTTGTCTAAGTCGCGTCCGGGCCAAGGAATCGTGGAACTAGAGCATATCGGACGTAATCAGCATGGGGATATCGTCTGCAAGGCGGTGCGCACCACCTTGGTGCAGTGCCAGCCGGAGGGACAGTCATGAGTGCCTGGACCCCGCTTGGGCCTGCGATCCTGTTCACCCCAGCTGACCGCGAGGATCGCTTTGCTAAGGCCGCTGAGCGTGCCGACATGGTCATCCTCGACCTCGAGGACGGCTGTCAGCCAGGCAATCGGGAGCAGGCACGCGCGGCCATCGAAAGCTGTGATCTTGATCCAGCGAAGGTTATTGTGCGGATCAACCCAGCAAACTCTGCCGATGGAAAGCTGGATCTCCAAGCTGTAGCTCGAAGTGCGTTCCGCCAAGTCATGATCCCTAAAGCGGAAGGGTCGGCCGACGTTTCCGCAGTAACCGCAGTGCTTAACGACGCCCAGCTCATCGCACTCATTGAGACCCCGCTGGGGGTACTGCGGGCGGATGAAGTAGCTGCCTGTGACAGTGTGGTGGCCATGTTCTGGGGCGCCGAAGACCTAGTGGCTGGGCTCTCGGGGACGTCGTCACGGCACGCCGATGGCACTTACCGGGGCGTCGCACAGCATGCGCGCTCGCGCGTGCAATTGGCTGCGGCGGCCTTTGACAAGGCAGCCCTAGACGCCGTGTTTGTTGATATCCCGAACACGGCGGGGCTTAAGGCAGAAGTAGCGGACGCCGCCGCACTGGGCTACGCCGCCACTGTGTGCATTCACCCATCTCAAGTGGATGCCATTCGCGCTGGTTACCAACCTTCAGAGGAACAACTCGACTGGGCTACCCGCCTATTGGCCGAGGCAGAACACAACCAAGGAGCCTTCCGCTTCGACGGCCGCATGGTAGATGAACCTCTCTTCAGACAAGCACAAGCAATTCTCAGCCGAGCAGGGCGTTAATCCTTCAAGAGAAAGTTGACCACCGATATGAGCACCGCAGCACCATTCAAATTTCAGTCCACCTCATATGGCAGCATCGCTACCGGCGAAGACGGAAAGCTTTTGTCCCACGTGATTGGGGCTACCGTGGACCAGGGCGCACCACCGCTGCGTGAAGAAACCCTCGGCCAGATTCTGCGTGCAATGGTGGAAAAGTTCCCGTCCCGGGACTGCATCGTTGACGTTTACGCTGATGTTTCCTTCACCTATGAACGCTTCTACAACCGTGTGCTACGCCTGGCCAGCGAGTTGGTACGAAAGGGCTATCGCCAAGGCGACCGGGTGGGCATTTGGTCCACTAACCGTTGGGAGTGGCTCGTCGTACAGTGGACCTGCCATCACCTGGGTCTGGTACTGGTGAACATCAACCCTGCGTACCGTCAGTCTGAGCTCAACTATGTGTTGGAGAAGGCCGGCGTGAAGCTGGTCTTTGCTGCCCGTCGCTTCAAGGACTCGGAATACCGCACGATGCTCAACGAGGCGCGTAAGCAGCGTGGTTCCCAGCTGCAAGAAGTGATCTACTTCGGCTCTTCCGATTGGTATGACGCTATGCATGGTGACATCGATGATCTTTCCGAGCACACGGCAGACATCAAGAACACCGATGCCATCAATATCCAATTCACCTCCGGGACCACCGGTTTCCCTAAAGGGGCGACCCTGACTCATCGCAACATCCTGAACAATGGCTTCTTCGTCGGGGAAAACCTGGGATACACCGAAGAAGACCGCGTGTGCGCACCAGTGCCGTTTTTCCACTGTTTCGGCATGGTGATGGCTACCATCGGAATCTTCAGCCACGGTGGTTGTCTCATCGTCCCAGCACCGTCCTTCAAGCCTCGCGAGACCCTCATGGCCGTGCAGGCTGCGAAAGCGACGTCCCTCTACGGTGTGCCGACGATGTTCATTAAGGAACTTGATGAGGCGCACGATCACGAGGAATACGGCTCCCCATATGGCCTGGAAACGCTGCGCACCGGCATCATGTCTGGCACCTCCTGCCCGTCCAAGACGATGCGTGAAGTCATGGAGAAGTTCAACATGGAAGGAATTTCCATTTGTTACGGCATGACGGAGACCTCCCCGGTGTCCTTCCAGACCCGCTCGGACGCGCCGCTGGAAAAGCGCGTGAATACCGTTGGCCAAATCATGCCGCATATTGAGTGCAAGCTGGTCAATGAGGAAACTGGGGAAACTGTCCCGGTGGGGACCCAAGGTGAAATTTACGTCCGTGGCTACTCAGTCATGCAAGGCTATTGGGAGCATCCGGAGAAGACTGCTGAGGCCATTGACGAGGACGGCTGGATGCGTTCGGGCGATCTCGGCACCTTCGATGAAGACGGCTACTTGATGGTTACCGGCCGACTTAAGGACATGCTCATCCGCGGTGGCGAGAACATCTACCCGCGTGAGATTGAAGAATTCCTGTTCACCCACCCAGACGTGGTGGACGCTCAAGTTATTGGTGTGCCAGACGATAAGTATGGCGAAGAGATCATGGCCTACGTCATCGTCCATGATGGCGTAGAGGATCTCTCCGTGGATGAAATCGCCGAATTTGCCCAAGGCAAACTCTCGCGCCACAAAATCCCGAAGTACGTCCACATCGTTGACTCATACCCGATGACCGTCTCGGGCAAGGTCCGTAAGGTTGAGCTGCGCGAGATGGCTCCGCGAGTCCTGGGGTGGGTGTAACACATGGATAAGGTTCGTTCCAACGCTGTCGAGTTAATCGGGGACCTCGTCAAAGATGGCGACACTATCGCCGTCGGTGGCTTCGGGCTCTGTGGTGTGCCATTCATGCTCATCGAGGCGTTGAGCGACGTTGGTCGCCGCAACCTGACGGTGGTGTCGAACAACATGGGTGTGGATGGCAAAGGCCTGGGCATCCTGCTGGAAAACAATCAGGTCCGCAAGGTGCTGTCCTCCTACGTTGGCGAGAACAAGGAGTTCGCCCGCCAGTTCCTTGCCGGGGAGCTCGAGGTGGAGTTCAACCCGCAGGGCACCCTTGCTGAAAGACTCCGAGCAGGCGGTGCTGGCATTCCAGCGTTCTACACGGCTACGGGCGTCGGCACGCTGGTGGCGGAAGGAAAGCCGACCGCTGAGTTCGACGGCCGCACCTATGTACAGGAGCGTGGCATCGTCGCAGATGTCGCGCTGGTGCATTCCTATCAGGGCGATGAGGCCGGCAACCTGGTGTACCGGCGAACGGCTCGGAACTTCAATCCCTTGTGCGCCGAATCTGGTCAGGTCACCATCGCCGAGGTGGAGCAATTGCTTCCGCGTGGTGGGATCGACCCGGATCTCGTGCATACCCCGGGCGTTCACATCGACTACATTTTGACCACTTCGCTTGAAAAGCAGATCGAACAGCGAACCGTGAGGAGCAGGTAATGCCTTGGAGCAGAGATGAAATGGCGGCGCTCGCTGCTAGTGAACTAAACGACGGCGACTACGTCAACCTGGGCATCGGGATCCCAACGATGGTGGCTAATCACCTGCCGGAGGGCGTACACGTGGTGCTGCAGAGTGAGAACGGCATTCTCGGCATGGGGCCGTTCCCCTACGAAGGTGAGGAGGACGCCGACACTATCAACGCCGGCAAGCAGACCGTCACGCTTATCGACGGCGCCGCCACCTTCGATTCCGCAACCAGCTTTGCCATGATCCGTGGCGGCAAAGTCAAGATGGCCGTGCTTGGAGCAATGGAAGTGGCCCAGAACGGGGACCTGGCCAACTGGATGATCCCAGGGAAGATGGTCAAAGGTATGGGCGGCGCGATGGACCTGGTGGCGGGCACCCCGCGCGTGGTGGTGATCACCGAGCACGTGTCTAAGAACGGCACCCCGAAGTTGGTGCGCGAATGCTCTTTGCCGCTGACAGGCGTAGGAGTGGTGCAGCGCATCATCACTGACCTGGGTCTTTTCGATGTGGAGGACGATCACCTCGTACTCCGACGACTCGCGCCGGGCGTGACACTCATGGATATTGAGAAAAACACAGCAGCAAACTATCGCGTGGAGTTGGAAGACATAGCCACGCGGTAGCGGCCAGTCGCCACTACCGGAAAACCGCCCCGTGAAACCGTGAAAAACACTCCGGAAAACCGGCTATTTCGCGGTTTCACGGGGCGGATTTCTTGTCCCGATCCGAAAGGACTAATCAACATGGCCCAAAACAGCTTCTTTACTCGCATCGGCGAGGATATTTATGTCCCGACGATCCACGCCGAAGGTGCCTGGTCCAAGGAGGACTATCACTTCGCCAGCCTCGCCGGACTGATGACGCATGTGATCGAGCAACACCGAGCGCAGCACGACGGCGGACTGCTCGACATGAGCCGCATCTCTTTTGACATCCTCGGGCGCCTGCCGTTCCAAGAAGTTGCCATCGAGGTTGAACTTAAACGACCAGGTCGGACGATCGAGTTGGTGGAATCCACTGCCACAATCGGTGGGCGAACAGTGATCATCGCGCGAGCCTGGTACCTGTGTACCTCGGATACTTCCGCGGTAGAAGGAATCGAGTATGACACTTTGCCTGCACCGCAGGATTGCCCCGAACGGCCGTTCAACCAGGAATGGGGTGGCGGTTACATCGCTCAGATCGAGGCGCGACAGGCCGTCGATAAGCGGGCCGGCAGGGGAGCGACGTGGTTGACCTCGCCGAACACGCTTGTCGACGGCGATGAGCCCATCGCTCTGGCGGAGTTCATCTCGCGTGTGGATGCGGCCAACGGTATTAACCCGCGCCAGTCGCCGGAGGACTGGGTTTTCCCGAACGTTGACCTGACCATCCACCTGTTCCGGCAACCGGCAGGCGAGTGGACTGGCCTGGACACCGCTGTGACCTGGGGTGCGCATGGCATCGGGCTGACCTCCTCGGTGCTGCATGATGTGCACGGTCCGGTCGGGCGTGCGGAGCAGTCGCTTACGGTGCGGAAGACGTAAGTGACTTAATCCTTAATGATCGGTGAAGACCTCGTGTAAAGAATTGATGAAATCTGTGCAGGAGGATTAAGGAAAAGAGGAATCTGTATTTTTTTACCTCTCCTTATCCAGGATGAAAACAGAGCCGATATTTCGAGATCCGTTGAAATCGTCTTGAATATCATTTTTATCTATAAAGGCGGATCGTGGAATTTTTGTTAATGCGTTAGATTCATTGGGCTTGGAGATTCTAAAAGTTGCAATATTGGTTTCCCCATCTTGCGGGGTGATGAAGTCGATTGATACAAGTGGGTCATCGAAAGTGGCCGAAATGACCATACCTTCACCAATGTTGAATTTTCCTTCAATTGTTGGGACTGTGGGCTCGGTGTCGATCAATTGGAATGAACCGTCCCTCTTTACTGTGAGGAGACCCTGGCCCAGCATCTGGGACCCTCTTGGTACCTCAAGCGGCCAAAGCTTATCCACAGTCTCACGAAACTCGAGCTGCGGAGAATCTAGTGGATTAGCGATGCGTACCTTTTGTGTTGCTGGTCCAGATTGAATCACAAGATCGAGGGACTTGCGATTACAATCAAAAATACCGTCGATAGTCTCGGATGGTTGTAAAGGGATTTGCATCTCTGTTTGTCGGCCATCAATTGACAGTGATTTTGCTAGAGCTTGGTTCGCGTCCCGATCGACCCAGAACAGATTTCCATCGTCGCACACCGTCAAGGCCAACGGAAAATAGTTTGACTCTGCCCTTGCTTGCCGATCCTGGGTTTGGAGATACAGAACATTGCCTGCCTTTAGAGGACCGAAACCTTCATTGAA
The DNA here is from genome assembly GCF_037482665.1 of Corynebacterium sp. H127. Taxonomy (NCBI): domain Bacteria; kingdom Bacillati; phylum Actinomycetota; class Actinomycetes; order Mycobacteriales; family Corynebacteriaceae; genus Corynebacterium; species Corynebacterium sp. H127. The sequence continues at coordinate 73,803 of NZ_JBBHKY010000006.1, forward strand.
AACGATCGCAACGGCTTGGTTGTTTTCTGAACTTTTGATATCAGTGAGGATGGAATGGTCTGAGTGCGGAATCCGATCAGTCTCAGATCCACTCTTGCTCAGGAGAATGAAATCAGTACGTGTCGTTGTGAGAAAACCGTCCTGAAATCTGACGGCCTGACCATTATATACTGATTCCATTTCTTCGGTAACAACACTTTTCCCTTGCTCATCAATTAATCGGACCCTAGTGGAAATGTCTGGTTGAAGAGTATCGGTGTTCTGGCCTAGCAAAGACCAATACTGTGGAGACGAGATCGATTCATGTTCTGCTGTATTATTGTTGTTCGAATCTGTGGCACAGCCTGCTATGAGAAATATGATTGTCAGGCTGGCGATATACCGCAGCGCGCTAGAAGCGTTCATCTATTGAAACTCTCGTGTATTGATAGAATTGGCGATGTCGATCGGGAAGACCGAGAACCGAGCGCCTGATTTTGGAAAATATTTGTTATCTCCAATGTCTACGCTCCCATCTGAAGCTGGCATGTATGCGGCCCACACTCAGGGCGTCCAGCTTCCCGGCCGTTGCGTGCCCACACGATGGAGTTGTGGGTGGTGACTGACCGTGCCCAAATGTCGGGGTAGATGCTTAATTCGTGGGCTTCTTTTTTGTCCACTTCGATTGGAATGTCCATGTAATCCGAGCTCATGTGTCCTTCGATAATCTCTGGCTTGGGATCGTCGGTGGGGATTTTGCCTTCGTAGATGTCCGGTTCGGAAAGACGCCGCAACTGAGATATTTCAGGCGCTAACTCCTCCTCGGTGGCGGTGGCGGTCAACGCTGGCGCGATTTTTAAGGTGGCCATCACTTGTGAATCTTTGGGGTATCGCGTGTGATGCGCGATGCGCTTATAGCTGGGTATGTTATAGATCTATCGTCAAATGTAAACCATCGACAACAAAAATGAACAGCGTTTGAGAGAAAGCTCACCAAACCCGCTAAGTTTGAGCTAACTGCCCCCGCCATCTCTCCATGCTTAAGGAGCGACGGCGGGGGCAGTTGAGTATCAGCTAGCGGTTCGTTACCTTTCCGAAGATGCGCGCGATCGGCGCGATCAGCATTGGGCGAGCTGCGAACACTGCGCCAACTGTGACCACGACAGACACGAGGAACAAAATGACGCCCATCCAGCCGCCGTCCGGGGTAGCGGCGAACATATGGCCGAGGTTCTTCTTCGCACCGGTGGCAAACACCAGGAACACATGCCCGAAGATGAACAGCACAAAGTACAGCATCGTTGGGAAGTGAACTTTGCGGGCGAATTCAATTGGGTAGAACTTCCATTGCTTCGGCCACCAATTGCTCATGCGGTAGCCAGTGATAGCTGCCAGCGGCGCGGCAATAAACACGGTGACAAAGTAGGCCACCTGTTGGAGTGCGTTGTAGTGGATCCAGCCGTTCTCGGACGGCCAATCCAGCGAGAGATATTGGATTGCTGCCGAAGCCATGTTTGGGAAGATATCCAAGCTGGTCGGCACGATTCGCATCCACTGACCGGTGGCGAACAGCAAGACGAAGAAAACAACGCCGTTCAGCAGCCACAACAGATCAAGCGAAGTGTGGAACCAGATAGTCAGGGACACTTTTTTCCCAGACTTTGAGGTGAAGTACGCCGGTGGTTTGCGCTCGCCGCGGATTTGCAGACCGGTGCGAATGATCATGACCATCAGGAACATGTTGAAGAAGTGCGACCAACCGAGCCATGCCGGAAGTCCTACCGGGGTGCTTGCCGGGGTCGGAGCTACGCCGGTGTACTTGGCGATGAACTCCGCACCGGACTCGCTACCCACGAAAGCACGCGCCGCGAACACGAGGAGTGCCAGTAAGATCACGCCACCGACGCCGGCGCCGATGGCCTTACCGAGCCACGCTGGACGCTCGGCAGGCTGCTTTTCAACGCTCTGAGCCTTCGTCTGCGACTTCTTTTGCGTTGCGCTTGCAGCAGCACCCGCCGCGCTTGCGGCTACCGTGGGTACAGCTGCGCTAGGAGGCGTGGCTGCGGGTGGTGTCGCGGTTGGTGCGGCAGCAGTAGGAGGTAGGGCCGCTGGCGGAGCTGCTGCCGGTGGAGCTGCTGCCGGTGGAACCGCCGAAGGGGGCGTGGCGGCTGGCGGTGCCGAAACCTGGGCAACATCTTGTTGCGGCCACGGCTGTCCACCTGGGGTGCGTGGCAATCCCTTACGCAGCTCGACTTCCGTTTGCGATGCTGCCGAGGGCCCAGCGGCGGCAGCTGGAGGTGCGGCGATCGGAGGCGCGGCGATCGGAGGTGCTGCAACTGGAGGTGTCGCTACTGGCGGGACTGCTACTGGAGTGGCACCTGTTGGGGGCGCTGCAGCCGGCGGAGTCGCAGCCACGTCAGGCCAAGGATCTCCACCTGCCACCCGTGGCAGTCCTTTGCGTAGTGGCTGTTCGGTTGCTGCAGCGGATGGCTGCGCTGGCGCGGTGTGCTCAGCGGTGTTAGCTGTATCAGCATTAACGGATGCCGCAGGCGCTACTGCCTGATGCGCCGGTTGTTCCGGCGCGGCATCTGTTGCTGGCGTGGCGACACCTTCTGGCGGCCAGGGGTCGCCGCCTGGCACGCGCGGCAGGCCGCGACGTATATTTCGTGCGCTCATGGCTTATCCCTTGCGCTTCTGGATCTCTTCAATGAGTTGCGGAATGATTTCAAAGACATCGCCTACGATACCGAAGTCAGCAATCTCGAAGATCGGCGCCTCCTCGTCTTTGTTAATTGCCACGATATTCTTTGAAGTCTGCATGCCTGCCAGATGCTGGATTGCCCCAGAAATACCTAGAGCAACATACAAGTCTGGGGAGATCGAGACACCGGTTTGGCCTACTTGGGCTGAGTGTTCGATGTATCCGGCGTCGACAGCCGCGCGGGATGCGCCAACCGCAGCTCCGAGCTCATCAGCGAGCTTGCCGACGAGCTGGAAGCCTTCCTCAGAGCCGAAACCACGGCCACCGGACACAACCTTCTTCGCGCCCACTAGGGATGGGCGGCCACTAGCGGTAGCGGCAGGGGAGGCGTTGAGCACTGTAGCCAGCCTGCGCTCACGTGGTGCTACGTCTACCGCTGAAACGGTTCCGGCGGCAGTGACAGCGCGCTCAGAGACGGCACCTTTGCGGAGCGTGACAATCGGGGAGCCGAATGTTGGCGCGGAGGTGACGTTGTAAGCCCCTCCGAAGACGGAATGCTTGATGATGACACCTTCGTCGTCGCGAGCAACCCCGATGGCATCAGTGGCAAGGGCTTGCTTAAGTCGCACCGACAGGCGAGCGGCCACGTCGCGGCCGGCAACGGAGTGCGAGAGCAGGACCACGGCAGGGCTTTCGGATTGGAAGACGTGCTCGGCGGCGTCGACAAGCGCGTCAGGAGTGGTGGTGAAGATCTTTTCCGCGCCGAGCTCTCCCAGGTTGCCAGCCTCGCCGGCTACGAGTGCGATCGGGGTGCCCAGCTCGGCTGCAGCCCCAAGTAGCTCTGCGGCGGATGGAGCGATAGTCCCGTCCAGGGCGGTATCGATGATTACGAGAATAGTCATGATGAGGTCCTTAGATGAGGGAATTGGCGGCCAGGAAATCGGCTAGTTGGGCTGCGGCGGTGCCGTCATCGGTGATTTTGACACCTGCATCTCGTGGCGGCTGCTTGCCAGCCTCCGTCATGATCAGGCGAGGATGAGAGAAATCAGCTGCATCAACACCGATCTCATCGAGGTCAAGCGTGGTGACGGGCTTCTTCTTGGCCGCCATGATGCCCTTGAAGTTCGGGTAGCGCGGGTCGGGGAAAGACTCAGTGATGGAAACTACCGCAGGAAGCTCCGCCTCAAGTTGGTAATCGCCTTCGTCGGCGCTGCGGGTGCCAGAGACCTTCCCGTCAAGCTTAAGCTCAGTGAGCTGGGTGAGGTGTGGCCAGTTCAAATGCTCCGCGATCATCGTGGGAAGTACTCCAGCGTTGCCATCGGTCGAGAGGTTGCCCGCGATGACCAGGTCATAGCCCTGCTTCTCGACGGCCTTTGCCAGCACTTCCGCGCTGAGGGTCAAGTCCGCTCCGCGTAGTCGCTCGTCTGAGATGTGGACGGCCTCATCGGCGCCCATGGCCAGGCCCTTTCGGATGCTCGTCAGCGCAGATTCGGGACTCATCGAAAGAACGTGGACCTCGTCTCCGTCCTGTTTGAGAGTCAATGCGGCCTCGATCGCGCGCTCGCAGATCTCATCGAGGACATTGTCGCAATTTTCGCGATCGGTGAGGCCGGTTTCGAGCGTCAGGTCACGTTCTCCGTAGGTGTCGGGCACTTCCTTCACCAAGACAACAATTCGCATTATGCTTCCTTTCCGCAGGTGGGTGGGGCCTGACGGGCAATTCAGTTAACGGTCATTAACTAACTTAGTGTACGAAGTGTGATCTGGGCAACGTTTATAGGGAGATTGTTGTGTTTTGAGTAAAAGGGTAGGGGCTCCGCGAGCATGATTTCACGATCATGATTATGCAAGTAGTGAAAGTGATACCTCGGCGTACTTCAAGGCTTCTCTCTCGCAATCATGATCGTGAAATCATGGTCCCCGAGTGCCTAACAAAACAAGCAGAGGCCCAACCAATAAAGGTTGGGCCTCTGCTAAGAGTTGTGCCGTGTCACGATTGCCAGCGGCACAAGCTCGCTGTGTTATCGATTAGCCCCGCTAGCGGGGCAGAGCGTTTTGCAATTACTCAGTCGACTTAGCGGCTGGTGAACGGCAGGAGAGCCATCTCGCGTGCGTTCTTCACAGCGGTAGCGACTTGGCGCTGCTGCTGTGGGGTCAGGCCCGTGACGCGACGAGAGCGGATCTTGTGGCGGTCGGAGATGAAAAGGCGAAGGGTGTTGATGTCCTTGTAGTCGACCTTCTCAACGCCTGCGGCCTTGAGTGGGTTCTTCTTTGGGCGGCGGGACTGCTCGATCCGCGCCTTCTTCATGTTGGTGCGCTTCATTTTAGGCATATCTCCTACTACCAGCTGGACTTACGGACGCCCGGCAGCTCACCGCGGTGAGCCATTTCGCGCATGCGAACACGGGACAGGCCGAACTTACGAAGGAAGCCGCGTGGACGGCCGTCAGCTGCGTCGCGGTTGCGAACGCGTGCTGGGGAAGCGTCACGTGGCTGACGGTTCAGTTCGAACTGAGCGTCAAGACGCTCTTCGTCAGTGGAGTTAGGGTTCTTGATGATTGCCTTGAGCTCGGCACGACGCTCCGCGTAGCGGGCGACGATTTCCTTGCGCTGCTCGTTCTTGGCGATCTTAGACTTCTTAGCCATAGATTATCGCTCCTCGCGGAATTCGACGTGCTTGCGGACTACCGGATCGTACTTCTTCAGAGTCATACGGTCTGGATTATTGCGCTTGTTCTTACGGGTGACGTAGGTGTAACCGGTGCCAGCCGTAGACTTCAGCTTGATGATTGGACGAATGTCATTACGTGCCATCGGTTAGATCTTCTCCCCACGTGCGCGGATCTGTGCAACAACGGACTCGATGCCGTCGCGGTCAATGACCTTAAGACCCTTGGTAGATACGGTCAGGGTGATGGAACGGCCCTCAGAGGGCAGGTAGAACTTACGACGCTGCACGTTGGGATTCCAACGGCGAGACGTGCGTCGGTGCGAGTGAGACACAGACTTGCCGAAACCCGGCTTGCGTCCCGTTACCTGGCAAATAGCCGACATAACTTTCTTTCTCCTAGCCGCCCACATAACAACTAGACGAAAGGTGCCGCACCTAACTAGCAGGTTAGGGGCACAACAATGTCAGCTGAGGAGGGCGAAAACGAATAATTCGACAACAGCAAGGGGAAACCTTACCGCGTGAAAGGTAAAAAACCTAATCCCCTAGTGGGGCACGCTTATCGACGCCACATGCGCCACAATCACATCGCCTGTGCCAGCTTAAGGGCCAATTGCGTGCGGTCAGCGACATGGAATTTTCGAAGCAACTGGGACACGTGGTTCTTGACCGTCCCTTCAGCAAGGACAAGTTTATCTGCAATATCGCGATTATTCATGCCGAGCGCCACCAACTTGGCGACCCGAGCTTCTGCCGGTGTCAGAATGGACAGCTCCTCGTGTCGAGCAAAGCGCGCTACGCGTGGATCGAGCACCAAGCCTCCCGAGGCGACGGCCTTGATTGCTTCGACGAGTTTGTCCAATCCGACATCCTTCAATAGGTAGCCAGCGGCGCCGGCATCGATAAGCTGCGAGACCGCCTGGGCGTCCTCAAATGTGGTCAGGATGATAACGGGAATGTTGGGGTGTCGCGCACGGGCCACCCGGACAAGCCCGAGGCCATCGAGTTCGGGCATGCGCGCATCGCTGACCACTACGTCTGGCTGTGCAGAGTTTATGACTGCGAGCGCTTGGTTGCCGTTATAGGCGGTGCCGACGACATCGATGTCGGTCACCTCTTCGAACATCAGCTGCATGCCTCTAAGGAGAAGATCATGATCATCTACCAGGACGATGCGCATCAGACTGTCACCTCCGCTGCTGGTAGGGAGAGGGATATTGTGAATCCGTTGTCAACGGAGTAGTTGAGGCTCGCGCCGAGTTCGCTGGCACGTTCACTTAAAGAGCGGATTCCAAAGCCTGGTGTGATCTGGCCAGCGAAGTTCCCATTGTCTCGGATTTCAAACTCGATTGGATCGCCGGAGCGCAGGCGCATGTGGACTCGCGTCGCATCAGAATGGCGTACCACGTTGGTCAGTGCTTCTTGAGCAAAACGAAGCACCAGGAGGGCCTGGTCCTCTGGGAGGGAAGCAACATCGGAATGAAAGCGCACATCTAAGTTAGTAGAGGCGAATGACTCCGCAAGAGCGGAAACGGTGGTGAGAGGGTTGTTGTCAATGGCAATCGGGTTCATCGCGCGCACGACTTTGCGCATGTCATCGATGGCCTCCGAAGTCAAGGACCGGGCGACCTGAGTTTCTTGGGTCGCACGTTCCGGACGAGTAGCGATAGTTTTTCCCACGTAATCCAAACTCATACAGACCGCGGTCAATTTGTGTCCGAGGCCGTCGTGCAAAGTGTTTGCGATGCGTGCTCGTTCTTGGCTAATTGCCAAGTCCTGGCTCTGCTCCAGCTGGCGTTGTAGCTTTAAGTAGGCGCCAGCTCGCTCCTGGTCGAGTTTCACAGCGCGTTGAAGTAGCTGCGCAAAATTGAGACCGACCGCCATCAACAGTGCCAACGCGGTGGATTCCCAAATGCCTCGGAGCAGATCCTCTCCCACGATGGCGTGCAGCACAAAAGTGATGCTGGACAGGATAGCTACGTAGCTCCACGCCCACTGGCTGTTTAAGCTGAAGATGAGTTGGGTCAATGCCAGCCAGAGCAGCGCCAGCCCCAGCAAATTTCCAATGAGGATGAACCCCACGGTGCAAGCGAGCGTAAAGACTACAGCCGTAACGGGAGAATCCTGTGGCGCTTTTTCCCAGCGGTGCCAGGACACGATCATCACAACGAGCGCGCTGATAGAAAGCACCCATCCGGCGGTGTCCTCAACGTAGCCGAACACTCGTAGGTACAGCGCAATGGTGATGTAGAAGAAGGCGTCGAAAAGCTTGGGATCAATGACGCTGCTTTCAAAGGAACGGCCAGTCATACTCTCAAGTTTAGGCAGCTTGGGCATGAAAAACCCGTGACTGTGGTCATGGGTTGTCGTGACCGTGGGGCATAGTTTTTGCCATCAAACGAGCCGAAACTAAAAGCATGACAACGAACTCTTTCCCCAAACCCCTTATCCCACTGACCTGGTGGGGCATCGCTATCCGGAGCGCCATCGCGGTAGGGATGCTGTTGGGAGCCAACCTCCTCGCTGGCGCTCTGCTGGAGGCGGTGGTCCCCATGGAAACACTGAGCAATAATCAGCAGTTGTGGGCAGTCCTGGGATTGTTCCTAGGGGTGTTCCTGCTAGTACTGGGGGCAGTCGCGCTATGGATGAAAACCATCGAGCGACGCCCGCTTTCTGCAACAGGAATGACTGTGCACTCCAAGTGGCTGACAGGATTGTTGCTCTCCACCGCACTCAGCGTCGTCATCGTCGTGACCACGCGTTTGATCGCGACTGGACTCTTTCCGGAAGCCCCGCGCGAAGCCATCGACGCTTCCCAGTTTGGCGAACTATCCTGGTTTACTTTCACCATCTTCATTTTGGGGCGAGCCTTCTTCTTGCAGGGGATTCCAGAAGAGCTGCTGTTTCGTGGCTGGCTGTTTCAGCTCTTGCCACAGCGTCCCAAAGTCACACTTGCCTTCACGACGGCTGTCTTCACTATCATCCACCTGACCTCGAATGGCGGTCAGCAAAGCGTCCTCGACCGTTTCCTCTATCTGATGATCCCGCTCGGATTTGGTCTCCTTGCTGGCGTCCTAGTATTGGCGACGGGCAACTTCTGGCATGCAGTCGGAATTCATGGCGGATTCCATATCGGAACAGTGCTCGCAGCGGTTGTGCTCCCAGAAACTATGGTGTCAGTGGACTGGGTAATTATCGGCGCAGGATATATTGCGGTTGCTGCCGGGATTGGCTGGTTCGACTCTCGGCGTCGACAAGCGAGTGCGATTTCTTCACAGGCCCGCCAAGGGGTATAGTCTTTGCGGTGCTGGCTTTAGTCGGCCTATTTTGTCAATCCCAACTCAGGCACGATCGGCAGCCGCCGCATAATGGCTGCGCAGAAGCGACCTGAAGTTCAATCCTGAGGGAATTAATACGTATGAAGAAGGATATCCACCCTGATTACCACCCAGTGGTATTCCAGGATGCAGGCACTGGCTTCCAGTTCCTGACCAAGTCCACCGCCAAAGGCGATCGCACCATTGAATGGGAAGACGGCAACGAGTACCCACTCATCGTCGTCGATGTGACCTCTGAGTCTCACCCATTCTGGACCGGTGCACAGCGTGTCATGGACACCGCCGGCCGCGTCGAGAAGTTCAACCAGCGTTACGGTGCACTCGCTCGCCGTAAGAAGAACAAGTAAAGAAGGAGGGAAAGTACCATGGCAGTTCCAAAGCGTCGTATGTCGCGTGCAAACACCCACGCACGTCGTTCCCAGTGGAAGGCTGACAATGTCGCCCTCCAAACCGTCAAGATCGACGGCCGCGAGGTTCAGATTCCTCGCCGCCTCGTCAAGGCAGCTCAGCTCGGTCTCGTAGACGTAGAGCAGTTCTAGGACGTTCTTAAGCTTAGAATTAACAGCCGACTCGATTCTGGTATTAGTTTCTCAGGATCGAGTCGGTGTTTTTGTATCTTCATGCACTAGGATTAGGGGTTATAGTCGGTGAAGTTACCGACGTTCCACTTTGGGCTGGTCATGCCGCTAATGGAAGTTAACCACCCTTTAAGCCAGACAGTTGGTGCACATGAAGCTCCTTGTAGTTGATGACGAGCAAGCCGTCCGCGAATCCCTGCGCCGTTCCTTATCTTTCAATGGTTATGAGGTGCTGTTGGCCGATAACGGCGCTGCAGCGCTCGAAGCGATCCACAAAAACCAACCAGATCTCGTGATCTTAGATGTCATGATGCCGATCCTGGATGGTTTGGAAGTGTGTCGCACGCTGCGCAGCGGTGGCGACAATCGACCAATCCTCGTACTAACCGCGCGGGACGGGGTGTCTGATCGTGTCGCCGGCTTGGACGCCGGTGCCGACGACTACCTTCCAAAGCCTTTCGCCTTGGAAGAATTGCTGGCCCGAGTTCGTTCTTTGCTACGGCGCTCCTTCAACGAGTCTGGTGGCAACGCCGAGGTTTCTGCAGAACTCGAGTTCGAGGATCTGCGTCTGAATACTGAAACCCGCGAAGTTTTCCGCGGTGAACGCCAGATCAGCCTGACTCGAACTGAATTTGCTCTCTTGGAATTGCTGCTAGCAAACCCACGTCGCGTGCTCAGCCGTACCCTCATTCTGGAAGAGGTATGGGGATATGACTTCCCCACCTCCGGCAACGCCCTCGAGGTATACATCGGGTACTTGCGTCGAAAGACTGAAGCAGAAGGGGAGAGCCGGCTGATCCACACTGCTCGTGGTGTCGGCTACGTGTTGCGTGAGAGCGCGCAGTGATTCTGAAAGATCCTGCCGCAGCGAAACCAGATTCGGCGCAGAATAGTTGGCAACGCAGTTCCTGGAGCAAAGCTCCACTGCGCTGGCAACTCGCAATAGTTACCGCCGTCATGGTCGCGGCGGCGGTGAGTGTGATGACCATCGTCGCCTATTGGACTGTCTCAACCTCCTTGAATCGCACGGTGGATCAAGAATTGAAGGCCACCGCGCATTCGGTGCTGGACCGAAGCGAAGCGCCTGGTTTCCGAGACTCGATAGAAGATGAGATCGGGATTTTTAAGACGTATAACCCCGATACTCAGATTCAGTTCTTTCCTAAGGACGCGGTGCGCGGTACGGGGGACAATATCCCCTTGAGCGTTGAGGGGAAGGTTGTTCGTGGTGAAGTTCAAACTACCCTCCGGAACCAGGGCGACCAGCGGGTAATCGCATTGCGTAATGATGCCGGGTCCACTGTGATCCTGTCTCAAGACCTCGGACCGACCTATGCGCTCGTTAGCTCGCTGGGGATGGTGTTGCTCATCATCGCAGGACTGGGAACACTGATGGCTATCGCAGCCGGCATGGTGGTCTCCACCACGGGGCTGCGGCCAGTAACCAGGTTGCAGCGGGCGGTGGAACACGTGACCGCCACGGATTCGCTTGAGCCGATTGAAGTTTTCGGTCGCGACGAATTGGCGCAACTCACCCGAAGCTTTAATGACATGCTTGCCTCGCTAGAGGCGTCGAGACGCAGGCAGACGGAACTGGTCGCGGATGCCGGCCACGAGTTGAAGACCCCTTTGACCTCGCTACGCACCAACGTTGAGCTGTTGATGATGGTCAGTAACTCGCCGACAGCCACCATTTCCGCGGAAGATCGTCGAGACCTGGAAAACGACGTTGTTGCGCAAATCGACGAACTATCAACGCTCATTGGGGACCTCGTCGATTTGGCCCGCGAAGATGCTAAGCAGGGCGAGATGGAACTGGTCGATTTGGAGGACACCATGGCAGGTTCTCTGGAGCGGGTGCGACGCCGCCGACCGGACGTTGAGTTCACGTTCAATCGCGCAGACTGGTACCTCAACGGTGACTCTTTCGCTCTTGGCCGGGCGACCGTCAACTTGATGGACAACGCTGCCAAATGGTCCCCGCCTAACGGGGTCGTTCGTCTAACCATGACACCGGTCGGGAACCGTTCCATCCGGATCGGAATTGCAGATTCTGGTCCCGGTATTCCAGCAGAAGAACGGGAAAAGGTCTTTGAAAGGTTCTTCCGTTCGGTGCAAGCGCGCTCAATGCCGGGATCGGGTTTGGGGCTTTCGATCGTGAAACAAGTGGTGGAACGGCATCACGGCACGATCGAGGTACTCGGCTCTGACGATGGTGGCACGCTGATGCAAATCACCTTGCCGGGAGGCCCGACACCGGAGCTCGGTGCCGCCAATACCACCCTCGACGGTGCCCGTTGAGTATATCGCCCCCAGCTAGGCTATTGTGCCAGCTTGGGGGCTTTTTGAGCTTGCTGAACCTTGCGAAGCCGTTGAAGAAGCGGGTACAGCTAACTTACAGTTAGTGTTCAGCTAGGTACTGGATCTGACACAGAACACGGACAGCGCGGAAAGGTTCAATTGATTCATGAACGAAAATACGGGTTCGAACCCACACCAGCCCCCACAGCAACCGCGTGAGAATCAGAGCAACAATCCTTATGCCCAGTTGGGTGGAGCAGGGCAGTCTGCTCCTGCGGGAGGCTTGCAGTGGCAAGCAGATTCGGGAAGTCCCGCAGGCTCAGATGCCAATGCACAAACGCAGCAATTTTCCCAAGCAATACCTCCGCAAGGTGATAGCCCTGAGCCGTATGCGACTAGCGCTGAGTCGAAGCCGAAGCGCACAGTGGGCCTCGGCACTGCGCTGGCGCTCATGCTGGCCGCATCAGTAGGTACGGGCGTAATTACTGGAGTGGCGCTCTCCGGAGACGGAGCGGGAAAAGGCACCGTTTATAACTCCCTGAATGAGTCACCGGTTTCCCGAAAAGAGCCCGCAGCGGCCGGATCTGTTGAAGATGTGGCCAATAAGGTGCTACCGACGGTTGTCTCAATCCAGGTCGCAACTCGAAACGGTTCCAGTGAAGGCTCCGGCTCAATTATTTCCTCCGACGGCATGGTGCTGACGAATAACCACGTCGTGGGCGATGCCAAATCCAACGGTCTCATCGAGGTTTCCCTTGCCGATGGCACCATCCACGAAGCCGATCTGGTGGCTGGTGATGCCAGCACGGACATCGCTGTGATCAAGATCCGGAACATCTCGGGCCTGCCTGCCATCAACTTCGGCAATTCTGATGATGTTGCCGTGGGACAAGAGGTTGTCGCGATCGGATCGCCACTTGGGCTTTCTGCAACCGTGACCTCGGGCATCGTTTCTGCGCTCAATCGTCCGGTGCGCGCCTCCGGTGGCGGCGGCGGGGAGAGCTCGCTTATCGACGCCGTCCAAACCGATGCCGCGATTAACCCCGGCAATTCAGGTGGACCACTCGTCGATATGCAAGGCAACCTGATCGGTATGAATTCGGTGATCGCGACCATGAGTGAAGGGGCATCGGGGCAGTCCGGGTCCATCGGTCTTGGTTTCGCAATCCCGGCGAACCAGGCCAAGCGTATCGCGCAGCAGCTCATTGACACTGGGGAAGTGAAGCAGCCCATGATCGGTGTCAAGGTCTCTCAAAACAGCAACTACCGCGGCGCGCTGATCGCGGAAGTCGACGCCAATGGGCCAGCTGGCAAGGCTGGAATAACTGCAGGAGACTTGGTGACCAAGGTCAACGACAGGACTATTGACAACGCTGACGCACTCATCGCCGCAGTGCGTTCCCATGATTTTGGTGAGAAAATCACTCTGGAGGTTACCCAGCCTGATTCTGATCAGCGACGCAGCGTAGAGGTGACACTACCTGCGCAATAGGTAAATCTGCGCTATCGGTATCATTTCTGGCTATCGCGCATTATTCTTCGTATAACGGACGTAACTACCAAAGTAGGGAAACTTCAGGAGATATGGACACCACCCTAGACCCCGCATCCTCGGCGGAATACCCCAACGACTTGATCGAACGAGAGGTATTGGCGCGGGGCGGAAGAAATTCCGGATTGCTCGACGGCCTTGATGAGCCGGATCCTGATTTTCTCATTGCGACCGAAAAGGAGGAGTCCTCCAGGAAGGCTATGCGACGCGCATTAGTCGTGTTGGTAGCCGATCATGCGCTGCCCGCCGGACATGATGCGGATCGCTTGGTCACTGAGCTGCTGGCAGAGGACGGTTTTGCTGTCGATGCCGTGGTGGAAGTGCGCGCCAAGAAATCCGCGATTCGGCAAGTTATTGAAACAGCCGTCGTTGGTGGCGTGGATCTAGTGCTGACGGTGGGGGGCGTCGGAGTCGGGCCACGGGATAAGACCCCGGATGCCACTCGCGCTGTCCTAGATCAGCTTCTTCCTGGAATCTCGCAGTCTTTGCGATCCTCTGGCTTGGCTTGTGGAGCAGTTGATGCTTGTACCTCCCGTGGTGTTGCGGGTGTATCCGGCTCCACTGTCATTGTCAATATGGCTGCTTCTCGCGCCGCGATTCGAGATGGCATGGCGACCCTTGGTCCGCTGGTGCACTTTGTCATTGACCAGCTGCAGACTGTCTCGGTTGATTAACATGACTGGCCCGCAGCGCCCGGCACGTCGACGCATTCAGCGTCCTACCGATGCCGAGAATATCGATCGAACGTGGGACTCCGCAGAGGCCGCAGCGGTTTTCACTGGCTCCGGTGAGGCAGTAGATCCGAAGGATCCGAAGCAGGCTGATGACTTCGTTGTCATCCTCGATGAGGGGCCTACTGACGAAGACGAAACTGGGGCCTTGGATGAAGAGTTTTGGCAGCAGCAACGGCCACCTCACTTCGGCCAATAGCTTGCCGTCTTACTGCACTACAAAAAACTGCCCTGAATGCGCTCGCATTCAGGGCAGTTTAGGTTTAGCTAATCACTAAGCGTTGCGGGCCTTGAGCAGATCGCGGATCTCTTCGAGGAGCTCAGCTTCGATGGAAGCTGGGCTCTCTTCGTCTTCATCAACGTTCTTGCGGGCAGCCTGGATTTGCTTGATCTTGTTCATCGGAGCAACGAGCACGAAGTAAACAACGGCCGCAATGATGATGAAGTTCAGTGCAGCGGTGATTACAGCGCCGAAGTCAAGGAACGTAGCATCGTTGCCATTAATGAGCTGGAAGCCGAGCCCGTTGACTTCCGCGCCACCGATAGATGCAATCATCGGGTTGATCAAGTTATTGGAAAATGCGGTGACGATAGCGGTGAAAGCACCACCGATAACCACGGCGACTGCCAGATCAATAACGTTGCCACGGAGAATGAAATCCCTGAATCCCTTAAGCATGTGAACTCCTAGTTTTGTTGGGGTAAATGAACAATGCACATGTTAGGGCCATGTACCTAACAATGCGCGACAGTTGTACTGTAGCCAATCCCCATGTGGAGATGTAAACAAAAATTCAAGAATAAAATGTTAGATTGCGTCAGCTGCTTCAACACTGTGCGGGAAGTCACATTGCAGGATTTGAACCTGCTCGCGTCCCTGCCATGACGATGGTCATGGGTTGACTAAGGGCGGCAGCGGCCACTTGTTGGGCTTGTGCCTCTGCCATCGCAAGCAGTACGGTTCCTGCCTCAGTACTATCGGATGCCTTCGCCGTTCCAAAGACAACTCGAGCGTTCTCGGCGATCACTTGTGACGCACCCGTGTCTGTCTGGGTCACAATGGATACTTGCGCCCCGCGTACTGCCAGCTCGGCTGCTGCGGGGTCAGCAAGCCGCACTGGAACCAAGCTGCTTCCGGTGCCGGTAAAGGCACGTGCAAGCTCTGTTCCAAGTATTGAGCGCTCGGTGAGAATATCGCCAGATGTTAGTGGCGCTGCGGCCACCTTGCCAATGGCATCCTCCGTGGTTGGTACTGGATTGGCAACGCGAAGGGTATTAGGGAAAGCAGCAGTTTGGATATGCTCCGCGGTGAGTATGGTGCCCGGGCGGATGTCAGTCCGTGCGACTACATAGTGGGATTGTGCCGCTAGTTGATCATGCAGAAAGCTTCCTGCAGCGAGGAATATCAGGGCGAAAGCTAGCGCTCGTCGTAGCAGCCAGCTGCGTCGCCAGCCAGGTGTTCGGAGAATAGTCGGGATTCGGTCATGAAAGCTGGATAGTTTTGAGTCCATACCTAAATAGACTGCAACCCGGCATTAAAAGGTTGCATTAATTGCGGAAGATGCGGGTGGGGGTAAGAACGATGCTGGTGGGGCGGTCGTGCGGCTGGGTCGGTATTTCGGGTAGGACCTCGGAATCGTAAACCAAGGCAATGGTGGTTGCTTCCTGCTGGGATGCAAGCGCGCGGTCGTAGTAGCCGCCGCCTTTTCCGAGTCGAAAGCCCGCAGGGGTGGCCGCCAACGCAGGTACGAGCACCAAGTCGCACTGGCTTAGCGGGTCGCCGGCGATGTGTGTGCCAACTGGCTCGGCGATGCCAAAAGCGCCCGGCTTGAATTTGGTTTCCTCGCGCACCAAGATCCATGACATAGTGCGATCCGGATTGCTGATCGGCACGATCACCTCTAAACCGCGGTTGCGGAGGAAACCAACGAGGTCAGCGCCCCCGGGTTCGGTGGGGAGCGGATTGTAAGCTGCGATGCGCCGTGGCTGAAATTCGTCGATGAGCTGCGACAATTGTTTGCGCAATCCCGCGTCGAGGTCGGCTTTGGTTGCCGCGGAGAGCAGGTTGCGGGCGTCGAAAAGCGCGGTGCGAAGTGCAGATTTCTCGGCTGCGGTAGTCATAAGGGTCACACTAGCGAACATGTATGTCGAGTCGCTCCCTGGGGCGGGGGAGTCGCCGGGTATCCTGATCACTTATGAACTTCCCTATCGACGAGCACAAGCATGCAGTGAAGACAGTGATCGTTCCTGCAGCGGGTATGGGCACCCGTTTCCTGCCTGCTACTAAGACAGTGCCAAAGGAGTTGCTCCCGGTCGTGGATACGCCGGGCATCGAAATGATTGCCGAAGAGGCTGCCAACCTCGGGGCCTCCCGGCTTGCCATCATCACTGCCCCGAAGAAGCAAGGCGTGCTCGCACACTTTGACGCGCACCCGGAGCTTGAGGCCACCCTGGAAGAACGCGGCAAGATGGATCAGCTGGGCAAGGTACGACGCGCCCCTGAACTCATCAAGGCTGTGGCAGTACAGCAGGAACATCCTCTTGGGCTGGGGCACGCCGTTGGTCTCGCTGAGTCGGTCCTAGATGATGACGAAGACGTAGTCGCAGTCATGCTGCCTGATGACCTCGTGCTGCCCATGGGTGCCATGGAAAAGATGGCCGAGGTGCGGGCAAAGTTCGGTGGCAGTGTCCTGTGCGCTGTCGAGGTCCCGCGTGAAGATGTTTGTAACTATGGCGTGTTCGACGTGGAAGAATGCGCCGAAGACTGTGCCGATATGAAGGTTAAAAAAGTCCGTGGCATGGTGGAAAAACCTGATGTTGAAGACGCGCCATCCAACTTTGTTGCCACTGGTCGCTACTTGCTTGACCGGGAAATCTTCGCCGCTCTCAAGCGTATTACGCCTGGTAAGGGTGGGGAGCTGCAGCTTACCGACGCCATCGAGATGCTGATCCTAGAAGGGCACCCAGTTCATATTCTGGTTCATGACGGCGTGCGCCATGATCTCGGCAATCCGGGTGGTTACATCCGGGCTTGCGTAGACTTTGGTTTGAAGCACCCTACATATGGCAAGGGACTGCGTCACTACATCACCGAACTGCTTAACGAGGGATAGCTCCCCGCAAAGCCTCAACGCACGAAAGGGGAACCACGCGCGTGCGCTCTGTAGAACAGCAACTTGCAATGGTCACTGACGCAGTGATCACACCTCAGCCGGTCCGAATCGCGATCGCAGAAGCCCTGGGGCTGATGTGCGCAGAGGAAGTACAAGCCACGCGTGCGCTTCCTGGTTTCCCGCAAGCTGCTATCGACGGCTACGCTGTGCGTGCCGTCGACGTGGGCGGTGCCCGTGCGCTGACCAACCGGAACCCGACTGTAGAAGTACAGCCTGCGCCCGTGAACGAGAAGTCCTTGCCGGTGGTGGGCGAGGTCGCCGCTGGCTCGCAGCAACCCTTGCGTTTGCAGCCAAAGCAAGCTGTGCGGGTCCACACCGGTGCGCCGTTGCCCACGCTTGCTGACGCCGTGCTGCCATTGGAATGGTCTGACCGCGGTGTTAAGCGCGTAGTGGCACATCGCCCGGTGAAGTCCGGCGAGTTTGTCCGCAGAGTCGGGGATGATATCCAACCTGGCGATGTTGCTGTCACCCCTGGTTCCGTACTGGGAGCAGCCCACATTGGATTGTTGGCCGCCGTCGGCAGAAACAAAGTGCTGGTCTATCCACGCCCGCGGATTTCCATCGTCTCCATCGGCCCTGAGCTGGTGGATATTGACCGCGAACCAGGGCTTGGGCAGGTCTACGATGTTAATTCCTACGCGCTCGCGGCAGCAGCACGAGAAGCAGGAGCTGAAGTACACCGAGTCGGCGTGGCCGCTGGTGAACCGCGACGCCTGCGCGAGATCATTGAAGGTCAGCTGATGCGCAGCGAGTTAGTGGTGATCTCCGGCGCAGTTGGCGGAGCTGCCTCTACACGCGCTCGTGACTTGCTGGGGGAGTTGGGGGAACTCGATATCACCCGAGTTGCTATGCATCCGGGCTCGGTGCAGGGATTCGGCTTGTTGGGGGACGCTCGCATCCCTACATTCCTGCTGCCGAGTAATCCGGTAGCAGCCCTGGTGAGCTTTGAAATTTTCGTGCGCCCCTGCATTCGGGCAGCGTTGGGGAAGAACTCTACTCGGCGTCGTCACGTGCGAGCCCGTGCGCTCGCTCCGATTGCCTCAAAGGAAGGACGTCGCGGCTACGTGCGCGCTCGTCTCATGCGAGATTCCGAGACCCAGGACTACCTCGTCGAGGGGCTGGGCGGCGCAACGGGAGCCCCTGCGCACCTCCTGGCCGGTATGTCAGAAGCCAATGCGCTGATCCGCATTCCGGAGGCAGTAGCTGAAGTGCGTCCCGGAGATGTGGTGGACGTGTTGTTCTTGGCACAGGGCAGCTAGTGGGCCCACTGCAGTTCGGACGCAATTTCAAGGTTGCAGGTGCAGGTGTTGCGCGTCATCATCGCCACCCCGGCTGGCCAGAACAAAGCCAACCAGTTCGGCTTAATGACGGTGAAGAGTTGCTGCTTCGCCCGATCATGCGACGAGATGGCGCGTCGTGGCGCTCACTGCGTTTGGCAAATCAGCCCGTGTTGCAGCCGGTAGAGCCGACCGTCCTTGGAACTTGGGAGGACGCGCACTCCTCGGAAGCATGGCGATTGACGTTTGGCTACCTGAGAAGTTCCGCCAACCAAGGGAACTTGGTGCCACTCGTCATTGAGCTAGCTGGTCAATTTGTAGGTCAGCTCACCCTCGGCAATATTCAACGCGGTGCCGTGTCGGAAGCTTGGATCGGATACTGGGTAGATCAGGAGGTCAGTGGCCGAGGCGTCGCTAAAGCCGCGGTTGCGTTGGGGATTGACCTTGCATTTGAGCGCGTCGGTCTGCATCGCCTAACGGCGACTTATCTTCCCAACAACCCTGCGTCCGGCGCGGTACTGGCGGCCAATGGCTTTCAACAAGAGGGAGTGCTGCGGCGCAGCCTGCATATCGACGGCGATTGGCAAGACCACGTCTACATGGCGCTGCTCGAGGATGATTTCGCAACCGGCGCTGTAGCGCGGCTGCGGCAGCGCGGCGCAATTCAGTGATTTCTTCGCCTCTTGTTTCGGCGTGGCGCTGCTGAGAAGTGCAGTTCGCTGGATAATCTCGGGAGGAAGAATACCGCGAAGCTTAAACATTAGGAAAGGCAGGGTGCTCTCCGCGTGTCCGGAACTCTTCCCATCGTTCTGATCGTGGTGGTATGGCTGTTTGTGCTGGCACCCATCGCGTTGCGGGGCCGTAAGCCCATTCGCCACACCAACGAGGCGTTTGAAGAAACACGCCTGATCCATTCGGGCGGTGATGATATCGCCCCGCGTCGACTTAAGCCCCGCGTGTCTACTTCTGATGTGCATGTCACCTCGGAAGATGAGGACTTTGAGCTTGTTGAAGTCGACGACGTTCTCGTCGAGGATCCAGACAGTGAACCTGGCCGTGGACTAGGCGATCGTTTCGGGCAGGCGTTTTCGCGTCGGGTTCGACGCAATAACTCGGATGACGCTGAGCGCATCGACTCTTTCGCTGTCGTCGATGGCTCGGTGGTAGCTGAGCTTCCGGAAGCAGAGCCCAGCGCAGCGGCAGCAGACCTGGAAATCGACGAGGACTTTGAGCTTGTCGACGACTATGACTACGAGTACGAAGACGCATACCCCTACGACGATGCCTATGTTTCCCCAGCCGACTACCTGCATGAGAGTGCGGACTACGGTGAAACTGGCGAATTTGATGAGATCGAACCTGACGTGGCGGCCGACTCCGTACCAGTGGATGAGCTCAGCGAAGAAGATCTCGAATTCGCTGCCAAGCGGCGTGGTCGTGGTGGATATGACCCGGAAGCAGATGCACTAGCAACTTCTAATCGCTTCCAGCGTCGTCAGCGTACCTTGCTTGCGCTCGTGGGTTTTGCGGTAGTTAGCGTGATCCTGGCAGCTGTATTCCGCGGATTCTTGTGGCTGCTGCCGGTTGTTGTTTTAATGCTGACCGTCGGATACCTCGTGGTCCTGCGCCAGCAGGTACAGCAGGAGCGGGCACTACGTGCCCGTCGTATCCAGCACATGCGCCGCGCTCGTTTGGGTGTACGCACAGTCGAAGGCGCCGAACTTGGTGTCCCGGCGCGGTTGCGTCGCCCCGGTGCAGTGGTTCTTGAGCTTGACGATGAGAGCCCTGATTTCATGGACTTGCCTGTCGCTACCGCTCAGTTCGACCTTGAAGAACCAGTGGAATTTACTCGGCAGCCTCGCCGGGTGAGCTAGTATCCAGGCCGGCGGGGTAATCTATTTGCCATGGATAAACCCGTTGTCAGAGACATCACCTTGTTCCTGCTGCGCGCAACCCTAGGTTTTGTGTTCATCGCACACGGTTGGGACAAATTCTTCCTCACCGGCATAGTAGAAACGACCGGTCAGTTTAGCGCCTGGGGCATTCCGCAAGCTAAGACCTCTGCATATCTAGTGGCAGGGGTGGAACTCATTGGTGGCGCGATGTTGGTGGTAGGTCTGCTGACTACCCTCGTTGCCGGCGTGCTGGCGTTATTTATGGCCGCTGCGCTGTACTTTGTGCACCTGGAGAACGGTATCTTGATCAGCCAAGGCGGCATCGAGTACGTGGCAGTTTTGGTGGTGTCACTCTTGATAGTGGTGGTCTTTGGCTCCGGTCGTGCCAGCATTGATGGGGCGTTGTCCTGATGCTCAACTGTGCTCAAGTACAGGCTGCCCTGTCCGCGCGCCTGGACGGTGAGGATTCG
This sequence comes from Corynebacterium sp. H127, assembly GCF_037482665.1. Lineage (NCBI taxonomy): Bacteria > Bacillati > Actinomycetota > Actinomycetes > Mycobacteriales > Corynebacteriaceae > Corynebacterium > Corynebacterium sp. H127. The sequence goes on from NZ_JBBHKY010000006.1 coordinate 94,469, forward strand.
GGCGTGCCGGATGACATTCTGGACGCACATTTATCGGGGTGTAGAGAATGCCAGCGATATTACGACAAAGCAGCAGCTCTCAATCGAGTGCTTGCTTTTCAAGACGTGGGTGCTGATACGGATCTGGAGGCACCGGATTTGTCTGCCAGCATTTTGGAGGGCCTCGAACCTGAACGCCGTAAACAAGTGGCCCGCTTCGTCCTCAGCGACGCGCTGGTGCGGATGCTGCTAGTCCTGTTCGGCTCAGTGTACGTAGCGTGGGCCATAGCACTGCTGACTAATGTTGCCGCCCTGCCAACTTCTGGGCTACCTGCTGGCACTCTGGTGGCAACTGATGACCCGCTGCTCGCTGGACTACTCTTTGATGCCGCAGCGTTTCGTTTCGCCATGGCTTTCGGTCTTTTTTTCGCTGCATGGCGCCCGCAGGCCAGCGGCGGCCTTTTCCCTGTCTTTGGGGCATTGTTCACCTTCAGCCTAGGCTTCGGGGTGCGTGACATGGTGCTCGGATTTGCCACCGCGGGAGATCTGGGCGGTTTGGTCCTGTTGCTGGCAACTGCGGCGCTCGTGTTGGTCGCCTGGATCAAGACAATGCAAGAAGGGACCGTGCCACGGCTCTTGCGGTCCCTTTCTGCTAACCCGCTCACTGAAAGCTGAGATTACTTCCAGCTGCGCAGCCACATCATGCTCTGATAGTGCTGATCTGTAATGAGTGTGCCGTAGAAAATCGGGCTGAAGTAGAAAAACGCGATGATAACTAAGGCGAGGTAGCTGATGACAATGAGGCTTCCTGCCCGCACCGGTCCGCTAAAACCTGGAATCCGAATGGGACGCGCGAACCCTGCGATTAGACCGAGCGTGAGCGCCAGCATGATGATGATGAACGGTGCCAGCGGGATGGCGTAGAAGAAGTACATTTGTCGGTCATAGGTCAGCACCCACGGGATAAATCCAGCTGCGAAGGCGAGCAACGGGATTGCATAGCGACGATCCTTCAAAATGATGACGCACCAGAGTGCCCACAGGACTACCGGGACAGTGAGCCACCAAATGGGTGGAGTGCCGAACAGATAAATCATGCGGCGACATTGAGCCAAGCCATCACACGTTTGACCAGTTTCGGAGTAATAGAGGACCGGGCGAGCAGCAACTAGCCATGACCATGGCTTGGAATCCCAGGGATGGGAATGCCCGCTGGAGCTGGTCAGGGAGGCGTGGAATTTCAGCACGGAATCGTGGTAGTAGAACCAATTCGCAAGGGAATCGGGTAAATCGTAATACAACTTTTCAGCTGGCAAAGTGCCGGTTTCTTTAGCGTGGCGGTACACCGAAGTTTCGTTTGCAAACCAAGCGCGCCAGGACCAGGTATAGAGCAGTATCGGAAGAATCACGATGCTCGCGAAGGCCGGGAGGCAATCTCTTAAGAGCGTGCCTAAGAAGGGCCTATCCACGCGGTATAGTCGCCGAATCGAATAGTCCATAGCTACCGCAAGTGCGCCAAAAAATGCCATGTAGTACAGGCCGGACCACTTAACGGCAAGCGCTAGGCCCAGGCTGACGCCTGCGGCGAACCGCCACCAACGGAAGCCAAAACGCGGCCCGAAAACGCTCAGGTGCGTTAGCCCGGCTATATAGCCGCGATACATCCGCTCCCGCATTTGAATGTGGTCCCGGGTTAAAAAGTAGGCGGCCGCCACCACGAAAAATGTCAGAAAGATGTCAAGCATGCCGAAGCGACCGGCGACGAGGAGGACTCCGTCGCAAAGCGCGATGATGCCGGCGAACGCTGCAACCACAGTGGATCGGCTCAATCGACGGGTGATAGCAACGATGAGCAGGACCGTAGCGGTGGAAAATAGTGCCGTCATTACTCGCCACCCCATAGGGGTGTAGCCGAAAAGCATTTCGCCGAAGGCTAGCAGCTGTTTGGCCAGCGGCGGATGCACTACTAATCCGTAGGCAGGATTTGACTCGATGCCACCGATGATCGGGTTGGCTGTCGAAGTCACGATGTCCCAGGCTTGGGGAGCGTAGTGCTTCTCATCGAACACTGGGGTGCCATTATCTGTAGCTTGGCTCAGAGCCCAAAACCGGGAGATGAAAGCAAGGAGTCCAACCGTGGCATAAACCAGAAAATCCAGTGTTGTCCAGGGCTGTTTTAGGGGTTCCGCCAGTGATAGCGCGCGCGGATTGTGCGACACGGGGTGCGCTGCAACAGGGGAGTGTGCGTCATCTACTAGTTGGGCCACGAACTTCATATTAAGTAAAGTCACCGCAGTTTGTGCAATGCTTGGGAATTATGGAACCACGTTCAGCCCTGCCACACGGGATTATCATCGCCGCAACCCCACTCGGAAATGCTCGTGATGCGTCACCGCGGCTCGTGCAAGCTCTGGGCGAGGCGACGCTAATCGCGGCTGAGGACACCCGGCGTACGCGCAACCTTGCTGCAGCGCTCGAAGTAGAAATAACTGGCCAAATTGTTTCCAATTTTGACCACAATGAAGTCAGTCGTATTGAGCAATTAATCGCTCATGCACGTGCTGGGACAGTCCTCGTGGTCACGGATGCAGGCATGCCGTCAGTGTCGGACCCAGGGTTTCCGTTGGTGGAGGCCGCGCATGATGCGGGCATCCCGATCACCTGTTTTCCTGGGCCGTCAGCAGTGCCCACGGCGTTAGCGCTCTCCGGTCTGCCTGTTGGCCGTTTCGCCTTTGACGGTTTTGCCCCTCGCAAGCAAGGGGCTCGGCGTTCCTGGCTGGAAAAGCTCCGCTCCGAAGAACGCGCCGTCTGCTTCTTTGAGTCGCCACACCGCATTGCCGAAACGCTGCTCGACGCCGCCGAGGTGCTTGGTGATCAGCGTCGTGCAGCGGTGTGCCGGGAGTTGACCAAAACCTACGAGGAAGTGAAACGAGGCACGCTGCCGGAACTCGCCGAGTGGGCAGCCGAAGGCGTTCGGGGGGAAATCAGCGTGGTCATTGAAGGAGCTACTGAAGTCGAAGTTGATCTAGAGCAGCTAATTGATATCGCAGTGGAACGAGTTGCTGCCGGGGAAAGAGTCAAGGCCGTCGCCGCAGATTTGAGTGCCCAGCATGGGGTCTCTAAGAAGGAGATCTATGACGCGGTCGTTTTGCGCAGATAGCTAAATAGATAAACAAGCTTGCATCGTTATCGAGTTGTTATTTATGGTAGCCAATACCACACCCCTACTGCACAGGTACGGGTCACGATTGAGTAACTAGTAGGTGAAAACCGGCTGATCTGTCTGGCGAAATCGTCGTTTCAGTTTGAGAATCTGCAGCGTAAGCGCAGAAGCTGGAGTAATGACACCACCAGAAAGACCCCAAGACCAAGACGTTAAAATCGTCGAAGCAACGGAGCCTACTGGCACCGAGTCCACTGAAGTCGCGGATGGTTCCGCGTCCGCAATGCTCGCAGGAATGATCGAGCGTGGCGACGATTACGACGCGACCGTCCTCGACCGAAACATTGAGTACGCCTTTGAAGACGAATCGGCAGGAATCAACTGGCCGGTTACACTCACCGCCATTGTTTTTGCGATTCTTGCAATCGCCTGGGGCCTACTTGCGCCCAATAACCTAGCTTCCTTTGCCACTGGTGGCCTTAATTTTGTGGTTACCAACTTCGGGTGGGCGTTCATTTTGTTCGGCACCATCTTTGTAGCATTTGTTCTCGTGATCGCGGCTTCCAAATTTGGTTCCATCCGCTTGGGGCGCGATGACGAAGCCCCCGAATTTAGCACGCCATCCTGGGTAGCCATGATGTTTGCTGCCGGTATGGGTATCGGCCTAATGTTCTTCGGCGCCACTGAGCCATTGACCTTCTACCGAACTGGCGTCCCTGGGCACGAGTCTCACGAAGTGGACATAGCCTTTGCCACTACCTTGTTCCACTGGACCTTGCACCCATGGGCGCTCTACGCCATCGTCGGCCTGGCGCTCGCGTATGCCACTTTCCGTATGGGACATAAGCAGTTGCTGAGCTCCGCGTTCATACCGCTCATCGGCAAGAAGGGCGCAGATGGCGTCTGGGGGAAGCTCATCGACATTCTGGCCATCGTTTCCACCCTTTTCGGCACGGCATGTTCCTTGGGCATTGGTGCCACTCAGATCAACGCCGGCCTGTCTGCCAGCGGATTGATCGATAATCCGAGCCAGAAGACGGTCATCGGAATTGTTTTGGTTCTGACGCTAGCCTTCTTGCTCTCCGCAATGTCTGGCGTGGGGCGCGGTATTCAGCTGCTGTCCAACACGAACATGGTGTTGGCTGCCTTGCTCGCCATTTTCGTATTCGTACTTGGGCCAACCGTGTCCATCCTTAACCTCATCCCGGGAAGCGTCGGCGCTTACCTCGCTAACTTTGCCGAGATGGCGGGACGTACCGCAGAGTCCGCGGACGGCACTGCTGGGGAGTGGCTCAGCGGATGGACCATCTTCTACTGGGTGTGGTGGATGTCTTGGAGCCCGTTTGTTGGCATGTTCATCGCCCGTATTTCTCGTGGCCGTACCATTCGGGAGTTCATCCTGGGTGTGCTGCTGATCCCTTCCGCAGTGACCGTAGTGTGGTTTGCCATCTTCGGTGGCACCGCAGTGATCTTCGAGCGAGACGGTCGTTCTGTCTGGGGCGAGGGCGACTCCAAACGCATCCTGTTTGACATGCTGCATGAGTTGCCGGCAGGACAGATCACTTCTGCTCTTGCCATGGTGTTACTCGCAGTATTCTTTATCACCTCTGCGGATTCGGCTTCCACGGTCATGGGCTCGATGAGCCAGAATGGCCGTCTCGAGGCAAAGCCATGGATCACCGGCGTATGGGGTGTGCTCACGGCTGTGATTGGTTTGACCATGCTGCTCGCTGGAGGAGAAGACTCCCTGGCCAACTTGCAGAACGTCACAATCGTGGTGGCGAGCCCCTTCCTGATCATTCTGGTAATGCTGATGTTTGCCCTGGTAAAGGGGCTAAGTGAGGATCCGAACTACCTTGAGCAAAAGGAACACCAGCGCTTCCAGCGTCGCCTAGCGCGGGAGGGCCGGATTCACCGAGAAATGGAGGAGCGCGCCAAGCGCAGCCATGGGCGTCGAAAAGCACCGCGAGCCTAACTCACAACAAGCCAGCCAGTCTTAGTAAGGTAATTCCCATGACTAAGTCTGTGCTCGTAGCTGTTGCCTGGCCCTACGCCAACGGACCCCGTCACATTGGACATGTGGCGGGTTTCGGCGTTCCTTCTGACGTTTTTGCGCGATTCCAGCGAATGCGTGGTTCGAATGTTCTGATGATTTCCGGTACCGACGAGCACGGAACGCCACTGTTGGTGCAAGCGGAAAAGGAAGGCGTTCTGGTCCAAGAGCTTGCAGACCGCTACAACCGCCAGATCGTCGAGGACCTTGCTGGACTTGGATTGACCTACGATCTGTTCACCCGTACTACCACTCGTAATCACTACCAGGTGGTGCAAGAGTTGTTCCGCGGGCTGCATGACAACGGATACATGATCAAGCAGACCACGATGGGGGCTATCAGCCCCTCGACTGGGCGTACGCTCCCAGACCGCTACATCGAGGGCACCTGTCCCATTTGTGGGGCTGCAGGCGCACGAGGAGACCAGTGCGATAACTGTGGCAATCAGCTGGATCCCGCCGATCTCATTGATCCGGTGTCCAAGATTAACGGCGAATCCCCCAAGTTCATCGAAACCGAGCACTTCCTTCTTGACCTGCCCGCAATCGCCGAGGCACTCGCGGAGTGGCTCAAGGGGCGCGAGGATTGGCGCCCGAATGTTCTGAAATTCTCGCTCAACCTGCTCGAGGATATTCGCCCGCGTGCGATGACCCGTGACATTGACTGGGGCGTCCCAGTGCCACTGGATGGTTGGCAAGATGATAACGCTAAGAAGCTGTATGTCTGGTTCGATGCCGTTGTCGGCTACCTTTCTGCCTCGATCGAGTGGGCCTATCGTTCCGGCAACCCAGAGGCTTGGCGCGAGTGGTGGAACAACTCGGAGGCCCAGTCCTTCTACTTCATGGGCAAGGACAACATCACTTTCCACTCCCAGATTTGGCCAGCGGAGTTGCTCGGTTACCGCGGAGAAGGCGCTCGTGGGGGAGAATGGGGCTCATTGGGTGCGCTGGAGCTACCAACAGAGGTAGTTTCCTCGGAATACCTAACGATGTCCGGCTCCAAATTCTCTTCATCTAAGGGCGTGGTCATCTATGTCAAGGACTTCCTGAAAGAGTTCGGTCCCGATCCGCTGCGCTACTTCATCGCCGTCGCCGGCCCTGAGAACAATGACACCGATTTCACCTGGGACGAATTTGTCCGCCGCGTGAACAACGAGTTGGCCAATGGTTGGGGCAACTTGGTGAATCGAACGGTGTCCATGGCTCACAAGAACTTCGGCGCGGTGCCAGAGCCGGGTGAGCTTAAGGATGCGGATCGTCAGATTCTGCAATTGGCATCCGACGCTTTCGACATTGTCGGCGAGGCGCTGGAGCATAACAAATTTAAGGCCGGTATCACGCACGCAATGCACGTGGTGGGTGAAGCCAATGCATACATTGCAGAGATGGAGCCGTGGAAGCTAGCCAAGGACGAGTCGCAGCGTGAGCGTCTGGCCACTGTGCTGCACACTGCCTTGCAGGTGGTGTCTGACTGCAACACGCTACTTACGCCGTATCTGCCACATATTGCGCAGTCTGTTCATGAGACGCTGGGACGTACCGGTGTTTGGGCGGCTACTCCTTCGATCGAAGAAGTGCAGGATGATATGCCGGTAGCCCCAGTGGGAGTGAACCTGCCGGAAGCAGGGCGCACGTATCCGGTAATTACTGGCGACTACACCCAGCAGCAAGCTGTGTGGCAGCGAGTTGAGGTAGTGCCAGGCACTGAGCTGTCTAAGCCTAAACCGCTCATCGCTAAGCTCGAGTCCGAATTGGGTCAGACTGGGCCGGAATGGGCACCGGTCGCACAATAGTGTTGTTTTCAGTTCGGGTGTTGCGGGATGTGGAAGTAGGTTGTCTGGTCGCTAGGATGGAGTGCCGTGTCTAAGAAAAAGCCTCGACCAATTCCAGAACCCGCCGAATTCCTGCCGGGGCTGGTAGATGCCCACACCCATCTCGCCTCCTGCGGCGCGGTGTCTGAGGACGAAGTTCGGGACATAGTGGACCGTGCCGTTGCCGCAGGCGTGGACCGGATCTGTACTGTTGGAGACGGTCTCGCCGAGGCGGAGCTGGCGCTGCAAGCGGCGCAGCATCATGAGCGTGTGTATGCCGCATGCGCCATCCATCCCACCCGCGCCCTCGAGCTTGACGACGTCGCCAAGCAACGCCTCACCGAGATGGCGGCCGATCCCCGTTGCGTAGCTATCGGAGAAACCGGGTTGGACAGCTATTGGATTGGAAAGTCAGAAGAATGCGCGCCGTTGTCCGCTCAGGAGGAGGCGCTACGGTGGCATATTGACCTAGCGGTATCTTCCGGCAAAGCACTGATGATTCATAATCGCGAGGCAGATGCTGATCTGATGCGGATGCTCGCGGATTCACCGACTCCTGTGGCTATCATCTTGCACTGCTTCTCTTCTCCGCTTGACGTCGCTAAGCAAGCGCTCGATCGAGGCTATGTGTTGAGTTTCGCGGGAAACGTGACCTTCAAACGCAATACCGAGCTTCGTGAAGCTGCCCGATTGGCGCCTGCCGGACAATTCCTCATTGAGACTGATGCGCCGTATATGACGGCCGAACCGTTCAGAGGGGCTCGCAATGAGCCGGCCTTTGTCGGACACACCGCCTACTGTTTGGCTGAAGCCCGGGGAGAAGATCCGCGGGAGGTTGTCGCTGCGGTGAATGCGGCGTTTGACCGAGTATATGGCTTAGCCCTTTAGTCTGATTGTGGCCTGCGTAACAGCTCGGGGATTTTTAACGTAATTCACAGCTCTGGAAAACCCCAGCTCGGTTGTGATGTGTGTGATGAATTGTTATTTGGCGTGTTTTTCTTACACTGGCGTGATTTGGGCGCGGCCGCAAATGTGCTGGACTTCAACAACTTGTTACCGTACCGTGACAAAGCATGAAGTTGGATCCCTGCAATTGAGAAGATCGCTCGATTGTATGGGTGTCGCACTGTACTGTTCCCGAGTTTTAAGATTTGAGTTGTAGCAATCGTGGGTATGCACCAAAAGTCTCGAATTAACCGGCTGAACTCCGCACATTCAATTCCACTGCGCATGGCAACCGGTGGCATGTTGGCAACTCTGCTTGTCGGCGGTGTCTCCGCCGTCGGGATGAAGAAGGATGTCACGCTCGACATCAACGGTGAGCAGATCACCCTTGCCACCTTTTCCGGCGACGTGGCCGGGGCGCTTGACCAGGCCGGTGTGAAAGTACAGGCGCAGGATTTGGTTGCGCCAACTCCGGGCCAAGCGTTGAACAATGGGGACCGTATTACCGTCCGTTCTGCGCGCCCAGTGGCAGTGGTTATTGACGGCAAGCCACAGCAGATGATGTCCACCGCCCTCACTGTCGACGAACTGGCCAAGCAGCTAGACATTAAGGCTGCGGACAAGATTTCTTTGCCAGCCGACCAGGAAATCCCACTCGATGGGCTGACCGTCGATGTCACCACCCCAAAGATTCTGAAGCTCAACAATGGTGGCCAGGTTACATATACCCAGGTGGCGGCTGCCACAGTCGCTGACGTTCTTGCGGACAAGGGCATCGCGGTGGATGGTGACGATAAAGTCACGCCAGCTCTGGATGAGATTGTGGACCATAATGCAGAAATCAATGTTGTCCATGTCGATATGGATGAAGTCAGCGCAGTTGAGGATTTCAAAGCAGCGCCGGAGTTCATCGACGATCCAGAATTAGCCAAGGGTGAAGAGAAGGAAATAACTCCTGCCGTTCCGGGAAAGAAGGACGTTACCAAGAGCGTCGTCAAGGAAAACGGCAAGGTTGTTTCCGAGAAGGTCATCAAGGAGACCGAGGTTAAGGCACCGGTCCCAGCCAAAGTTAAGCGTGGCACTAAGGAAAAGCCGTCAGCACCTTCGGTGGCTGGTGGCTCAGTCTGGGACGCTCTCGCGCAGTGTGAGGCTGGTGGCAATTGGGCTATCAACACCGGCAATGGTTTCTCCGGCGGTCTTCAGTTCACCCCGTCTACTTGGCTAGCTTATGGGGGCGGCGAGTACGCACCACAGGCGCACCTAGCGACCCGTGAGCAGCAAATTGCAGTGGCCGAGAAGGTACAGGCGGGTCAAGGCTGGGGAGCATGGCCAGCGTGTACGTCAAAGCTCGGCATGCGTTAGATTCTGGAAGAGTGGCAGTTTCTGTTCCAGAGTCGCTGAGCGATGGGACAGATTTTCCCGCATTGGGATACTCTTTATTCTTATGGAATCCCGCCCCACAGCCAGTCTTTTAGGACCAGTAGAAATCCGGCAGCTTGCCGAGAAACTGGATGTCACCCCGACGAAAAAGTTGGGGCAGAACTTCGTGCATGATCCCAATACCGTGCGCATGATCGTTGCTGCTGCGGACGTTAATGAAAGCGATCATGTGGTTGAGGTGGGGCCAGGCTTGGGCTCGCTGACACTGGCGCTGTTGGATACCGTAGCTGATGTCACTGCGGTGGAAATTGATCCGCGGCTTGCAGCAGAGCTCCCGAACACCGTCGCGAGCCGGGCATCGGAATACCAAGAGAATTTGCGCATCATTTTGAAGGACGCGCTGCATATCAGTGCCCAGGATTTCCGGGATGCGGGTGCGCCGGAGCCGACTGCCTTGGTAGCAAACCTCCCCTACAACGTTTCTGTCCCCGTGCTCCTGCACCTGTTGGCAGAGTTTCCTTCCATCAAGCGTGTTTTGGTCATGGTGCAGGCGGAAGTCGCGGATCGATTGGCGGCACAGCCTGGTTCCAAGATCTACGGGGTACCCAGCGTGAAAGCAGCGTTTTACGGTGATGTTCGCCGTGCAGGGTCAATCGGAAAGAACGTGTTCTGGCCTGCGCCGAAGATTGAATCGGGCCTGGTGCGTATTGATCGTTTTGCGCCAGGAACTGAACCTTGGCCTCTCGACGATGCCACCCGGAAGCAGGTATTCCCAGTGATCGATGCGGCCTTTGCACAGCGACGCAAGACGCTACGCGCAGCGCTGTCCGGGTATTTCGGTGGGGGAGAGGCCTCAGAGCAGGCACTCCGGTCAGCAGGTATAGCGCCGAGCCTGCGGGGCGAAAAACTCAGCGTGACTGACTTTGTTCGGCTTGCGGGGGTTGCGCGATGACATCGGTACGCGGACGCGGGCATGCCAAGGTGAACCTGCATCTTGGTGTCGGTGATGCCCGCGAGGATGGCTTCCACGAACTCTGCACCGTATTCCAGTCGCTTTCCCTCGCGGATGAACTCACCGTGACCTCAATTGATGGTGATTCTCCACCCCAGTCGGGCAGCGTGGTGCGCGGGCTGGAAGTCATTGGTCTTGGAGCCGCGGAGGTTCCGACCACTCCAGATAACCTGGTGTGGCGGGCGGTCGACATGGTCGTCGAAAAGCACCGTGCACGTGGCGGCGCCCCAGTGCCGATGCTAGAGCTCACCCTAAACAAGGGCATTCCCACTGCGGGCGGCATGGCAGGCGGTTCCGCTGATGCGGCGACGGCACTATTGGTCATGAACAAGGTGCTGGAATCCTACGGCACGCGCCTCAGCCAAGAAGAGCTCCTCGAGATTGCGGCGCAGCTCGGATCCGACGTTCCGTTTACTCTGTTAGGTGGAACCATGCTGGGTACTGGGCGGGGCGAGCAGTTAGTTCCGATGCTCAGCCGCGGAACTTTCCACTGGGCATTGGCTTTCAATTCCGCGGGACTTTCCACCCCGAGGGTATTCGGAAAACTCGACGAAATGCGGGCTGCTCGGCCGGACTTGGCTCGGGCCGGTTCCGTGGATGCATTGAGTACGGCGCTCTTGAGTGGTGATGCGCGCGAAGTGGCACAACATTTGGCGAATGATCTCCAGGCTCCGGCACTTTCACTGCTGCCGGAGCTGCGGCGCACGCTGCGAGTAGGGGTGGATGCGGGCGCCTTGGCCGGAGTCGTATCCGGCTCGGGTCCTACCTGCGCATTTTTGTGTGAATCGCAGACACAGGCTGCCGAGGTTGCCGAGGCGCTTATCGACGCCGGAGTCGCCACTGCCACCGCTATCGCACAAGGGCCGGCGGCAGGGGCAGAACTGGCATGACGCCTAATGGCGGTGTGGTGCGCGCGCTTCCTCTAGGTTCGGAGCCTTGCCAGTTGCGATGGACATTTCCACTGGAGCAACTTCAAGCTGGATTTGCTTTTCCACTTTTCCGCTCACTAGGTCAATAACTACAAGCTTCTTGTTGGCAGCGTCGGTGACGTAGGCTTTCTCACCTGCTACCTGCAAGATTGGTCCTGGCTCCTGCCAGTTTTCCTTTTCTTCCCACGCTGAAATTGCCGGGATCTTCTTGGTTACTTCACCAGTTTCCTGATCGATGACATTCAGCTCACCGTTGTAGGTCAGTACTAGTGCTTCGCCTTTCGGGCCCCGTGCGAGCGAGCGGAACCAATAGGAAGACCCAAGCTCGACGCTACGGTAGCTGCTGTTCTCTGAGTCAATGAGAGCTACTTTGGTTGGGTGTTCCGCATCAGCATCTTTGTCCACTTTCTCATCACTGAGAACGATCGGCGATACCGGACTGCCAGCAAGGTTGCCGTTGCGTTGATATCCCGCGGCAGGAATCTTGTGGAATTGTCCGTCACGGAAAATGATGGGTCCATTTGTGCAGCCGAAGACTACGGTGTCTCTCATCGTGGTTGCTTCGCCGTGGACGCCGGGGCAGTCAGTGGTTACCGCGCTCTCTTTCCCATCTTTGATCTGAACGATGGTGTGACGTTCCTTCTCAGTGCCCTTGGTATGGAGCATGCTGCCGTCAGACAGCGGGACGGCGACGCCGTGGTGTGCCTCGCCGACCGAGGATTTCACCGCTTGTGGCTTCGCGTCCGCCAATGTCATCGGATCAAAAGTCTGCACCTCTCCTGAGCCGTCGGCAAACAAGGCCGTCTTGCCGGCATGGGTGACCACGTGGCCCGCGTGGGCTGCCGGGAAGGAAGCTGAGGTGAGCGCCGGGGTGCCAGCGTAGTAGTGGGAATGGTCGCCATGTGGCTGTTCTGAAATGGCTGCGTCATAGACCTGGAATTCGTTGCCATTCGTCACCATGATGTGTCGTCCGTCCCCTGCGCCAGCGAGCCGGTAGAACCCGGGTTGATCTACCTGGTGGAGGATTGTGCCGCTCTTTTCATCGAGGGTGATTAGCCCGCCTTGGTGGCTGATGAGGATGCGGGGCGAGGCTGACATGGTTTCGCTGAGCGGCTGCCCCAGTGCAGGTAGCTCTGCGGTAGGGCTGTCGACTTCTGGAGCCGAGCATGCGGTGAGCAAAGTCGAGAGCGCAAGCGCGCTTCCGAATGCTTTCATATTAGTGGTAGTCATGATCATTAATGTAACTGAAAAGAAGTTGCAATAGCGAATTGGGGGTGCCTATGCACTAGAATTGGCTGTCACCATGGCAAACCTGATCAATCTCGAAAATGTATCCAAGTCCTTTGGCTTGAAGACCCTGCTTGATGGGGTATCGCTGGGGGTTCAATCTGGTGAGCGCATAGGCGTCGTCGGACTCAATGGTGGTGGTAAAACCACCTTGCTCGAAGTGCTTACCGGCATCGAACCGCCAGATCAGGGGCGGGTCTCGCACAATAGTGGCCTAAGAATGGCCGTCGTTACGCAGCGCGCGGAGCTGGACCCACAGCACACGGTGGCAGAAGCGGTGCTCGCACCGCTGGGATTGCAGACCTTCGAATGGGCATCCAATGCTGCGGTGCGCGAGGTGTTGGGCGGGCTAGGGATCGTCGACCTCGGGCTGGATACGCTGGTATCCAATTTGTCTGGTGGTGAGCGGCGACGAGTGAATCTGGCCGCTGCGCTTGTGCAGGAACTGGACCTCATTATTCTGGACGAGCCGACCAACCACCTGGATGTTGAGGGTGTGCAATGGCTGGCATCCTATCTGCTGAACGCAAAGATGGCGCTCGTGGTAGTCACACACGACCGCTGGTTCCTGGACACGGTGGCAACCAAGACTTGGGAAGTACATGACGGCGTTGTTGATACCTATGAAGGTGGCTACAACGATTGGACCTTCGCCCGCGCCGAGCGCTCCCGTCAGGCGGATGCCATCGAACAACGTCGGCAGAACCTGGCCCGCAAAGAACTCGCGTGGCTGCGTCGCGGTGCCCCAGCGCGTACCTCCAAGCCTCGCTACCGTATCGAATCGGCAGAAGCTCTGATCTCAGACGTACCGGCCCCACGCGATTCGGTTGAACTCATGGCTTTTTCTAAAAAGCGACAAGGCAAGGTAGTAATCGAGCTCGAAGATGCGACTGTGAGCGCACCGGATGGTCGGATCCTTGCAGAAGATCTAACCTGGCGCCTCGCGCCGGGCGAGCGCATTGGTCTGGTCGGCGTTAACGGTTCCGGAAAAACTACCCTGCTGCGCACGCTTGCGGGGGAGCATCCGCTGAATGCCGGCCGGCGTATTGAGGGGAAGACCGTATCCTTGGGGTGGCTGCGTCAGGAACTTGATGACCTGGACCCGACACTGCGGCTTCTCGACGCCGTGGAGCAGATAGCTAGCTACGTGACCATCGGCAAGAAGGAAATTTCCGCCTCACAGCTGGCAGAGCGTCTCGGTTTTTCCGCTAAGCGTCAGCGCACCCCAGTCGGGGATCTTTCTGGTGGCGAACGACGCCGGCTGCAGCTGACTCGAGTGCTCATGGCGGAACCAAACGTGTTGCTCTTAGATGAACCGACGAATGACCTGGACATTGACACCCTGCAGGAGCTGGAATCCCTGTTGGATGGCTGGCCAGGCACCCTCGTAGTGATCTCCCACGATCGCTATCTTATCGAGCGGGTATGTGACTCCACCTGGGCGTTGTTTGGTGACGGCAAGCTCACCAACCTTCCGGGTGGTATTGAGGAGTATCTGCGTCGGCGTGCAACGGCTGCCTCTTTAGAAGGTGGCGTGATCGACTTGGGTGAGAAGTCCGAGGTGGTGCGGGAGGCTCCGAAGGTCGATTCGGCCACTCAGCGCAAAATACAGAAGGAAATGAATGCGCTGGAAAGAAAAATGGATAAGCTGCGCTCACGCGTAGCGTCACTGAATGATGACATGGCTGTGGCTGCTGCGGACATGGAAACCGAGAAGCTCACCGAGCTCAGCACAGCGCTGCAGGCGGTTAACGCTGAGCTCGAAGAGCTGGAGATGCAGTGGATGGAGCTCGGGGAGGAGTTGGAGTAACTGCCTAAGGTGCTAGGTTATCCACCGCATACTGAGCTTCTTCCGCAGTGAACTGCTCACCGTACTGGGAAGTTAGCTGGTCGTAGATTGCGCTTGGTGACATGCTCATCTGAGATAGGTAAGTCTTTGCTTTCTCCAAGGCATTCTTCTTGTAGTCTGCCTGTAGGTTCTCCACTGCGTATTGTGCGGCCTCCGGAGAGAATTGTTCTCCGTAATGGCTCGTCAGCTGATCGTAAATACCAGCCTTAGACATGTGCATCATCTTCGAATAGGATTCCGCCTTCCGGAGTGCAGAACGTTCCTCAGCGCTGGCTTTCGGGGTTTCCTGCTGGCGGGAAAGAGGCTTGGCTGGCGCAGGAACGGCGCTAGCGGGATCGTCCTTCGCTGGCTTGTCGACGACGGCCACCTCCGTGTTTTCAACGGGTGTTGTTTCCTTGCTTGGCGCTTGGGCAATTTGTGCTGGCGTATACACAGCGACTGTGCTGCTGGTGGAGGTGGGACTCGTTGTGTTTTCTGCGCCGCCCATGACCGCGTTGCAGGCAGCGGCAAGGAAGAGCACGCCGCCAACAATCGCTCCCCATCTCAGGCAGCCGCCCTTCTTCTTGGGAGCAAGTTTGTTGCCTGATGGTACGCCTTGCTGAGGATGGTACTGGTTGAATGATTCAATTGGTTGCTGTGGCTGGGAGAAAGTCATGATGCTCAGTGCTCCTTGGGTAGTCCGGGCGGCGGAATGCGGCCTCTTTTTGGAATAGCGATAACACTAAAGATGGCAACAGACATCTTTTGAGGTCATTCGAAAATAGGAGTTAGAGAGTTCTAATTCTTTGCAGTCTGAACCCGCGCTATGTTGCAGCGTATTGCGGTTCTTCGAATACTTAAGCGAGGCCATGGCTTCGACGTGTCAACGATTTGTCGCTACGCTTGAGCGCATGATCCTAATCAACGTGGAATACAAAGTGCGCCCAGAATTCGTCGATAGCTTCCGTGATGAGGTCGCAGCGTTTACCAACGCCACCCGCGCCGAGGCAGGTTGCCTCTTCTTTGAGTGGTACAAGTCCACCGATGAACCGGATGTGTTCATCCTCGTGGAAGGATTTGAAGATGATGCCGCGGAGGCCCATGTAGGCTCCGAGCACTTCAAACAAGCCTGCGTGGATATGCCGAAGCTGCTGGCGAAAACTCCGACCATTATTAACACCGCTATTCCGGGCAAACGGGAGTGGGATGAAATGGCCGAGTTTAAGGTCGAACGCTAGCCTTTCCCAGAATTTCAGATGCGGTGTGCTAGGCAAGTAGGCTGGTAGTTATGGGAAAAAAGGACGCAGTCAAACCACCGAAGCTTTCCAAAGAAGCCTACGAAGCCGAACTGAAGCGCCTGCAAGCTGAGCTTGTTGAGATGCAGCAGTGGGTTGTTGAAACTGGCGCCCGCGTGGTCATCATCATGGAGGGGCGAGATGCTGCTGGCAAAGGCTCCGCAATCAAGCGGATCACCCAATACCTCAACCCACGTACCTGTCGCATCGAGGCGCTCCCAGCACCGAACTCCCGCGAGCAGGGACAGTGGTACTTCCAGCGGTACGTAGAAAAGCTTCCTACTGCCGGCGAAATCGTCATCTTTGACCGTTCTTGGTACAACCGAGGTGGCGTGGAACGGGTGATGGGGTTCTGCACCTCCCAGGAATACCGACGCTTCCTGCACCAAGCACCCATCTTCGAGCGACTCCTCGTCGAGGATGGCATCCTGCTGCGCAAGTACTGGTTCTCAGTCTCAGACGAAGAACAAGTAAAACGCTTCAAGTCACGGCTTAATGATCCACTGCGCCGCTGGAAGCTGTCCCCCATGGATCTGCAGTCTATTACTCGTTGGGAAGATTACTCCCGGGCTAAGGATGAAATGTTCATCCATACGGATATCCCGTCCGCGCCTTGGTACACAGTGGAATCCGAAGATAAGAAGCGATCCCGCATCAACGTTATCAATCACTTGCTATCTTCAATTCCTTACGAGAAAATCGAGCGCCCACTGCCCGAGATTCCGGACCGACCTGAGTCCACCAACGATTATGTTCGTCCGCCACGCTCAGATTTCCGATACGTCCCAGACGTGGCCGCCAAGCTGGAAGCCGAGCGAATCGAAGAAGAGACGAAGTCCAAGAAGCCAAAGAAGAAAAAGAAGTAGTTGTTCGAAGCGAATGCCCGCCCTGGTGGCGGGCATCGTGCGTTTTACAGCGAATCGCGGAACCCCTTTTGCCGAGGTTTGCAGGTCGCTGTTATTGGAAATTAGCGACATCCAGGTAAGTTCGGCAAAAGGGGTTCGCGGAGGTGGGGAAGCGGAGCGGAGCGGAGTAGGAGCGGAGCCGCGCCGGCGCCACCAAGAACCCGACCCGTAATCTTCACCTCTCAAGCCCACTGCCCGCGGCTCCCTGATGTGGCAAACTTTGGGATATGGACAACATCGAACGCGCACCTCATGCTTTGACCTACACTCGTGCCTCCACGGGGGTTATTGAACTCAATCGGCCTAAGGCGCTCAACGCCATTGATTTTGAAATGGTTGAGATCATTTCTGCTGCGTTGGAAGAATGGCGTGAGGATCCTGAGGTGCATCGAGTGGTGCTGATTTCTGGGTCTGAGCGAGCATTCTGTGCTGGTGGAGACATCAAACTGGTACGTGACAAAGCGGTAGCTGGCGATCACGACTGGGGAGATCGATTCCTGCAACTCGAGTACACGATGAATGCGCAGATTGCGAACTTCCCGAAGCCTTATGTTTCAGTGATCAATGGCGTGGTCATGGGCGGTGGCCTGGGGCTCAGCGTGCACGGCAGCCACCGGGTTATCAGCGAGAAAGTGGTTGCCGCGATGCCTGAGGTGGCAATCGGCTTCGTGCCGGATGTCGGGGTGTCCTATATGAGCTTGAATGTGGAGAGCCACGAGGGGCGGCCACTGCCTGCCGTCGCTAAGTTCATCGGTGTGACGGGCTACCGGCTGAGCCCAGCAGACTTGCTGTTTACTGGGCTGGCAACGCATTTCGTGCCGAGCGGAAACATCACAGATTTCAGTGCCATGGTCATTGCTGAGTCGATTGATGAAGCACTGGAAAAGTACGCCGAGCCATTCGAGGAGGCTTCTCAACTCAAGCGTTTCCTGCCGGAAATCGAGGATTGTTTCGGACATGACACGTGGGAGGAAATCGAAGCAGCGTTGGAAGCATGTGAAAACGCCGAATTTGTGGATCTGGTGCGAGAGAACATGAGCAATGCGAATCCTGCATCCGTCGTAGCAACTACCGAACTCTACACGGCGAATGAGCAGGCAGTGAGCCTGGAGAAGGGCTTGCACAATGAATATGCCATTGGTTCCGTGTTGCGCCGTCAGCCGAACTTTGTGGAAGGCGTGCGCGCAGTGCTGGTGGACAAGGATCGAAACCCACAGTTCACACCGGAGCGTGCCTCCCATGTGGACCCGACTCAGTACCGGGAAGTTCTGTCCTAAGCCGAAGCAACGGGAGTGCCAGCGACCGTGAGGTTGTCGCCGCTTCGACCTAACCCGCGTGCATGCGCATAGGCTGCCAACGCACGTTCCTTAGCTATCCGCGCGGGCAGGGTGGTGTCCAACACGGCACGAACTGCCTCCGGGGTAGGTGGCGGTAGCTGCAAAGCAGGGTGGGAGATTAACGCCACTGCGTAGGTGTCGGCAGTTAGCGGAATGAATGAATGCGTCCAGACGCCGAGAATCGGTTTGACCACGCTTTCTAACCCCCAGGCCTGCGCCCGTTCCACCGGAAGGGAGGCAGTGCACAATGCCGGGATCCGGTTAGCGAAGCCAAAGGCGCGCACGTTGTTGGCAGCGCCAAGTGCAGAAAGCGGCAGGCGGGTGTCAGCCCACGCCCACGTCCATGTTTCACCAGTGACGGTAGCTACCACGCTTGCGGTCGCGGTGAGTGGACCGCGTGGCGTGGTGAATTCGGCAGTGTTGTTGGGGAAATGAAGGTTTCCTGGTTGATGCGGGACGAGGGCATCGAAAAGCAGTTGGTTCTCTATTGAGAGGTACGCGGCATCGGCGCGGATGTCGTCGAGAAGCATGCCGCCGGGCAGGTCGTAGGGAATTTCCATGTCGAGCAGGAGGCTGGAAACATCTGCATGAGAGGTGACAGCGTAGGCGGTAATAGCACGCGCAGCAGTGGTAGCGGGCAGCCCCGCAGCGAACAAGAAGGCATCTGCTGGTGGGACGGCCGGGAGTTGTGGTTCCAGCGCCAAAATCACCTCTCGGCCGTCGGGCAGGGGAGCGCGCTGGACCGGGGCGCCGTCATGGAGGGTGCGGGCTGCTCGAACGAAGCTTGGGTGTTCCGCGGGCTGCTGTCCCCACAACTCCGGAATGCCGAAGGCTTCCGCTGCTGCCTGCATGCGTGGCGACGTCCATAGCCATCCATCAGCAGCTAGCTCCGCTACTTTGAGGGCTGGGAAAGTCATGTCGGATCGGCCGGAAGCAGCGTAGCGCACCTCGAAGCCTAGCTCGCTGACCTGTGCGACCTCGGTGGCGGTAACTGGGCCCAGGAGTGCGCTGAACTGGGCGTCGATCAGCGCCTGCTTCACAGCGCCATCAACCGCGATGTCTGCGAGGGAGGTAGGCGACTCCAAGTGGTTCATTACTTGGAGTGTAGTGCTTCCGCGAAACCAACGCGCAAAATGTTCACGCAGTCTTTAATGAGTCGCTCGGCGTTGGCGGTGCTTCGTTCCAGGAGTCCACCATGTAGGAACTGGATGAGCAAGGCAGCTAGCGACTGGGTAGAAATGATGGTGATCAGGTCGACTTGATAAGGGGCCATTTCCGGGTAGCGCTTACGGTAAAGCGACTGGACACAACCGGTGATCTCCGCGATTTCCGGGTCATTCGGGTTGAACTTGAGTAGTTCATACTGCTGACCGAGGGCGAATAGCTTGGCGACGCTTTCCAAGTTTTCGTCGTCTTCACGGATAGAGTTGAGCATGATGTATTCAACCGTGTCGAGGAGATTAAGTTCTTTGGGAGCACGCTCGATGGCTTCGCCATACTGATGGATCGCGCACTGCATGTAGAAACGCAGAGCGTCGTCTCGAGTGTCAAAATAATTGTGGAAGGTTCTGGTGGAAACGTGGGCGTTCTTCGCAATTTCCGCGACTGTTGCGCCATCGATTCCGGACGCAATGGTCAGATTAGCTGCAGCCCGCGCCAAGGCGAATTTGGTTTCCGCCTTTTTGTCTTCTCTCCTGCTCACTTTATTTCCTCAATATTGTGTTCTTTGGGGGCGTTTGGTGAAAACCATATCAGTAGCGGAGTCGCTACATGCGGGGTGGGTAGAATCAGTTTCAATAGTTTAGTTTCTCCTACAATTCGGAGCGTGCCTTAGTGCTTCATGCGTTGAGTTTTGCCTTGATGGATTCCGTCAATGTGCTGCTGATCGGGGTCATTGTCGCCATCGGTGTGGTGCTCGGCCCCAGAGCGAAATACCCGCAAGTGGCGGCGCTACTCGTTGGTGGCGACTGGTTGGGAGTCTTTGTGGCGTCCATCCCGACCCTGCTTCTTTTCAACTTGGTGGAGTCTAAGGTCAAGAACATCCTCGATTCTCCCGTTTTTGGTATTTTGCTGATCGCCACTGGCGTGCTGGGTGCGGTTCTGACAATGCGGGGCGGAGATTCCTCCGGGTTGATTCAAAAGATTCTGGATCCGCTGCGAGCACCCTCCGTGAAAACGGTCCTGACTGGCTTTGTGCTCGGCGTAGTGCAGTCTTTCACCTCGGTGCCGTTTTTCGGCGGGTTAGCGTATCTGAGCGCGAGCGGTTTTTCCTCGCTGATCAAGTACACCACGCTAGTGCTGTATGCAACGCTTGCGCTGAGCCTGCCGGCGTTGACCGCGGTCCTGGTGGGATTTGTGCGTAAGTACCCAGAGAGCCCGGCGGGCCGCGGATTTGAATGGGCCCGAGAACATCAGACGCAGGTGTCAGCTTTTGCTGGGTACTTTGTGGCTGTGGTGCTCATCCTGATGGGCGTTTTCCACCTTTAGCTGCGGGGGACGAGCTTCTTGAGCTGCCAAGGGAAGCCGCCAAGCGCGTTCGCCAAGTAGGAACATCAGTGCTGGGATGATAGTCATCCGGACGATGAAGGCATCAAAGAATACAGCGACGGCTAGGGCGAAGCCCATCGTTTTGATGAAGACAGCATCGTGGAACATGAACGAAGCGAACACCGCGATCATGATGAGGGCGGCCGAAGTAACCACACGGGCGCTGTGCTTGAAACCGTTGGATACGGCATCAGCTGCAGATTTTCCAGCTTCCCAGCCCTCACGCATACGGGACACCAAGAACACCTGGTAATCCATCGCGAGGCCGAAAACCAGACCTATCAGGATGATCGGCAGAAACGAGATGAGTGGCTGGGGGTCGTCG
Organism: Corynebacterium sp. H127; assembly: GCF_037482665.1. Classification (NCBI taxonomy): domain Bacteria; kingdom Bacillati; phylum Actinomycetota; class Actinomycetes; order Mycobacteriales; family Corynebacteriaceae; genus Corynebacterium; species Corynebacterium sp. H127. Next base: position 115,265 of record NZ_JBBHKY010000006.1, read on the forward strand.
ACAAGCCCAAACCAACCCTCTTGGAACAACGCCACTGTGATGCCAAAGGTGGCGGCGATGGAGAGCAAAAAGCCAGCCGTGGCGATGAGCGGCACCCACAGCGAACGAAATACTGCGATGAGGGTGAGGAATGCCAACACCAGCACCAATGAAATGTAGGGCAGAAGCGCATCCGAAAGACGCTGGGAAAGGTCAACGAACACAGGCGTCATACCGGTGATTCCATAGCGCACGCTTGTCGACGCCTCCTGCGCCCGCAATCTGTCCAGCGTCTGCGCCGCGCGGTGATCAGTCGCGGAATACTGGGTGGTGATCAGCAGCTCCACCGCCGCAAGATTCGAGGTGGCGCGGGTCGGCTGGACGTGTGCCACGCCCTCGACCTTCTTGATGGATTGGGCTGTGGAGAGCAGGGCTTGTTTGCGCTCCTTTTCCGGCAGCATTGACGCATCGACAAGGGCGAGCATCGGATAGTCGCGGCCTGGGCCGAAACCAGATTCCACCATGTCCGCAGCGCGTCGGGTCGGCGTGTGTAGCGGGGCGGAAGAATCCGTGGGCATGGCTAGCTGCATGCCCACCGCCGGGATCGCACACACCAGCAGAAGGAGCACGCTGGGCGCTAAGAAACGCAGCGGATAAGCCCTGATCAGACGGATCCATGACAGCCCTAGTGTGGGTTGTTCATCCTCGGGGTCTGGAGCCTTGAAGAAAGGAACCCGGCCAGCGAATGCACGTTTACCCAGTGCTCCGAACAGCGCCGGGAGCAGGGTTAGCGCCACGAGGACAGCGAGCGCGACGGTAGCAGCAGCAGCGTGCGCCAGGGCGGTCAGGAAAGGGATTCCAATGACGGTGAGCGAGGCAAGCGCGATAAATACGGTGAGCCCGGCGAATACAACGGAGCGACCAGCAGTCGAAGTGGCGATCCCCATCGCATGTGCGCGTTGCTCCTTTGAGAGCAGCTTCATGCCGGATCGAAGCTGATCCGGGGTGAGGTTATTGCCAATCTGTCCAACCAGTTCGCTCCGGAACCGTGCTGCGATGAACAGTGCGTAATCGACTCCCACCGCGATGCCGATCATGGTTGCTAGTGAAGGCGTCAAAAAGTTGATGGCGCTGGTGAAATGCGAGGCGATCATGACACCGGATAGGCCAAGAATGACGCCGATGAAAGCGGTGATCAGTGGCATTCCCGCTGCCAGCAGGGAACCAAATGTTGCCATGAGGACCAAGGCCGCCACCGCGAATCCCAGCAGCTCGGAACTCATGGAAAGAGTGTCGTCGCCAGTGAATGCATCGCCGTAATAAGCCACCTGAAACTCGGGAGCATCGTAGGAGTCTAGGATCTTGCGCGCCTGTTTCAGATCGGCGCCAGGAGGATAGTTGAGCTCGAAAATGCCGGTGTCTTTGCGGCCATTTACTGGGCTAGCTGCACGGAAATCGCCCTCGATCATGCTGGCGGGATAGCCGAGTTTCGACTTCTCCTCGTACATGCGTGAGCGCAACTTGTCAGCGGACTGCTGCGGGCTTGCAATCTCGAAGGAATCGTTGAGGGCGGGGTCAGCCTGCAACTCGGCGATCATACGGCGCAAGGTGTCCTGGCTGGCGGCGTCGTTAAGCGTGCTGCCCTCAGGTACCTGCACGACCACCTTGCCAACCAAGACAGGCTCGCCTATCGACGGCGGGAAGTGCACATCAGTCTCTTCGCGTGTAGCCACGCTGGGCATGTCGGGGATATCGAACGCGCGGGAGAGAGGTTGCGCACTCAGACTGGCGATGCTGACCGCGCCAACAGTAACGATGAGCCATACAGTGCACACCAACCACCGGCGCAGGTACGCGAAATGACCCGCCGCATAAAGAAAACCGTGCATGCCCTTGTTTAAGACTCCTTCATTTACTCCAGTAATCGCTTAATAACGATACGTTGCTGAATCGTTACGAACATGCGGACAGGGGTAGCCAACGGGGCATGCCCGTGGGTCGAAGACGGTGAACCTCGTCCCTCAGCGCCACTGCCGTTATGTTGTAGCGTGCAAGATCTTAGCTTCCCGCCTTGGGACAGTATCGCGGACTGCGTCGCCACGCATTTTGACTTCCCTTGCGGGCTTTGCATCCGGCAATGGCGGTGGTGCTAGCGTCCACACCCAGCAAATCTGTACTATAGGGGGTGGTACAGATTGGAGCGAGTGATGATGTACATCAATCCCGAGGAAGCAACGCCGGTTTATCAACAATTGCATGATCAAATCATCGTAGCCATCGCCTGTGGCGAGCTGCGGCCAGGGGACAAACTTGATTCAGTGCGTGGGGTAGCCATGAACTTCGGTATCAACCCAGCGACAGTGAAAAAAGCCTATGACTTGCTCAAGGAAGAAGGAGTAATCTTCACAACAGGTCGATCCGGCTCCGTCGTTGCTCACCCTAGCGGCAATACCACTTTGCTCGAGCGTGACGTGCGGGGACTTGTTGCTAAGGCCAAGACGGCCGGAGTGGCGCCAGAAGAACTGCATCAGCTTATCGATGCTGCGATCGATGAACTGGAGCTGCCTGCGTGACCGCCTTCATTGCCCTGCTGAACCTGTTGTCCGTGGCATCCTTCCTTATCGTTCCTTATGCCACGCCCAAGGAAATCGCATTCGGCGTTCGGGTGCCGGAATCATATCTCGGCGAACCTATTTTGGAAAAGGTCCGCCGCGAATTCGTGGCGTCGGTCGGCGTGCTGGCGGTTGTTGCTGGCGGACTTAGCTTTGCGATCCCGAATGAGGATGCCGCTGCCCTTATTTCGCTGTGTGGTCTCCCGTTCGGGCTAGGGCTATGGTTACGTGCTCGTGCACAGCTGAAGGCGGCGAAGCAGGAAGGGGAGTGGTTCGCCGGTGTTGATACTGCGTTGGCGGGAAGCGTGACTGGGGTTGGCGGCAGCCGGATTCCGCGCTACCCGGTGAGTTGGTTCGGATTCGTCATCGAAACGGTAGTGATCCTCGCGGGAATTGCGGTCATTTCGGCGCATTGGCCAGAGATCCCGGATAGCTTCGCCACGCATTTCGATGGGAATTTTCAACCTGATGCCTGGAGCGAAAAATCCTTAGGAACCGTCTTCGCGATGCCGCTGTTGGCGCTCGCGTTAGAGGTGCTATTTGTTTGCATCGCACTCCCGATGACAGTTTTTCCGGTGTATGCCCGCAGCGGAAACAGTGAACGCAGTAAGCACCGCAACGGTGCTGCCATTGCAGCTTCGGTTACTAGCATGGGATGGTTTTCCGCAGTCCTGAATATTGGGCTCGTTTGGGGCGGGATTGCGATGGTCGTTCCGAGCTACAGTAGCTGGATAAAGCCAAGCATCATTGTGACTCTGCTGGCTACAGTGTTCGGAAGCATCGGAATGCTGGTCTACATTGTTGTTGCGGCTGATCGTGCAGGAGAGAAGTTTCCTAACGACCGCAGAGGGGTACCGCAGGGGACTGATAATGACCACTACTTCAAGATGGGCATGTTTTATGTCAACAAGGATGACCCGGCAAAGCTGATCGATAAACGAGCAGGCTTAGGCGTGGGCTTTAACTATGCGCACTGGCCGGGGCAGCTCAATATGGCAATTCTAGTGCTAATTCTGCTTGCATCCGTTGTGTCCATGATGATCGCCATAAGCTAGCTGACCTTATGCTGAGGCCCGTGCCCGTAAAACTACGACCTTGAGGAGGGGCCGTGTCGCCTCGTTTTCCGATGGCATTCATTGAGAAGATTTCCGGCATGGCCTTTAGCGCAGCGATGCTAGGAGTGCTGAACGGGGCATACAACATGCACCGACACGCAGCTAATGCCCAGCAATTATCCTCGCAGTACATTGGCTCCGCGACGGAGCGCCTGTTGCTGTATGGAGTAATAGCATTCCTAGCAACAGGGGTTATCGTAGTCTCACTTCTTGCGCAGCGGAATGAGCAGCCAAAAGAGCGCACCTCCGGCGTGGTTTGAGGACGTGAGTTCGAAACCTCGCAGGCTTCCACTGCTTGTCGACGCCAACCGGATCGGCGACCTAGTCCGCTACCAACGTCTCCATCGTGAGCTCTGGGTGCTCCTTTTCCACGAAGGCGAGCTTCCACTTGTCACCAAAGAGCGCAATCAGCTCGCCATCGGTGCGGGTGAAAATCTCCACGCCGCGTTGACGGCCAAGTTCTTCAGCTGAGGCCGCATCGGTGCGTCGGGCAACGGAGTACGGGATGGGCTCGGTGACGGTCTCCACGTTGTACTCGTTTTCCATCCGCGCCTGCATGACCTCGAACTGCATAGGACCGACGGCTGCCATGACTGGGGCGGCGTCGCCACGCAAGTCATTGCGCAGGATCTGAACGACACCTTCGGCGGCGAGTTGGTCGAGTGCTTTGCGGAACTGCTTGTACTTGCCCAGGGATTTCGCGCGGAGGGTACGGAAGTGCTCTGGGGCGAACTGAGGCATTGGTGGGAATTGCACCTTGTTGCCCTCGTAAATCGTGTCACCAGGTGCCAGGGAGCCAGCGTTCACTAGACCGACAATGTCACCTGGGAATGCGGATTCGACGGTGGAGCGGGTACGGCCGAAGACAGTCAGGGCGTACTTCGTGGAGAAAGTGCGCCCGGATTGTGCGTGGGTGACCTGCATACCGCGGTCGAACTCTCCGGAGACAACACGCATGAAAGCCAGGTTGTCGCGGTGGTTCTTATCCATGCCTGCCTGCACTTTGAACACGACGCCGGAGAAATCGTTTTCAATATCGCGACGTTCGTCGAAAGTGCCGGTTGCGGCCGCGACTACGGCAGGATCTGACTCCCGTCCGCGTGGCGATGGAGCCAGCGCGCATAGCGTGTCCAGAATCTGGTGCACGCCGAAGTTGAGCATCGCAGAGGCGAAGATGGTGGGCGAGGTGGTGCAGTTTTCGAAGAGCTCCTGGTCGTGGACAGCACCGTCCATTGTCATCAGCTCGATTTCTTCCACGCATGCATCCCACGCGTCGCCCTCCCGAGAGACTGCCTCGTCAGGGGAGTAGTGCTCTTCGGGGGCGATGGTAGAGCCGCCCGCAGTGCGCAGGAAGTGGATGTATTCGTCTGCTTCGCCATCAGGTGAGATACGTGCGAGGCCACGGAAGTCGCCAGCTTCACCGACTGGCCAGAACATTGGCGTGGGTTGCAACTGAATTTCGGAGACGATTTCGTCGACAAGCTCCAGTGGAGTGCGGCCGGGGCGGTCCCACTTGTTGATCACGGTGACGATCGGTAAACCACGCGCCTTACAGACCTTGAACAACTTGAGGGTTTGCGGCTCGAGCCCCTTGGAGGCGTCGACAAGCATGACGGCGGCATCGACGGCGGTGAGTACGCGGTAGGTGTCTTCGGAGAAGTCGGCGTGACCCGGCGTATCCACCAAGTTGATCATGTATGGCTCACCGGTGTGCCCCTCGGGCGCGTACTCGAACTGCAGTGCCGAGGAACCGATAGAGATTCCGCGCTCCTTCTCCATATCCATCCAGTCCGAGACGGTAGCTTTACGTCCGGCCTTGCCATGAACAGCGCCGGCCTCAGAGATTACATGTGCGTGGAGCGCCAGCGCCTCAGTCAGCGTGGATTTACCAGCGTCGGGGTGGGCGATGACGGCGAAGGTGCGACGGCGAGAGGCCTGGGTGGCAATGGAGCTCATGGGGTATAAGGATAGCGGTTTAGCTGGATCATCACTAAAAAGGAACCCATGACCATCCTCGAAGCCCTTGAAGTGCCCATTATTGCAGCGCCAATGGCAGGCGGACCGTCCTCGCCCAAGCTTGTCGACGCCATCGCCGCCGCCGGCGGGTTCGGATTTCTCGCCGCCGGCTACCTGAGCCCCGAAAAGCTAAGAGAACAACTGGCAGCGGTCACGGCTCCGCGATTCGGCGTAAACCTGTTTTACCCGCAGGAGCCGCTGGCAGAATTCCTGGAGGTGGATGCCTACGCTGAACGGCTCGCACCCATCTTTGCGGCACATAACGTGCAATTTCCCGACTATCGCGGCGCAGACGAAACGGATGGGTTCGCCGCGAAGCTCGACGTAGTGTGCGAAGAACAACCTGCCGTTGTCAGCTGCACTTTTGGACTCTTCTCCGAGGAAGAAGTGGCTCGGCTACACGAGGCAGGAATTGAAGTATGGATGACTGTCACCAACCCGGAGGATGCGCGTGAAGCTGCGCGCCGGGGAGCAGATGTCCTGGTTCTCCAGGGGCCAGAAGCCGGCGGGCATCGGGCAACGCTCACTGTGTCGGAAGAGCCCGACGGGAGATCTTTGCTGGAGCTATTGGCAGCAGTGGACGTCGAGAAGCCCCTGGTTGCGGCAGGTGGTCTGACCTCTGCTGCAGCGGTCCGAGCTGTCCTCGATGCGGGAGCGCGGGCCGCAGCGTGCGGAACTGCCTTTTTGCTCGCGGACGAAGCCGGTACCGGGCAGCTGCAACGAGAGATTGTTACCCGAGGTGGGAAGACCGCAACTACTCGGGCATTTTCGGGGCGAATCGCCCGCGGAATCGAAACTGAGTTCATGCGGAACAATATTGACGCCCCCGCGGCCTACCCCCATGTGAACACCTTGATGAAGCCGATTCGGAGCGTTACTTCGGACACAAATTACATCGCTGCTTGGGCAGGTAGGCAGGTTGAACATGCTTTCGCGGGTAGTGCTGCTGAAATTGTGGCTGCCCTGTGTGAGGGGGAGCCAGACACGGCAAGCAAAACCCGGTAAATTCGACTGTGTATGTCATCAGTGCACAGCTGATTTTTAACCTTGAACCGTGGAGGACCCAATGACGGAGCAGACCCCGATTTCTCAGCAAGACTGGAACGAGCGAATTGAAATCGCAGAGAAGATGATCCCGCTGATCGGAAAGCTACGCCGCGAGAGCAACGTGGTCACCTCCATCTTCGGTCGTCTGCTGGTCACCGCCACGGAAATCGACATCATCAAGGCACACCGCTACGCGCGTCGCATCACGGACCATGAGGTTCCGCTCACCCGCACCCTGCCGATTCTGGAAGAGCTAGTAGAGATGGACTTGGGCACCGTGTCCATCGATCTCGGCGCCCTGGCCACCAAGTTCGAAACAGAGGGTGGCGATCTGCGCACCTTCTTGGAGCGCGAGCTTGACGACGTCATCGGCACCGCTGACAAGACCCCGCAGACCGACATCGTGCTGTACGGCTTCGGCCGAATCGGTCGCCTGCTGGCCCGAATCTTGCTGGCGCGCCAAGCAATGTACAACGGCCCACGGCTTCGGGCGATCGTGGTTCGCAAGAACGGTGATCAGGACCTTGAAAAGCGCGCATCTCTGCTGCGCCGTGATTCCGTCCATGGTGCCTTTGAAGGCTCGATCAATATCGATCCGGAAAACAACATCATTTGGGCCAATGGCACCCCGATCCAGGTAATCTATTCCTCCGATCCTGCTGCAATTGACTACACCGAATACGGCATTAACGAGGCGATCGTGGTGGATAACACCGGTCGCTGGCGCGATCGTGAAGGCCTGGAGCAGCACCTGAAGTCCAAGGGTGTCTCCCGGGTACTGCTGACTGCTCCAGGTAAGGGCGACATCAAGAACATCGTCTACGGAGTGAACCAAAAGGACATCACCCCAGCTGACCAAATCCTTTCTGCGGCATCATGCACCACTAACGCCATCACCCCAGTACTCAAGGTGCTGGATGAGAAGTGGGGCGTGAACTACGGACACGTCGAAACCGTGCACTCCTTCACCAACGATCAGAACCTGATCGACAATTTCCATAAGGGAGCGCGCCGTGGCCGCGCCGCAACCTTGAACATGGTGATCACTGAGACGGGTGCCGCGAAGGCTGTCTCCAAGGCACTGCCACAATTTGAAGGCAAGCTGACCGGTAGCTCCATTCGCGTCCCTACCCCAGACGTATCCATGGCAGTGCTGAACTTGAACATGGTCAACGATGTAGCCGTCGATGAGGTGAATGATTACCTGCGCCAGGTTTCGCTGGTTTCAGAGCTGCGTCAACAGATCGACTACATCAAGTCCCCGGAGGTGGTTTCCACAGACTTCGTCGGTTCTACCCACGCGGGTATCGTGGACGGCTTGGCCACTATTGCAAAGGGCAAGCAGCTCGTACTTTACGTGTGGTACGACAACGAGTTCGGTTACTCCAACCAGGTGATCCGTATCGTTGAAGAGATGGCGGGGGCGCGCCCGAAGGTTCGCCCGATGCGACTCGAGTTGTCTGAGGTTTAAGCAGGAAACTGCAGCGCAGTTAGCCCGCCTGTGAGGTCAAGGGGATGAACACCCCGGCCTGACGGCGGGCTATTTTGCGTGAATTGTATTTTGCGCGAATTCGAGGCCACGCTCCACTATTAATGTGGCGCCCTCTGCAGCATCGGCACAGATCGCGCCGAGAGCGGCGGCCTCTTGCAGACTGAAGGGTTTGAGCACATAGGAAGCTGGATCTTGCCGTCCAGGTGGGCGACCTATACCTATCCTGATCCGCAGGTAGTCCTTGGTTCCTAAAGAAGCAGAGGTAGAGCGCAAGCCGTTATGGCCGTTTTCCCCGCCACCTTTTTTTAGCCGTACGGTGCCAAAATCCAGGTCTAATTCGTCATGAATGACGATGACGTTCGTGGGAGGGATTTTGAAGAAATCGCACAGCGCCCGAATGGGGCCACCGGAAAGGTTCATAAAGGTGCGTGGTTTCGCCAGTACCACCTTGGTGTCACCGATGCGGGTTTCAAGAATTTCGGCGTTCGACTTCTTATGGACACTAAAGCTGCCCATGTGGTTTTCAGCGACCTCGTCGATAGCCATGAAGCCAACGTTGTGGCGAGTGGCTTCGTATCGTGCGCCGGGATTGCCAAGGCCGGCGATCAAAAAGGGTTCGGACATGTAACCCATTGTTTCATAACAAAAACCGGCCGGGGAACCCCGACCGGTTAAGGTATTCGAACAGTGTTACTTAGAGAGAAAGATTACTCTTCGTCTTCAGCTGCTGGTGCTTCCTCAGCAGGAGCGGACTCGCCACCAGCTTCAACGTCTGCGGCAGCCTCGTCAGCTTCTGCTTCATTGTCCTCTGGAGCAACGAAGTTGACGATGAGCAGCTCAGGATCGTCGGTCAGGGTTGCGCCGGCTGGCAGGACGATGTCAGCAGCAGAGATCTGGTCGCCGACAACCTTGCCGTTGATGTCCACGGTGATTTCTTCTGGGATGGACATTACGTCAGCTTCGATGCGGATGGTATCTGCATCCTGCATGACCATGGTGCCAGGGCCAGGCTCACCTGCAATGACTACAGGAACCTCAACCTCAACCTTTTCGCCCTTCTTGATGGCGAGCAAGTCAGCGTGGTCGATTTCCCAGGTCATGACGTTCTGATCGACGTGCTTGATCATGGCCAGCTGCTTTTCGCCTTCGATGTCCACGTTGATCACGGTGTTAACGCCGTGGTTACGAACGATCTTGGTGAGCTCGATGCGGTCCACGTTGATGTGGAGTGGCTCGAAGCCGTTTGCGTAGATGACAGCAGGAACCAGGCCGGCCTTGCGTGCACGACGTGCGAAGCCCTTACCGAATTCCTTACGTGGGGTTGCTTCGATAGCAATTGCCTCGTTAGACATGTTGTTGCCTCCAGATAGTTATGGTGAAGGCCGCTAGACAAGCAAAAAGCCTGCGGCCAACTCGCGGTAGTGTGTCATCGTCGAGTTTTCGCAGGCGTAAGTGTGAAAACCATCGCGTCGATAACGGCCCCTATTAGGTGCCCTCGCCGAGACTGCGAAAGCATATCACGCGCGGAGGTTACCGAGCAATTTCAGCGTGCGCAACTGGCCGTCGAGATGCGGCGACGCCAGTGTGGTGATGATTTCATCTGCGCGGACCTGCTCTGCAAAGCTGCGGTGGTAGTCCGCGACTTGCTCCGGAGTGCCAACAGCGGAGTACTGCAGCATCGAACGGACTTGATCCGCCGCAGGGGAGGACAACAGCAGTTGCTTGTCCGTGGCGCTGAAGCGACGATTGCGTCCTACGAGGGCTTCAACGCGTAGTTGGAAGGCTTCCTCGGCTTCCTGGGTGGCTACCGCTGGATCTTCGGCGCAGATCGTGTTCAGTGCTGCAATGAAATAGGGCTCAGGGTGCTGTTCCGAGGGCTGATAAGCCTCGCGGTAAATTCCTGCTGCGTGCCGGAGATGCGTGGGGGCGAAGTGGCTGGCAAATGCATATGGCAACCCCAGTTGGGCGGCGAGGTTCGCGCCAAAGAAGCTGGAGCCGAGGATATAGAGTGGCACGTTAGTGCCGTGGCCGGGATATGCGTTGACTTCGCGAGGCTGGGAGCTGAGGAGTTCTTGTAGTTCAACGACATCGTCGGGGAAGGTTTCCGAGGCATTGGGGGAACGACGCAGCGCCCGGAGTGTGGTTTGGTCAGTGCCTGGGGCGCGACCGAGGCCGAGGTCGATGCGTTCGCCGTGCATTTCTTGTAACGTGCCAAACTGCTCCGCAATCACAAGCGGAGAATGATTCGGCAGCATGACGCCGCCTGCACCCAAGCGGATCGTGCTGGTGTGGTCGGCAACGTGTCCGATGAGTACCGCGGTTGCCGACGACGCAATGGTTGGCATGTTGTGGTGCTCCGCGTACCACACGCGTTTGAATCCCTGTTTCTCCGCCTCCTGAGCGATCTTGACTGAGTTACCGATCGCTTCGCTAATCGACGCGCCTTGGCGCAGATGGACGAGGTCGAGGATTGAGACGGGGACGTTCACCGTTACAGACCTTTCTTTCAGCAACTCGGAGCTTTTCTTTTCAGCCTATGCCTTTCTCAGCATGAGTGGATGTGATATTCACATCGGACCCGCCTTATGGGCTTCTTCCTAGGGGCAGAGTGGAAACAATGATGAACTGGGCTGCGAAGACAGAAAACCCGGCTGCCACGCGTTCTGAATCGAACGGGGACCGCCGGGTTTGATGTTGAGGGCAGCTACTAGGCCTGGCCCTCAAAGAGGGTGGTTACAGAGCCGTTCTCGAAGATCTCCTTGATGGTGCGAGCGAGCAAAGGCGCGATCGACAGCACGGTGAGGTTGTCCCAGCCTTCAGTGGACTGCGGCAGAGTATCGGTAGTGATGACTTCCTTGGCGCCACACTGGGAGAGTCGCTCACGGGCTGGATCGGAGAACACGCCGTGGGTGCAGGCGATGATTACATCGGTTGCCCCGGCTTCGCGGAGGACGCCGACGGCGCCGGCGATGGTGCCGCCGGTGTCGATCATGTCGTCGAGAAGCACACAAGTTCTACCTGCGACATCGCCGACAACACGGTTCGCAACAACCTGGTTGGCAACCTCGGTTGAGCGGGTCTTGTGGACGAAAGCCAGCGGGGCATCGCCCAGGGTGTTTGCCCACTTCTCAGCGACCTTCACGCGGCCAGCATCTGGGGAGACAACGCAGATGTTTTCAAGGGAGTAATTTGCCTTGATGTAATCCGTGAGGATCGGCATTGCGTGCATGTGGTCGACCGGGCCGTCGAAGAAGCCCTGGATTTGGTCAGTGTGCAGGTCAACAGACACGATGCGGTCTGCGCCAGCAGCCTTGAGCAGGTCTGCAACCAGCCGAGCGGAAATTGGTTCGCGGCCGCGGTGCTTCTTGTCCTGGCGTGCGTAAGGGTAGAACGGCAGGATTGCGGTGATGCGTTTGGCGGAACCCCGCTTGAGGGCGTCGATCATGATCAGCTGTTCCATCAGCCATTTATTGAGTGGCTGAGTGTGAGACTGGATCACGAAGGCATCGGAACCACGTACCGATTCCTCGAAGCGGACAAAGATCTCGCCGTTAGCGAAATCGCGGGCGGTCATCGGGGTGAGTTCAACACCCAGTTCATCAGCCACAGCTTCGCCGAGTTCCGGGTGTGCACGCCCGGTAAACAGCATCAGGTTCTTATGGCTTTCAGTCCAATGTGCGGTCATAATGACGCAGCTTAGCCTTCCTGCTCGGATTCTTTGGCATCCCGCAAGGCCGCTTCAGCTGCCTCAGCTGCTGCGGTGCCTGGACGCTTCTTCTGGACCCAGCCCTCAATTGTGCGCTGGCGACCTCCGGAAACGACGAGAGCTCCTGGCGGGACATCGTCCTTAATTACTGTACCCGCACCGGAGTAGGCACCATCACCCACGGTCACTGGAGCGATAAACATGGTGTCAGAGCCGGTTCGGACATTGCTACCAACGGTGGTGTGGTGCTTGTTTACGCCGTCGTAATTGACGAAGACAGAAGAAGCGCCGATGTTGGAGTTTTCGCCGATAGTGGCATCACCGACGTAAGTCAGGTGTGGCACCTTAGAGCCGTTTCCGATCTGAGCATTCTTGGTTTCCACGAAGCCGCCCAGTTTGCCCTTCTCACCGAGCTTGGTGCCAGGCCGCAAGTAGGTGAATGGGCCGACCGTTGCTGCTGCGCCGATCTCGGAATCGAAGGCGTGGGTACGGACGACAGCTGCCCCCTCGCCGACGGTGACGTTGACCAGGGTGGTGTCGGGGCCGATCTCGACGTTGTTGCCGATCACAGTCTTGCCGCGGAGCTGTGTGCCGGGGTGGATGATTACGTCTTGGCCAATCTGGACGTCAACATCAATAAACGTGGTCGCCGGATCAATCAGGGTCGCGCCGCCGCGCATAGCGGCGTCGCGGAGACGGACATTCATTTCTGCGTTCATGGCAGCAAGCTGCACGCGGTCGTTCACGCCGGCGATGAGCATGGCGTCGTCAAGCATGTGGCCGCGCACGATCTTGCCCTGGCGGCGTGCAATGCTCACTACGTCGGTGAGGTAGAACTCGCCCTGGGCGTTGTTGGTATCCAGCTGGGTTACGGCCTCGCGCAGCACAGCAGCGTCGAAAGCGTACACGCCCGAGTTGATCTCAGTGATAGCGCGTTGCTCGTCGGTGGCATCTTTCTCCTCCACGATTGCGGTGACGCCCTTAGCATCGCGAACGATGCGACCATAACCCTTCGGAGCGGCAATGTTGGCGGTCAGTACCGTAACGGCAGCATCGTTTCCGTGCTTATCGACGAGTCCGGCTAGGGTCTCCCCGTTGAGCATCGGTACGTCGGAGGTAGTCACCAGCACGGTGCCCTGGAAATCGGCAGGTAGAGCCTCTAGACCGCAAGCTACGGCGTGGCCCGTACCATTTTGTTCTTCCTGAACCGCGGTCTTGACCTCGGAGACACCCAACGCGGGGGTCTCAGCTTCAATGGCCGGCAGGACCTGGTCACGGCAATGCCCAACCACAGCAATCAAGTGCTCGGGATTGAGCTCGGATGCAGCGTGCAATGCATGCGCTAGCATCGTGCGACCTGCAACTTCATGCAGCATCTTCGGCTTAGCGGACTTCATGCGCGTGCCTGCGCCTGCAGCAAGGATCACTACCGCTACCGGATTAGCGTCGGTCATGGGTCTCCGATCTAGGGAAGGGGATTTTATACCCCAATGAATTTACCTTAGACGCGCGCTGGTAGTGGCCTTAACGCTAGAGACGGTGGTTGAGGAATCCAATTAATTGCTGGTAGGAGAACCTGGCTGCGGCAATTAGTGGCCTTGTAATGCGTCTGGGCGGCTGACGTCGGCAAGCGTGCGGGCCGCGAATGCGCCGATAAGCCCTAGTGCGGCCAAAAACAGCAACGCAGCGTGCGGGCCCCAATGGGAAATACCGCCAGAAACCGCGCCGGTGAGCAGCAATACAACACCCATTGCGGTGTTTGCGACAGCCACATAGCGAGTCCGCTTTTCGCCTTCCGCCATGTCAACAACATATGTTTTGCGGCCCACACGAATTGCAGTGTGGATTAGATGGATGAGAAAGAATCCGGCCGGAATGATCCATGAGTTCCAGCCCCGACTTAGCCACAACGAGCTGGCCACAACCGCTGCTAAGACTAAAGACGCAGCGAACGCCCCATGACGCATGACATCCTTTGCGGATCGGTCTGCCCATTTGCCAGCGATTCGCCCGCCGGCAACGGCAGCCACACCCGAAGCCAGCAGGAATGAACCAAGGCTGCTGGGGGCGAGCAAAACCAGAAATGTTGGTGAGAGTGCGGAAACCAAAAGCAATGAGCGGACGATGACGAAGCGCCGAAACGGTGCGTCGTCTTTGAGTAGCTGCCAGGCGTCAGCTATCCAATTGTTTGGAACGTGTTCTGGCGCAGTTGACGCGGGCTCGAGAATTGAGCTAAACACCACGCCCGCCAGTAGCCAAGCAACCGCGGAAGCAAAAATGAGCCCTACTAGAACTGAAACCGGTGGCTGCTTGCCTAAAGCCAAAAGTGCTGCTCCGATGGTGAGTACGGCGATTCCACCGGCCATAGTGGCAGTGCCCGTAAGCTGCCCGCGGCGCCCCTTGGCGATGGTACGGCCCTGCACATCCTTTGAAGCTATGGAACACAACGCGCGACCATTTGCCAGCAATCCCAGGAGCACAATCACCGCGATGCCTAAGCTGAGTCCGGAAAACGCAAGAACGCTCAGCCCGATACCGACGGCAGCCACCCCTTGAATGATCGAGCCTGCGGTCCACACTGTCGTACGGCTTCGCTGCCTTAATACCCACGGGGTGAGTGCGGCTTGCGGAAGCATGGAACCGGATTCCCGGATGGGTACAAGGAGAGCGGAGAAGAACGCCGGCACCCCGGCGGTATGTAAGAGGAAGGGCAATACCGTTTTGGCTGCCACGACTTCGTCTCCAATGCTCTGCAAGCCGTTGGCGAGCACGAATCGACGAGAGTTATGGCGTTCGTTTTCCACGTGAGACATAGTTGATCCATCATAAAACCTGGCATGCGAAAAGCCCCAGCCGAGAGGCTGAGGCTTAGCGCTTAGCTTTAGGGCTGATTATGCGTTGCGACGGCGGATAACCAGGCCTGCGCCTGCTGCGAGCAGCAGTGCGAAGACTGCTACGACCGGAGCTACTGGAAACTCAACGCCGGTGGAAGCAAGCATGCCACGCTTGGCAGGGGCAGCCTTTTGCGTTGGCTGCTGTGCCTTTGGTGCCTTCGGGTCGATACCCTTCTGCGGAGCGTTTGGATCTACACCCTTTTCCGGAGCAGCTGCAGGGGTTGAGGCTGGAGCCGGAGCTGGGGCCGCTTGGCCAGCTGGTTCGGAGGAGCCGCCCGAGCTGAGTGCAGCGGAGCCCAAAGCGAGTGCACCAAGGCCCAAACCGGCGGCAACTGCGCCATCGGAAGATCCAGAAGAACCTGGTTCAGGGGTGGCGGTCGTCGTTGGAGTCGCCGTTGGGGTGGTGGTTGGGGTTGGCTCAGCCGTCGGAGTTGCCGTTGGGGTGGCAGTTGGCTCAGCCGGGTTTGGAGCTTCCGTGATGATGATGACGCCCGTAGCGGAAACCGTGCCGACGACAGGGGCCTGACCAGTAGCGGTGACAGTGTAGGTGCCAGGGGTGGTTGGGGTGCCGGAGATGGTGTAAGGCTTAGATCCGGAGAAAGTCATGCCCGCTGGCAAGCCAGATACGGTCACATTGTCTACTGTCTGGACCGACTCGGGGAGAACTACGGTCGCAGCGGTGCCAGCAACGAAGGTCTGAGTGCCGAGGCTAAATTGAGCCTGGGCTACGGAGGTGCCGGTCAAGGCAGGGAAAGTGGCCCCTGCGACGGTCGCAGAGAGGGCTAGTGCGGTTGCGGCGAGTGTGCGGCGTGCGAAGAGAGAGCGAGCGGTCATACGAGTAACTCCTAAATGGAAGGATCTATTTCACTGCTTATTGTCAATGATTTTGTCCTCAAAAGAGCCAGTTGTCTCGGTATTGTTGCAAAAACTTTATATGTCACCAAAGGTGATTGGCGGGAGCAATAATGAGCGCGCTAGCTGGAAATGCCTGGTGGCTTCGGCTGTGGAAGGCCGCAAAAAGGCTGACCCCCTATCCATCCGGAAATGGGAGCCAGCCTATTTTAAAAAGCTTCCCCACCAGGACTCGAACCTATCAGGCGGCCGGGTTTTCCCTGGGCTTTTGTGCGATTTTCGCACTTTTGACTATTTTTTGACTATCGAGGTAACTGCACTGCCGTGTATGGGAAGTTGTTCAGATGCCATGCACTCATTATCTGTTGGGGGCTTCGGGGCTGATTCTTGACGACAAATTTCAAAGGCGACCCAGTTTTATCCATCAGAAAAATGATGTGAGGCAGTGCGAGACAATACGATGAGATCAGCTGTGAGATTAGTTGAATGCCCTGTCCCTTTGGTTCTTTGTGACCGATCCAAGTCAGGCCAGATTGTTCTAACGCTTGCCTTTCATCTGGATTGACTAGTTGACGTCGATCCCGAGTTATCAGTGCATCAAATTCATGGTTAACAAGTTCGGAATAGAGTTCGATGTCCGGAAGCGTATTCAAATTCAAGTCTCTGATGTGTACGAACTCGTGCGGCCGAAAGAGAGTTTCCCATGTGCGGCAGACAAGAGGAGATTCGTTAGCGTCGATAGCAAATCGCATTAAGCCCAGCCTCGCTTTGCTTCAACCTGTTCCATGAAGCTCAATGCATCGCGGGCGTCTTCCGCAGTGACGTCCGGGTAAAAGTCTCCGATCGATTCGATTGGTACTGAACCATCTGCAACGAGGTTGGCCACACTATCGAATGCGACTCGAGTTCCTCTGATCGTCGGGAAGCCGCCCAGTCTGTGCTCATTTACCTCTAGCTTTGGGCGAGGGGATAGGAAATTCACAACTTCGCCGACGCGATTAGGGTGCTGGAAGCCCCTAAAAATGTCGTCCAAATTGCTGATGATCTTCTGTCCGTTGTGTTTTAACAGGTCCGTAGCCTCGGCACCTTCATCTTCAACCAGGAATACACTGTCACCGTCGCTAACGAGCGTGTAGGACGCAGGGTGTTCCGTCAGATTCAATTCTCGGAGGTTTGACATTGCCTTTCGGATTGCCTGGAGAGAGTGATCGGTTCGCAGCTTGACGAAGGTTCGTAGAGCGATGAGGTCTCGAAAGGACCAGAGGAACCCCTCTCTGCGGTCATCACAAAGTTCTGGATGCAACAGACCTTTTTTGTTCCATTCGTAAAGCTGGGACTGAGATGCGCCGGTCAGCGCGACAGTTAGATCCAACGGATATGCCATACTTTTCACCTCCTCATTTGGCAGCCTCTGACTCGAAACCAGTTTCCCACGAAAGTCCACGTGGCCGAATCATTGGCAGCCAAACGGTACGAAAATAGTATACGGCAGGACTAGGCAGGATTAGGCAGGATTGGGAGCACCACACCCGGAAATGTCACACCGCCTCTAGCGCCCCGATATCCGGTTCCTCCGTTTCCTCAAGCTCAGCCTCGGTCACTTCCTTCCGTGCCTCCGCCGCCGGCACGCCTTCGTTCATCAGGTCGAGGACATCCGCGACCTCGTCCAGGTCCCCATCGAAAAGCGACGCGTAGGTGTCCAAGGTCATTACCGCAGAGGCATGCCCGAGTTGCTTCTGCACAATCTTGACGTTCGCCCCCGCTGACACCAGCAGCCCGGCCGCTACGTGCCGCAGCCCATGCGGCGTGATGCGCGCCGGGATCTCACCTGACGCCACGCACTTATCGACGGCCCCGGCGAACCATGTCTTATGGCCCGGGGAGATCATCGGACCACCATCACGCGCCGGCCAAATCAGCGCCTCCTGATCCGCGCCCTCCACCAGCGGCGCGAGCATGTTGCACACGAAAGACGGCACCGCCACCGTCCGCTTCTCATGCGTCTTAGGATCACCGATCAGCTTCGTCGACCCATCGCGAACCATCGCCCGGGACACCGAGATTCGACGCCGCTTCACATCCACATCTCTAGGACGCAGTACACACAGCTCACCCCACCGCAGCCCAGTCGTGGCCAGCACCCAAATGATCTCCGGATACTTTGCATCCTTCGCCAACGCCCGCACCTGAGACAGCGTGAGAAAGATCTGCTCCGACTTCTTCTTCCTCGGCAACCGCACCTTGCGCGCCGGGTTGTTGGGGATGAGGCGGTCGTTGACGCCGATGTCGAGGATTTGTGCCAGGACGCTGTGGCAGCGTCGGACGGAGGACGCGCTCATGTCTTTGGCTAGCAGGGAGACCCAGCGTTGGACGTGTGAGTGTTTGATGCTGGCGATCTCGATGTGGCTCCACTCGTCGTCGATGTGGGTGTCCCAGGTGAGCTGCATGAGGTTTTGGGTGGAGATCTTCATGTGGGTGCGGGTGTCGAGCCAGATGGCCGCGAGCTCGCCGACGGTGGTCTCACCTGCGGAGGGTGCGATAAACGTGCCTTGGCTGACTTCGACGGTGACTGTTGCCGCGAATTTCTTTGCAGCGCCTGCGGTTAGGAACCCTCGTTTGCCTGAGGGCTTGCCGTATTGGTCGACGTATTGCACCCGGTAACGGGTGCCTTTTTTCGTTGTGTATGGCTGAACTGATGCCATTGTGGATACACTTCTCTCGTGCTTGAACTCTGAAAGGAGTTCGGGTCCATTGCCCTTCACCTGGTCTTGCTTGGCGGCTGTCAGGTGGAGGGTTTTTAGTTTGTCGTACCGTTTCTAATTTGCTCTAGCTTTGCGTGTAATTCTGGTGTTCCAGCTGAAATGAGGCGTTGGATCATTCCTTCGTTTTTGAGGCGCTTTCGTTCACGTTGTGATTCTCGTCGTTGTTCGATTTCCCAGAATCGGGTTGCGTTGACGAGCTGTTCAGGAAAACACTTTGAGTCTTTGGTTTCAGCGTTCGACCAGATGATGGAGTTGGATGTCGGCTTTGATTTACGGAAAATGTCGCGTCCCAGGTCGACTGCCCATGAGAATTCGGATTGTTCTGCGAAGTGGTAATCAGTGAGCCTGCCTAGAATTGCGCATGTCCAGTCTGCCATTTGGACGGTGCTGTACAGGTGACTTTCAGTTTGGAGCGGAACCTCTATTATGCTTCGGTTTTCTTTGTTGTGGCGGGAATAGATTGTGGCGCCGAGTGTGGCGACGGCACGTGCTCGGTTGTCTGTGTCTGTTGCATCCATGATGACCATGAGGCGTTCGTCTCTGTCCGAGGCCAGTGTTCCAAGTCGGTTTATGGCTTGGATGAGGCAGTGGTTTTCACGGTCCTGTGATGTTTCTTTGGTTTCACTTACGGGGCCGAGGGGCTTTTGCTGACCGTAGAAAAAGATCTGCCCGTCGAAGCTCCCTAGTTTCCGGTAGATACGTTGGAGTGCTGGCAGAATTTCATCGCTGTACTGATCGATATTCGCAGTCGTCAGCAGCGCTGAACCCTTCTTTTCCCATTGGTCGGGCGGGGTATCAGATCGTTCTATTTCCCACGCGAGCAGCTTTTCTTTGACGTATTTGAAGTATCCGCCCATACGCCTGACATTGTCTGCGGGAAGCACATAACCGGCGTATCCAAAGCATGGATGGGTGTTGAACTTTCGGTGGTCATGACGAATGTATGGGCCTTGATGGCCAAACTCATCGAGGTAAGCGATAAGCATGTAGTTTTCCTTTGAAATGCTCAGCGGCCAGATCACCAATAGTGATCCGGCCGCCGGAATTAGCGCGGTACGTGTGTTTCAACGCCGCCACTGTGGTTATGAGTATAGGGCGTGGGGGCGATTCCGGCAACCGCCCCCACGTGGCCGAACTTATCTTCGGCGGTGGAGGGAGGTCACGGAGGCAAAATTCGTAGTGTTTGGCGAGTTGTCGTCGGAAGAAGACTCCGGAGACCAGACATTCAGGAAGTCTGGGGTGGGTATCAATATGGGTTCTATGGGTACTTCGACTGGCTCGTTCTTCTTCCATCCGCGTCCGCTGATTTGCATGTTGAGGCTGCGGTAGCGGTCTTTGCTAATGATGTCTAGATCGAAGGTACGTCGAACGAGCGATTGGATGGATGTGCCCCATTGGGCTTTGATTTGGGCGTATCCGTTGAGCGTAAGATCAGGCGATAGCATCTCGCTGAATACGGATCGAGGCATAAGGAAAGCGGCAGCAAACATATCTGCTTCTGCCTCGCGGTCGGCGAGGCTTCCGTCATGGCCTGCTGAGTGGAGCATGATGTGTCCGAGTTCATGGGCTGCAGAGAAACGGAACCTATCCCCTGGGGCGTCGTAGTTCAGGGTAGTGACGAATGGATGATGCCGACATGTCGGTGTCGAGATTCCATCGACCTTGTCTGCAGGAAGACTTGGGTTTTCCAACGGAGTGACTAGTATGCCTAGGCGTTGCATACAGCGTGTGACGTTGTTAATCACCTTGTCTTGTGGGACTCCGATGAGTGCTCGGGTTTCTGCGGCTAATTGTTCTATTTCAGCTTTGCAGCGACGGGCACGAACGGGGACAGTTGTTAAGGGGACGAGTTGGTTTGGTCCGCTGTCCTTGGTTACTGCTTGCTCGGTAAGGCCGAATGTTGCTGTTGCCATCGCTAGATCGCGAGCGGAGAGGTTGCGACGTCGATAGTTCAGCGAGGTTGCTCCATATGAGATTGGCGTTTCATCGAAGAAGCTTGGGTCTAGTTTGAAGTGAAACTTCAAAGCGAGTTTGTGTTGTTCGGTGAAAGCGCGAAGTCCCTTTTCGATTTGGGAGTATTGCGCTTGTTTGACACCCAGTAGTGGCGCAAACTCCTTTTGGGTCTTGCCCGTGAGTTGTCGGAGTGTCAGAAGACGAAGGTTTTCAGTCCCCATTTAGTTTGAATCACCAGTTTCTTCATCTTCGATGTCCCAGTCGTCTATGTTGATATCGAAGTTCGTTGTATTTGGGATGAGCTCGTCGGAATCAATCAGTGGAAAACCGGATTCCCACTGGCGTTGGTCGAGCGTGGTATTCGGTTTCGCGATGCGGATGACGAAAGGCACTGGGCCAGTGGGGGTATGGTCTTTTGCCAGCGGTGGAAGGTCCCAGATGCAGGCAATTTGTCGATAGTTAATTTCTCGGGTGGCGGGATAAACTCGATCAGGCATGGGGAATAGACCAGGAGTCTCGGATTTCTTCTGCGCAAAGGCACTCAGAGAACCTTTTCGGCGAAAGACTAATTCTGCTTCTAACTTTTCAGATCGGTAGACGACTCGGTTTTTGGGGTAGAGATCAGCAAGAAGTTTGAAGCTTCCGATGGTGTCGGGAAGTGTCCTTTTGATGCCATGAAGAAACGGATCACGCTGCAGTCTTGTGACGTTCCATTGGTCGCCGTCGTAAGGGGCGCGTTGGACACGGGCAAGGCCATCTTGCCCAGCCTCTTGGAATCGCTTTCCATACGGGGCTAACTCTGCCTTGACACGTTCGATCATGGCTACGACCTTTCAAATGTGACAACCAAAGAGAAAAAAATCACTCAAAGTAACAATGCATGTAAAAATATATCACACGGGTGATAAATGAACCGCGAATGTTACATTTCTAAATGGTCCGGCACCAAGAGTAGGTGTCGATTCTGCCTGCTTCATACAATTTGCTCCACACCTCGAACAATGCAGGTGTGACACCAAGCTCGGCGCATATTTCCGGTGGAGACCAGCCGGACTCGTGGGAGATTCGTTCGACGTCGTCGTAGTCGATTAGCAATCTGGCGGCGAACTCATCTGCCTCACGCTCCGCCCTCGGGCTTGAGCAATCATGGCCGACATCAGCATGGCCGAGCTCATGAGCGATAGCGCACCTTCGAGTCACGGGATCAATACCCCACCGAACCACAATCCGGCGCGAATCAGCATGCCAGCACGCATTCAAATCCACCCGAAGATCAGGGCGCTCAATGAGCTTCACGCCCATCCGCTCACACATCGCTTCTAGGCGATTCTCAACTGCAGACATGGACAGGCCAATCAGTAGCTTTCATCAATGGGATCGGTCGACTTTTGGGCAGCCACATTCAACTCTTCAGAGTTGATGCCGGACACAAGAAGGTCATCAGCAAGTTCAACGATTGCAAACGTCTTCACCGGCATGCCCGATTTGGAATGAACCAACTCTTCCACCGCCTTCGTATCCACATCGCGCAACGGCGAATATTGGCCTTCGATTAAGGAAAAGGGAATTGGGCCCGAGCCTCTATTAATCCACAGAGTCTCATCATCTTTAGCTTCGATATCTCGGACCACAACCCACTCTCCGCCAAACAGGGCAAACACCGCATCACCTTTGCCAATAACCACTCGCTCAAGCCCGTGCTTAGAGGCACGCCGGGCATGTATGTCAGTGATGGATTCATCTTCAGGCTCAAGCTCGCCAAATGTGCCGAACCAGGCATCAGGATCGGAGTTGATGCGTAAGGCCGCGATTCGAATCACTTGGCGGTCAGTAAGCAGCTCTGCGAGAGCTTCTTCGCTCACCCCGGCGACTTCCTCCATGGTGAGGTACCCCGTCGCAGCAAGGGCTTCTGCGGGGTTTTGGCCGTAACCACGAGCCAAAGCAATTACGAACTCGGCGCTTAGTTCACCTTTGGAAAGTTGTCGATTGAGCGTCGACGTTGTGATACCTGCTTTTGTCGACGCCTCTAGACCGCTCGCTCCTGACGTGAGAATCCTGAACCATTCTGTATGCTTCATGCTGCCCATTATGCGCAATGTTGCGAGATTGTGCAACTTGCACAATGGTGCTTGACCTGCGAATAAATAACAAGTTTGAAATTACCCTTGCCAAAACTGGGTAGCGCTGACTAAAGTGGGCAGCGTAGAGCAGAATGGGCAGGAGGTGAGGAATCTGAAACTAAAGCTCCGCCCCCAGGTCTTAGACAAGATCCGGGAGGAATACCAACTAACAAGTGACGAACAACTGGCGCACCACATCGGCGTAACCAAAGGATGCATAGACGGGCTCAGAGCAGGACGAACACCAACCCTGCCAACGCTCGTCAAAATCCTCGATGCAGCGCGAATCACCAGAATCGACGCCGCAATCATCAAAGACCGAAACCCAGTCGCGCCGGGCACTGCTGCCTAGGGCGTCGAAAAGCAAACAGGACGGAGAGAACTAGTGAACAACGAACAATGCCGCTACTGCGGACTAACCATTACACCGAGCCTCAAGCTCAACAATCCGAGCCTCAAGCTCAGCAATTGCAGCCGAGGCATGGAGTGCAATGTCACGTGTGTATCCAACAAGCTCAGTGAACATTTGGCTCAAATCATCAGGAGCGTCAGATACCCGGTCGCGAGCCTGCATCGACTCACGAACAAGCTTCTTCGTAGCTGACCCATCATCAGCACCAAACAATTCAAAAATATCGCCGTATGAAGGACGAGCTGGAAGCCGGTTAGCCATGAGCACCTCTCAAATCAACAAACAAGTCAAAGCAAGACTTTACCGAGAAGCGCACCTTACGGCAGTAAAACTGTTCACACTTCAACACGACGGCGCGCCGGGCACTGCTGCCTAGGACGTCGACAAGCAAAGAAAGGAGAGGCCAGCAATGGCACAGAATGCAGAAGAAGGGACGCCGGTAGTTGCAGCCACCGACGCCCACACAACGGTCCAAACACACGCAAGAACTGTACTCATCGAGATCCCCGTGAACGACACTATGACCGTTCACGAAGCTCGTCATTTGCTAAGTGACCTTCAAGGTTCGCTACCCGCTGTTCAAGATGCTCGATCGCCTTACCGGCCCCATCAAGCACATTCACCAGACAACTGATCGCTTCATCGGCAGTAACCGAATCAGAGTTTTCCAATTGAACAAGAACATCGAAAAACCGAACCCAAAACTGAATGGATGAAAGTTGAGCTTCCTGCGCAGGTTCTTTCGTAAAGGATTTCACGCGATCCACAAGACCATTTGCATGGAAATTGAACGTAAGTTCCGAACTCATTTCTATCACCTCACTTTCCGGGGAAGCGTCCCCAGCACAAGTGAAGCACAACATCAACAGGTCTACGCCGGGCACAGCGGCCTATGCGTCGACAAACAAAGAAAACAGCCTATTAAGCATAGAAAAGTAAATAGGAAGGAGAAAGCAATGCCTAAAACAGCTGTGGTGCAGATACGTCTTCGCCATTCGCGAATTCCGCTTCTGGCTTCGGTAGGAGCCACCGGAGCAACCACGTTGACTTTGGCGTTCCATAAGAACTGGATTGAGTTAGTTGCAGTTTTGCTAACTGCTCTGGGGTGGATAGCACTCGTAATCGCTCATAGGTCGCAGGTGAAGGCGGCAGCCGAAACACTCGACGAGCTATTGCCCGACGAAGACGTGCGGAGACGACCTGGCGGTTTCGAACTTCGGCGAGAGGCCCTTGTTCCAGCATGGAAAACCATTCGATGTACATCCACTTCGATACTTCGGAGGAAGGTGTGTAGGCGATGAGGAACCATGCAGTTTCCAAATTGTCCGAGTCGACCGTGAAAGTAACTGACTTGCCAGGCGCTAGTTGTTGCAGTTCACGTCGCCATGTGCCCTTTGAGATCTTTGCTCCAATACCGAAGAGGGTGACGTCGCGGAGATCTGTGGTGCCGAAATTCTTAACTTCAGCCATATATTTACCGCCGCCCCAGTTCTGCTGGGACATCCCGGGCAAAGGATTCTCCTTGTATACCCGGGCCTTCACAGCGTGGATTGGGCGCCTATTCATGATGTCCCAGACCATCACACCACCGGTTGCCGCGCTGAAAGCAGAAAAGCCGAGAACGGCCCAATCATTCCAATTCATAATCAAGAGTCTAATTCGCACAGTGCCTGGTGTTGTGGGCTAGCGCTTCTAGAAACAGGAAAACTAAATGGCAGAACTTATCGGAAACGGTATCCCACCAGGGAACCTACGAAACAACCACAACAAACCAAGCGGAATGGCAGCACTACTCACCGCACTCAACAGCCACCCACCAACCGTGCCACCCCCCCCACACAGGCAAGCGCGCCGGGCACTGCTGCCTAGGGCGTCGACAAACAAAACAGAAAGGAGGGAAAACGTGCGTCAACTGAAGATGCCTCATCGAGGTCAGTTGCTGCTGGCGTCAATCGAGGAGCGCAGGCTCGATGAAAAGTACGTCGCGGTCATCATAAAAATGCATGAACCCGTAACCGTACCTGCCGAGCGAGTCCGCAAGCTCGATATCGAAGTCGAGGAACTTGCGGGGAAGTGCTTGAGGAATCTCCGGATCACCGGGATCAAGGAAGGTAATCCCCACCTCGTGAGATGGCTGGATCCACAAATCAGGATTCCACGGAGAGGTGATCTTAAGGGGCGCACCTTCCTTTTGCACCCAAACCAAGCCACCGCGCAAATAGGGAAGAACCCACAACTCAAACTCGTAACAATATCCGTTGATTTCCAGCGTGAAAGTCTTGTCGGCCATGTCAAAAGGATAGTTCGCTGCCACCGACATCGCCGGAAACTCAAGGAAACCACCGACATCGACTGCACCAGCGCGCCGGGAACGGCCGCCGGAGGCAAAGTAAAGCTAAATCGTGGCGGGCCGATCTAGCAGCTCTTTGCTCACCATTCTTTCCAAGGGGGCACCCCTGGAGGAGATGAAGAACAATGACTGAACCAGCTCTCGTGTGGAGGGGAAGCCACGCGAGCAGGGCAAGAAAGGAAAACCAATGGGCGTGAATCGAAAGCCGTCAACGGCCGCGAGCTTACTCCGGCAAGGAGTGCGCTGGCTCAAGCGCGGAAAAGACCAAGGGGAATGGAGCAAGAACGATCAGCTCCGTTTGGCGTCAGCAATCACCACGATCGAAAAGATCGCATCGGGCAAAGAGCTGGAGGTGAAGGAAAATGCTGAATTGGCTAATCGGCTTGAGCGTCGGCCTGCTAGCCCTGTCGGTGCTTAGCTTCTGCATCGACTGGTGGATGATCGATCGACCGCAGGGACGCTCGTTTACACAGTTTTGGCGATTCTAAGACAGGTGCAACATGTCCGAGCTACAGAAGTTCAGCTTTCAAGGCTTCGAAGTCCGCACAATCTTTGCGGACGGTGAAACCTGGTTTGTTCTCAACGACCTATGCAGGGTTCTTGAAGTAGCGAATCCGCGGAGCGCAGCGTCTCGGGTTAACCCGCAGGACAAGGGTGTCCGTTCTGTGGACACCCTTGGCGGCCAGCAGAACATGACTGTCGTGAATGAGTCGGGCATGTACGACGTGGTCTTAGAATCCCGAAAGCCGCACGCTAGAGCATTTCGCAGGTGGGTGACATCGGAAGTATTGCCGGAAATTCGGCGCACTGGAAGTTACTCGCAGCAGGTTACGCCGATGTCGGGCACCGAGCTCATGGCAGCTGCCGTAGTAGAGGCGCAAAAAGTGCTTGCACAGCGCGAGGAGCGGATCCGAGAGCTTGAACCGAAAGCTGCTGCGTGGGCAAACCTGGCGTCAGTCGGTGGAGACCTTTCGGTAGCTGAGGCAGCGAAGGTCCTGTCGCGAGATCCGGATATCTCTATTGGCCGGCAGCGGCTCTTTGACTACATGGAAGACATTGGCTGGATATTCCGCACTGGCAGAGGACGGCGCGCGCATTGGGAGCCATACCAACGCCACGTGGACAACGGGCGTCTGGTCGCGAAGTTTGGCAAGCCGTTCTTTAACTCGAAAACCGAGGAATGGGAGCAAGCGGCACCAACGCTGCGGATCACCCCTAAAGGCATCGAAGCCCTGCGAGATCGTCTGTCCGTGGGAAGTCAGCTCGCAATTATCTAACGAAAAAGACCCAGGTGGTGAAGCACCTGGGTCGGACAAGAAAGGAAATTTCAATGCCAAAGAAAACCCTAGCACCGAAACCGGGGATTGAGCCAGAGTGGTCCATTCGTGACCTGATTGGTGTCAATCTCGCAGAAGCTCAGGAAGGGATTATGGGCAAGCTCGAGGACGAGTACGACCTGGAATCGCACCAGATCTACCGGATCGACACGTTCCTCGACGAAGCCTTCCATAAGGCAGCTAACGCGCTGGCTGAAGGCATCAACACGGTTGCTTTCGCTCGTGAGAAGGAGGAAGTGCCATGGGCATGAGTCGCAAGTTCATTGCACTCGCAGTGGAAGAACAGATGCAGAACATTAAGGAAGAACGCCCAGGCCGCGCATTACTGACGTGCCAAGACATCGCGGACTTGTCGGGGCACAACTACGAAACGATTCGCAGGCTGTTGGATTCCGGTGCGATCCGGCCACGTCCGCGATCGAAACCGCGAGAGGCATACCGGGTCTCTGTCAAAGAGGTTGCCCGGTATCTCGCCCTTGGTCCCCGTGAAGGAAAGGAATTAGCAGCATGACCTCGCAAGCTTCGCAGGCTGTGATGGGCTTCGAACCATTTGCCCTAGCGATTGTTGCCGTCGCTGGATTAATTGGCGCACTCCTCATCGTTCTCATTCAGCGCATGGATCGGCTTGAAGACGAGGCTCATAAGCTCCGTCTTGAGTTGCTACTGGAAGAGCTGGATGCGATGACTCGATCCCGCCGTGATTATTCAGCACTAGATCGCGAGGCATTTGCGCGTCACCGCGCATTGGCGGAGGGGATCGAGTGATGTTCCAACGTATGTCGGACGACGATCATGTGGTTGCGGCACTCGACCAGTTGAAAGAGGCCATGATCGCGAAGTGGGAGCGTGACGGGCAGTCGTGGGGGTTGCATCTTCATACTGCTGATACGACGATCGCAGCAATTCGTAATCTGATCGATGGTGCGGATGTGAACGCCACCGTCGAGTGGCAGGTCGAGCTCGCCGAACTTCAAAAGTTGGGGGTGAAGCTGCGATGACCTATGTGCCGATTGTTCAAATCGAAGGTCAAGAACCAGACGACGTTTCAGGTTTGGAGATCCTTCTCAAGGACAGCGACTGCACTCACATTGAGGGCATGGACGGGCGTGTCTGGAGGATATTCCCTTGGCTCAACAAGAAGTCCGTTCCGATCAATGATGCAACGAGCAACAATCCGCAGCGTCTGGTGTGGGCGAAGGTGAAGTCGTTTGGTGCCTTTGAGGAGCCACCATGCTGATAAAGACTCATCGCATCATCGAGCCTGCCTCGGGACATCTCGTAGGACTTGCGCGCTACCGCGGGACTGCACACGTCGAGGTGGGGGATCTGGCGTCGATCATTCCCCGATTCTTTGTGCCGCGTGATCAGATCTACCGATTCCTAACCATCGGCGGGCGTCGCTTCGTAAGCATTCGCGTCGCCCGTAGGTGGGTTCAGCCATGGACCGAGGCTCATGAGATGGGCTCTCAGGCAAAGACCTTGACTCGGATCCTGGATTGGGCAGAGCCTGCGTTGAAAGAAGCGGAGGCATCGAGCAATGCCTAACCAACGCTGCAAGGACTGCGGTCAGCCCGTCAAGTGGGTAAAGACCCAAGCGGGGAAGTGGATTCCACTCTTGCCTTCGCCGGATCCGGATGGAACTTTTGTGCTTCGGAAATTCATCGGGGTCGACGGTGAGAAGGAGACGCGCGCGGTCAGCCTCGATCGCCGGTCGCAGCAGCTCGCGAGAGAACAGGGAGACATGCTGTGGGCTGCTCACGCATCTGCGTGCACCGCGGTGCCGAAGGCCGTTCCTAAGGGCATGCCGGAGCATGTTCGGCAGATGCTTGAGCATCGCAAAGCCCAGAAGCGGGGTCGACATGTCGGGTAAAGGACATCAGAACTGCCGCCTTGCCCGGTGCAGGGCCTGCCATGAATGGGTGGTCGAGGCCATGGACATGGACGGCAACATCGTCGCACTCGATCCACTGCCAAACGAGGAGGGGACGATCTACCTCGGCCGGAAATTCGACCCATTGACATCGAGAGCCTGGCGTCTCGCCGTCTCAGTCACTGAACAAGAGCGTGCGTCATTACTTGCCGATGAGGCCAGCATCTGGGCGTTACACCGAACCACGTGCCAGTTCGGCCGCCACCCCGCCTTCCATGGGAGGTCCATGACGTGAACGAGCTCAAAGCCGCGGAGGAGTGGTGGAATGCCCAGCCTGATCGCCGAAAGGTCGGCATTTGGCGGTGGATCACTCAGCCCCGGCTAGCCGACCTTAATCACCCTGATCAACTAGATCTTTTGGAGGAAATGCCCAATGGCGAAGAACGCATCGACCATTCTGCTTAGCGCCCCGGATCTGCTCGACGCCCTCCGCGTCGCTGTTTTGTTCACGGAGAAGAACACTTACCCGGGCATTCGTCTTGACCTTGATGAGGCTGCGGGCGAGATCGAGGTGACTGCGGTCGTGAAGAATCACGTCATGGTGATGCCGGTTGATGCCGATTGGATCAGCCTCATTGACCCTGACCGAGATGCTGGTTTTGAGCTCACCATCAAGCAGATCCGCGATGTGCTGCAGGTGTTCAAAAACTTCAACAAGCGGCCAAAAGGGGAGGATGAGGAACCGCCTCAGGTCGGCATCTCACTCACTGAGGAAGAGATCAGCTTCATCGATGAATCAGGCATTGGCCTGAACATTCCGCTGTACTCGTGTGAGCGAAAGGATTTGGAGATGTCGCGCTCGTTGGCGTCGACTATCGACGAAACCGTCCAAACGCAAGCGCGAGTGCAGCGGGTGGAGCTTGCTCCGGAGCAGCTGGAGCGTATGACCCGTGTGGGCAAAATTCTCGGGCAGGCGCCGGCGTTTGAAGGTGTTGATGTCAGTGAACGAGTGGAGCAGACCGGCGTGCCGATGCACCGAACGTTGATCACGTGCCAGGACATGCTGTCGATCGCGACGTACTACCCTTCAGGGGCACCGCAGGAAGAGCCTTCCGAATCTGAGCAAACTGACTTGAGTTTCGAAGATGATGAAGCAAGCCAGTCGGATATCGAGCCGTCACCAGGGCTGCGCGTAGTGCAATCTCGCCCGCTAATGGGGGTCTAATGAGGGACATTGACCCATTGGAGGGGGCGATATGCCGCCAGGTGAAGTATCGGACGATGTCTCCGACGCTATGGGATCCACGTGCGGAAAAGGAACGCGCCGACGATGTTGCGGCTCGTCATTCACAGGCCCGCATCTTGTGTAATCGGTGCCCTGTTCTCCGAGCGTGTGAAGCCCGAATGATGGCGCACGAATCCGAGGGACTACTCATCGCCGGAGTTGTGGCCGCACGATACTCAGTTCTGCAGGTGTCCCAAGGCAGCATGGTGCCGCGCCAGGAAAAATGCTCCGGCTGTGGTGTTCTGCTTCACGCCCCGAACGCTCGAAGGCGAAAAAAGGGCACTCGCATTCACGCTGGCGAAGGGCTGTGCACGAAGTGCTGGCCGATGCTGAGACGGATCTACAAAGGGACAATTCAATGAAACTTACCCAATACCAATGGCAGTTCATTCAGAGCTGGAACGAAGACCTAGCTAAAGAAATTAGGTGCATGTGGCGCGAGATTATCCCCGTGCTCGAGCGCGTCAGCGAGCAGTTTCAACATGTTGCAGCCGTGCTTGCCGAGCAACGCACCGCTAAGCGCCAAACGAAGCACGCCCCGCGTCAACCGCTGCGACCGCCGCGAGTAGATACCTCCAGCATCGCTTACACCTGGCAGAAAATACCGGTGCGGACGACGCGCCACCAGACGCCACGAGCGCGCCGCACAATCCCGCGGCCACCGCCTTAAGCGCCTAGACCATGTTTGCTACGACCTTGAAGGAATTCCATGAAGCCACCACGTCTGATCCCGTCAGCGAAGCCCCGGTCCGGGAGTGATCGCTGATGAGCTGGATCCGTAAAGGCGACGAATGGAATTCAGCCCCGGAGTGGGGACGCGCACTAGAGATCGCATTGCACCGAAATGACGTGCGCCTCGTGAACGAACTCAAAGGCGCGAGTGACGCCTTATTCACCTTCTCCGCCCAGCAATGGACGGACTACAAGGTCCGCTTCGGCGAAGCCGCCATGGTCATCGGCACCGAGACCGCCAAGCAAGTCATTGCTGACCTCGTCGCAATCGGCGTGCTCTTCCAGACCGACCAAGCCGGCCTAGAATTCCAACTACTCGAGCGCGAAAACTTCGTCCACATCATCCGCTCCGACGACAAGAAGAAAGCCGCAAAACGCAAGCGCGATCAAAACAGAGGCTCACTCCAAGTCCCTGTCCTGCTTCGCGACGGCGACAACTGCCGCTACTGCGGGGACCTCGTCATCTGGAACGACACCCGCTCCGACGCTGGCCGAGAACTCGACCACCGAAACATCCAGGAGGAAACAACCCCGGACAACTACGTTGTCGCCTGCAAAGGCTGCAACCAACTCCGCTACGAACTCGGCGATACCGCCGACGACGAGCTCCCACTCCTTGATCCACCAGAGTTCCCGGTCTACGGCCAGGAGCTGATCAAGAAGTTGTCCAAGTGGCCACGCCTCGTTGCAAGAGAGGCAGCCAAACGAGGAATCCGAAACCCGCTCACCGCGGGCAACGTCGAGGCCTCGCCGGACCCGCAGCCAGCGGGTGAGCGGCCAACCCCACACCCACGTCCATCGTCCACCCCGTCCCAGTCTCCCGACGCACACCAGCGCTCAGGTGAGCTCCCACTCCCCGGTAACTCCCAGCCAGCTCCCGCAAGGTCGAGCGGCCAGGTAGCAGTGAAAGGTCGAGCAGGACTCAAGGACACAACCGCGTCGGCAAGCCAGCCGCACGAACCCAACAACCAAACAACCGACCACTCCCAGGAACCCCGAGACAGCCAGCCTCGGGAGCATCCGCAGACCCCACCAGGCACGCACGTGCGCGCGCCGGGATCCGCCAATGGAGTGACTGAGCCTGCACGGAAGCGTTCTCGCAATCGGCGCTCGCGTCGCCGTGGCTGACTACTGGATCACGATCTGCTCGACAAAACTGAGCCGAATCTAGTCAGTACAGCTACAGCCCGCGCGTCTCGTCGATCTTTTTCATGAAAGCGTCGAGAACGCGGCTTTTCGCATGCCTGCATCCGTTTTGAACCTTAATGAATCCTTAAAAACCTTTCCCGGGAAAGGGGAGGGGCATTTCCCGGGAACCCGGGTCGGGTCGGGTCGGGACGGGCAGGGAATGGACGGTAACCAGCTTGAAAAACTATTTCATTACTAGAAAGGTGGATTGATGGATCTCTTTGAGTCTTTGGGGCGTGCGCTGTATTGGCTCTCGGTTGATGCTGACGCATTGGATGAGTTACTTGTTCCTCGCCAGCCAACGTCTGGTGAGAACGCGGGGAAGCCGCCGAACTTACCGGGGTCGAAGCCTCCATTGTCGATTCCGATGCTTCAGCTGAAAACGGACACGGAGCAGGTTGTGCATCGTTGGTGTTGGCTACTTTCGGATTCCGCTCGGGATGTGGTGGGGCTTCCACTTGATTCGGTGAGTTTGGCTAGACGGGCGCAATGGTTGAGTTTCCATCTGGAGACGTTGGAGTCGATGCCATGGTTTGATCGGGCAGCCGAGGAGTTGATCGCACAGGGCAATGTGGTGGCTGACGTCGTCCGGCCGCCATCAGCGGAAAACGATCCCTTGCCAATTGAAGTTGGGACGGCGCGTGAGATAGCATCGTGGACTCGTCATCTTGGGCGTCGAGTATCACGGACGACGATCCAACGTTGGGCAAGGCAGGGAGTCATACCGTCTGAGGTAGCTCCTGATGGTCGACTTTTGGTCAGGCTTGCCGATGTGCTCGATCAGGTACCGATTCAAACTATTTTGAGTGGGCCACCCCATGCTGTAAGCTGACGCTCGAAAGAGCTATGAGCCTCGGTTACCGATGGGTGCCGGGGCTTTCGTCATGTCAGGGGAGGTACTTCATTGTGCATCCGCAGGCCAAGCTTCACGTGGTAACTGGTCCACCGGCGGCCGGTAAGTCGACGTTCATCCGTGAGTATGCGGGGCCAGACGATGTGGTGATTGACTTCGACTTCATAGCCAATGCTTTATCCGGCAGGCCGGTGGATAATCATGATCATTCTCGGCATGTTGTCACCGTGGCTAAAGCAGCACGGAGGGCTGCCTTGGACAAAGCTCTGCTACAGCCAGTCACGACGTGGATCATTCACTCCTCGCCGGCCGAGAGCACGCTGCAGTCTTATCGCAGAATGGGGGCAGAGGTGCATGTCATCGACCCAGGTAAGCAGGTTGTGATGAGTCGGTGCAAAGCCGAGCGTCCACCGGAGATGCTCAAGGTTGCAGCCGCTTGGTACTCGAGCAGGAAGAAGCCTCCGCTCACCACGACCGAGAAGGGACTGGGCTGGGAGCATCAGAAGGCGCGCGATGCACTGCTGGCCGTGCATCAAGATGGCACGCCCTGCTGGTGGTGTGCGAAACCAATGTTCCGCGATAAGCGGCGCAATCACGACGGCCTCTCCTTAGCGGCAGATCATGAAGAAGCCCGGCACTATGGCGGTACGAAGCCCACTAGGTTGCTGCATGGTTCATGCAACAGCTCGCGCAAGCAGGGCGACAATGACGATCAGCGCCCGGCAGCTGGCGTCACGGAGGCTTTCAGAGCTGCTCTGACGACACTGATCGACAGTCCAGCTGCGGAGGCGCAGGCGCCCCCTGCACCCGTGTTCAACTGGCCTGGCTTCGAGTAGCACACCCCCTACCCAAAATATCTAGAGGATCCCCGCCTGACCCTCCTCGGCGCGCGTCCGTCAGGCGATTTACGTGAGCCTGAAACTCACAGCGCCGTCTACCAGTGGAAATAGGGAAGAAAGGAGCCTGATTGAGCACCGATGGACTTGAGTCGAACCCGCTCGGCTTCGGAGCTGACCTCCGCGCGCCGGGCAAAGCGGTCTACGAAGCCCTCGTCCAGCCGGGCATGGACATGTCCGACGTGTCTCTCTGCGAGGAAGCCGGCCGCATGCGCGACCGACTTGATCGGATGCAGAAGTTGATAGCAGGGGAAGAAGAAGCCTGGGCGAGACTCACCGTCGGATCCGACAAGACAATCACTGTTCGTCTGGACTCTGTCCTACAGGAAGCTCGCCAAGCAACAACCGTCTATCGCCAACTCATTGGCGACATCAAGAGGAGGTGGCCTGATGCTTATGCAGCAGACACTGACGCTGACGGACTCGAGGGACTTGGTGGCATGGCCTACGTTGACGGGGCGACAGGAGCCTGAAAACCTCGTGATGACGGCGGGCGATTACCGCCAAGGCAATGAGGTCATCGTGCTAGCGTCTCGTGCCGGGTCGAAGCTCATGCCTTGGCAGTCCGGACTCGTGCGGTGTACCTCGGCGAAAACTCCAGCGGGAACATGGGTATACGGCACCGTGATTTGGATTGTGCCCCGTCAGAACGGTAAGTCCGAAGCCCTAGCGGATCTGATTCTGTACCGAATCTTCGTCCTGAAAGAGCGTGTGGTTTACACCTCGCATGAATGGAAGTCCGCCCGCGAAATCGCTGAGCGATTGCAATCGATGATCGAGTCCCGGCCGTGGCTCTCCCGACGCGTGAAGAAGATGACCAACTCGCAAGGCGAGGCCATCGTCGAGCTCAAGGATGACAAGAACGGTCGCGCCGGGAAGGTGTACTTCCGTACTCGTTCGGCAAAGGCTGGTCGTGGTCTGGACGAGGTCGACACATTGATTTACGACGAGGCTTATTCGATCAATGAAGCGTCGGTCGCCGCATTGAACCCGACGCAGAATGCTGCGAAGGATCCGCAGGTGATTTACGCATCGTCGGCGGTGAACAAGGATGATGCAGACCATGCACACGGTGTGCAGCTCTCGGCGCTGCGAGAGGCAGCGTTGCTGCGGGATGATCCGCGGATCTTCTTGGCAGAGTTCCGGGCGCCGGAGGGCGCGGACCGTGAGGATCCTGAAACGTGGAGGTTGGCGAACCCGTCGTTCGGTGTGATCCACAACGAGCGCAAGATCGAAACGTTGAAGAAGAACATGCTTACACCTGAGGGACAGAAGCGGTTTGATGTCGAGGCACTCGGAATAGGTGACTACTTCACGCTGGTGAAGGAAGTCGAGGAAGACCCCAGTGTTATCGACCTTGCTCGCTGGCGTGAGCTAAACGATCGCGCCCCGGTGGCTACGGGCAAGTATTGTCTCTGCGTTGATGCTTCTAACGATGTCACGAACCGTACCTGGTCGGTGGCCGTGGCGGCGTCTACCAAAAGTGGAAAGCATGGCCAGCTTGGCTTTCACGGGCACGCTACCGTTGCGCAGATCGTGAAGTTCATCGTTGCCGCTAACGAGTACAACGAATTGTTGGCTGTGGTTGTGGATCCGAAGTCTGCGGCTGCGGTCATCATCCAGAAGCTCATCGATGAGGGCATTGAGCCACAGCTAATGAACTCAACGATGGTGGCATCGTCTACGCAATCGCTGTTGCAGAACATCGATGATGGCATTTTTACGCACGACGATGATCCGCGCATGGAGGAAGCGATCGCAGTCGCTCGTCTGCGAGAAATCGGAGACGGCGGAATCGCATGGACGAAACGCAAATCCGGTGGCAACATCTCCCAGCTCGTCGCGATGACACACGCCGCCTACGGGCTGGAAGCCTTTGATGTCGAACTCAATCCTCCAGCATCGATTTCATTCGCCGATACCCGCCCACTATCGAGGCCGCGTGACGAACTGAACTCCCTACTCGAGCTCAAGTGGTGAAAGGAGCACACAACATGGCAGAAACACCGCCACCTTCCATCGCGGAAAAGGGCTACGTCAACGGAGAGGAATCAGATTTTTACGCAGGGTGGAAGGATATCCGCGAGGTCGTCCCCGACCTGCAGTTCCCGGAAAGCTTTGCAACCTTCGACCGCATGCGCAAGTCAGATGCCCAGGTGGCAACCGTCATCAAAGCGATCACACTTCCGATCCGAGGCACTACGTGGCGCATCGATCCCAACGGAGCCCGTGACGAGGTCGTTGAGTTCGTTGCAGAACAACTCAACTTACCGATCATCGGAAAAGAAGGCACTGCCAAGACGTCACGCAGGCTTCATCGGTTCACATGGTCGGAGCACCTGCGCATGGCGCTACTGTGTATCCCGTTCG
The DNA here is from genome assembly GCF_037482665.1 of Corynebacterium sp. H127. NCBI lineage: Bacteria > Bacillati > Actinomycetota > Actinomycetes > Mycobacteriales > Corynebacteriaceae > Corynebacterium > Corynebacterium sp. H127. Next base: position 151,106 of record NZ_JBBHKY010000006.1, read on the forward strand.
GCTGCATGTTCTTCGAACAAATCGTAGAGCAACTACCGGATGGAAAGTGGGGCTATCGCAAGATTGCCGAACGCATGCCTCGCACTCTCAAGGCGATCAACGTCGCCCGCGATGGTGGCCTCGTCTCAATCGAACAGAAGCCACCGACAAACCTTGACTACCGTGCAGCAGACCCCGGCAAGGGTATTGAAATTCCAATCGACCGACTCGTAGCCTACTCATGGGAGCGCGAAGGCGCCGCGTGGGCAGGATCATCTCTTCTCGAGCCGGCATACAAGAACTGGCTCGTCAAAGATCTGCTCCTCAAGTTCGAAGCCGGAGCCATCGAACGCAACTCCATGGGGATCCCCGTTCTTACAAACGCACAGGGCGCAACCCAAGAACAAATCAACACCGGACAAGACCTCGTCGAGAAGTACCGAGCAGGATCACGCGGTGGCGCATCACTGCCCTACGGAGCAATCCTCAAACTCCTCGGCGTCTCCGGGCAGCTCCTCAACCCGCGCCCAGCTATCGAGTATCACGACGCCCAAATCGGACGTGTCGCCCTCGCACACTTCCTTAATCTCGACGGCCAAGGAGGCAGCTACGCACTCGCCTCCACCCAAGCCGACCTATTCACCACCAGCCTCAACACTGCAGCCCAGTTCATCGCCGACACAGCCACACAACATATCGTGGCCGATCTCGTTGACTGGAACTGGGGACCAGCAGAACCCATCCCCCTGATCACCTTCGATGACCTGCGCTCTGGATCACTCGAAATCGCCAACGCCCTGCGAACCCTCGCAGACGCTGGCCTCATTCGACCAGACCGGTCCATCGAAGAATGGCTCCGCAGAGACCTTGGTGCACCAGCCAAAGACACCCCATCACCACAGCAACCATGGGCACCAGACCAAAGCCCGGACGCCGCGCCGGGGATTGAAGGAGGTGACAATAATGCCTGATATCGAAGTACCTGATCGCCCGATTCTGCGCGATGTTCCTGACGTCGAGTTGCTTAAGGTCGGTCAGTGGCCTCTTTCGACGGGGACGGTTGAGTTCACTACAGAGGATTTGGCGGCTGCGGTCCGTGCATCGCAGTCGCCCGCAGTCTCTCGACCGGTGATCAAGCTGGGGCACTGTGACCCACGATTCGACGCAGAGCCGGCCGTTGGTTTTGTCGACAATCTGCGATTGTCATCCGATGGAACGACGCTGGTGGGTGATCTCCGAGGAGTCCCTGCGTGGTTAGCAGACATCATGCCGAGTGCGTATCCGCGCCGATCGATAGAAGGCGCGTTCAGCTACCGCGATCAGTCCGGTGTGATTCATTCATTTGCTCTGACTGGACTGGCTTTGCTGGGTGTCACGCCGCCGGCGGTGGGCACGCTGTCGTCGTTGCGTGATGTTGCTGCGCTCTATGAAGTCAATGCGAAAGCCGGTCGAGACGGTCCGGCGGAAGGAATAAGAATCATGCCTGAAATTGTGCAGGCGGCGGCTTCCGTCGAAGACGTCCGCCGTCATTTTTACGAAGCTGGCCCAGGAGCCAAGTCCTTCATGTGGATTGAAGAGATGTTCCTGGATCCATCCGAAGTCATTGTTATGGATGAGGAGGACGGACAGCTGTACCGGATCCCGTTCACGGTGGCTGAGGACGGTGCCGTGTCGTGGGGCGAGCAGGAAGCGGTTAAGCGTGAATACGTTGCTGCTTCCGCTCGGACTCCTGATGCGGTGTGGGGTTCAGCCGAAGAATCCCGTGACGTAGCTGGCGAGGAGTCGCCACCAACCAAGACGAAGGAGCAACCTCCAATGGAGTTCACCGAAGATCAGGTCAATTCGCTTATCGCGGCGCTTGGCCTCAATGATTCTGCCACCGCCGATGATGTGGTGAAAGCGGTTGAGAAGATCGCAGCAGATGTACAGAAGACTGATACAGAGGCCGCCACTGACATTGCCGCTGCGGTGAAGCAGCGTGGCTTGCGGCTGGTCGAGGCTAGCGCGTGGAAGTCGGCGCAGGATCGCCTGGCAGCACTGGAGCACGAGGGCAATGTTCGCCTTGTCGATGATGCTGTGGCCGCGGGCAAGTTCATGCCAGCGTCTCGTGCTGCCGTTCTCAAGCAGGTCGAGGCCGGTCTGATCGACAAGGACACCATCGATGCGATGGAGCCGATCGTCACGATGGCGGGCGCTGAACGTGGCCATGCGGGCGATTCCAACAACGACAGCACGGACGTTCGGGATTCTGACGTCTACAAGAACTGGGAGTAAAGCATGTCTGCAGTAGCAATTAAGTTCCACACTGGCCCTGTCACTTTTGCCGCGGAAGCGGCCGTGAAGGGCGGTCAGGTTGTTGAGGCGGGTACTGCCTCTCGCAGCGTTAAGCCAGCGGGCGCCGCGTCCGCAAAGATCCTGGGCGTCGCTCTGATTGATGCGGCACCAGCAGATCCGGACACCGGTTATGCGGGTATCCCGGAGCACACGTCCGTAGCTATTGCGCCGGCACAGGTGCCGGTTGTCGGCGACGGCACCGCGGCTGTGGGTGATCTTGTGATCGCAGCTGCCGGGGGCAAGGTGGCTAAGGCTGCCGGTACTGAACCAGCGTCCCAGATCGTGGGTCGCGTTATTGAAGTCCTGGCGGACAACAAGGTCTCTGTTCGCCTCTACGTCTAAGGAGACATTTCATGCCAACCTCTGTTATCTCCATCGATGATGGACGCCGGGACGTCACCGTATCTGACCTCCTTGGCAACCCTGAAACCATCCCGACTCGTGTCCTGGATCGTGTCCGCGACCAGTTCATTGCAGAAACGCTGCTTTACAACGGTGGCACCTCGAACAAGCTGGAGTTCTCCTTTGAGCAGAACTCTCAGTCGTTCGTCGACGGCGACCCAGAAGTGATCGCTGAGTTCGCAGAATTCCCAACCGTGTCTGAAACCACGGGCAAGAAGGTCGTCGGGCGCGCGACCAAGATTGGTTTCCGCCTGGAAATCTCTCGTGAGATGCGCGACTACAACGAGCTTGAGCGCGTGAACAAGCGTGTCGATAAGGCAGTCAATACGCTGATCCGCTTCAACGACAAGCAGCTGTGGGATGCCCTCGCCAAGGCACCAATCCCGGAGATCGCAGCCTCCGTCGCATGGGATCAGTCGGGCGCAGACCAGCGCTATGACATCGCCCGCGCGATGGAAAAGGTCGGCACCGGATCGGCAGAAGCTATTGACGATCTGGTTGATCCATTCTTCGCAGACACCATTGTCATGAACAAGGCAGTTGCGCCGAGCTTCATTGCAAGCGAGAAGTGGAACAACGTCTACACCGGAAACCTTGCGGATAAGTCCATCCGATACACCGGTGTGATCGAGTCCAAGCCAATGGGCCTTGATGCCCTCATGACCCGCACGTTGCCACGCAACAAGGTCCTCGTGCTGCAGCGCGGAGCTCTGGGCTTCTTCAAGGATCCACGTCGCCTGGAAGCAACTCCGATGCGCGGCATCGATGAGCAGGGCGGCGATACCGAGACGTTCCGCTCTCGGATCTCTCAAATCCGATTCGTTGGCATCGAGGAACCGTTCTCCGCATGCTGGATCACTGGGGTGATGTCCTAATGCCACGCATTGAAATCACCGCCGCAGAGTGGACACAGGTCACGGACGAAGGCCGATTTATCCGCCGAACTGGCGACGTCTGCACCGTCTCCGATGCCGAAGCCAAGCGCCTCGTTGGGTGCGGCGCCGCGAAAGAAACCCGCCGCAAGATCACGGTCGAGGATCAAAAGCAGACCAAGCCACCGGCAACTGAGGACACCGAGACCGATCCCATTGGTGAGGAGGTAGCTGACGAGGAAGCAGCTGCAACCGTGGAGACGGAGGACAACGAGGTTCCAAAGCCGGCAGCGACCGCGACCGAAGCTAAGTGGCAGGAATACGCGATCTCGCAGGGCATGTCAGCTGATGAAGCTGAATCCATGTCGCGTGATGAGCTGCGTGCGTTCTTCGCTGACAAGTGATCATAAGGAGGCGGCATGGCTGAGAGGTTAGTGTCTGCCCAGGAAGTCTTGCTCCGACTGCCCGGCTCGGTAAAGCCGCTTTCCGGAGAAGATGCCGCCCGCCTCGAGGCGCTGATCGACGATGCTGAAGAGCTGATCCGTGATGCTTTTGAGGAAGCAGGCCGCGATTTCGACATCGAGGTCCTGCTTCCCCGTCAGCAGCGGACAATCACCAGAGTGATCCGTGAGATGGTCGCAGCCGCGGTCATCATAGGGCCAAACGCTGGGGTGCGCACGCTCAAATCGGCGACTGGCCCGCAGTCCGATGAGATCACCTGGGCAGATCCTCCAAAGATCGGCTTTTCTGGTGTTCTGCTAACTGATGAGCAACGACGTGCGCTCGGCCTGGCTGTGTTCGGTGACGGCGCACCATTGCACAACTTTCCACCGCATGTCCGCGCGTGGGAAATCTAAAGGAGGCGCAACCTCATGGAAACGATTCAGCGTATCGGTGAGCCCGTCGAGGACGCAGACGGCCGCATCATCGATGCTCCAATCCTTGGGGAGTTCGTCGGCATCGTATCCCCGCTCGGTGGTGGCCAATTTTCCACAGACACCATCACCGATGGCTCAACGAAGCAACTCCAAGTTCTCGCACCTGCAGGAACAGCGGTGAAGGAAGGCGACATCCTTCGGATCCGTGGACTTGAATACCGAGTGAAAGAAATCCCTTGGGATTGGTCGATGAACCGTAGGCCGGTCTTGGCTAGGCATGCGCCGAAGGTACAAATCATGTGTGACCGGAAAGAGGCATAAGATGCCGCGCCCAAGACTCATGCTCGACAGCAAGAAACTCGGGAAGCTGCTCGTCAACAACTACGCGGACGATATTGCGGCATTAACTGATCAAGTTGCAAAGCAGCTTCCCGACGACGTCAAAGTCCTCACCATGACCGGCATCAATCGCGCCGGGCGTCCTTACGGGCTGGTGACGATCGCGGAACCAGAAGCACTTGCAATGCAGGCAAAACACGGTGTGTTGTCGAAATCTGCGGCTCGATGTGGTCTCGATATCAAGCGCCGAGAGGTGGAGTGATGTGGCAGCAAAAGGATGCGACCGACATTATCCGGGGAATCCTGAGGCGTCTTGTTGATGACAAGGATCGTGTTCGAGCCACACTCCCTGATGGGTGGACACCTCGCGATCCACCACAAGTTGTCGTCACATCTGATGGCTCACCTTTAGGCGGGCCAGGGTGGACCGGAGAAGTTGTCCGGGTCACGGTACATGCCCGAGACATTACGGTTGCCCGACAGATCATGACCCAGATCGACGGGGTGCTTTGTGACCCATTGAAAGCTGGGTGGATGTACCAAATCAGACCCTCTACCGGCCTTATTGCGATCAAGGATTCCAAGGTCGGTGGGGGGCTTTCCTCTGCCACATACACAGTGGTGACCAACAGATCAAGGAGCTAATTCATGAAGTACACTCGCGACCCTAAGAACGTGCAGCCCGTCGTGGACGGCGAAGTTCTCGTATCGTTTGAAAAAGACCCAAAGATTGGCCTCGATGGCCACTTCGGCGATGAATGGGCCACCCTCGGCATCCTTAACAAGGGATCCAAGGTTGCGCTGAACCGCACCATCGAGAAGAACAAGATCAACGGTTGGGGCTACGGCGTCGTCGCAACCTCCACATCTCCGGGCGACCTCACCGCTGAGGCCGAGGTCCTAGAGAACAACGAGATGACCGAACGGATTGCATGGCCATCGCGCGCAAAGGATGACGGCATCACCATCGACGGCGAAGCTAGCATCCTTTACCACGACGAAGTAGTCGCACAACCACACGTCGCTATGGTCGAAAAACGCCAGGACGGCAAGATGAAGATCCGTGCGACCCGCTATCCAGCGATCGCCACGATGGAGGATCTCGGTTTCCAGGAAGAGCCAGAAGGAAAGACCGTGGCCTTCGATTTCGAATCCGGAGTGAACAAGGACGCATTCGACGAAATCGTTGTCGGATACGACAACTCCAAGAACCTCAGCGACAAAATCGTTCGATTCGCTTCCTCCGCGAACGCGGGCTCTACCGACAGTCCGAACCCAACGCCAACCGCCAAGACCGTCACATTCCCAGACGGAGTCACCGGCGGCAATTGGGATCTGACGATCAACGGCACCGCCGTCAACGATCTTGCCTTCGACGCCACAGCATCGATCGTTCAGGAAGCAATCACCACCGCTGGCATCACCGGCGTCGCTGTCTCCGGCGCGCCGGGAGCTTACTCGATTGCAGGCGCGACGTCTGTGACCGCTGACGGCTCCGGTCTGACCGGCGGAGCAAGTACCACGATCACTGTTGCCTAAGTGATCTGGCTGGTGTGGGGACTTTGGTTGGGTGCCTTTCCTCCTCACGCCGGCCGCCTCGTCGAAGCCTAAAGCTCCAGACGAAGTGAAAATGCGCACCCCATTCTTTGCCACCGCGATTCGTCGGTGGCTTTTTCAATTCCATTTTCGGAAAGGACACCCACATGTCGAAGAAAGATCTTTCTCCTGCGGAAGCGGAGGCATTGGACATCGAAATGACCGAGTTCGAGGTCGCGATTGTTCACCCCAAAACCAAGGTAGAAGCCACAATCAAGATCGAGTGTGCTGCATCGGTCGATGACGCACCAATCGAAGTCATGGAGGCAATGGAAGACGGAAAGTATCTCAAAGCATTCATGGCCATGATCGGCCCTGAAACTGCGTACAAGCTGCGGTCGGCAGGCATGACAGGCCGAGTGTTTGCCGATGACGTCTTGCCGAAGTGGCAGGAGGCTACCGGCCTGGGGGAAGGCTAGCCCTTCTTCCGCTCATTCGCCGCCATGAGGACCTTGTGGAAGCAGATCTTGCCTTCGCGGGGTTTGACTATCGCGACCGCTTTTTGCCGCATGGTGGCCCGTCACGAATGACAACGCGGCGTCTGTGCCTGTTGGTGTGGGCGCTTGACCGCTACGAGTCCAGGTTCTGGGCAGCGGTCGGTGATTTCGCTCCGACTTCTCGCTTGGAAATCATCATGGCTGATACCTATCACGCAGTGTCCGGGCAAGCGCACGTATTGCGCGATGAGAAAACCGCCATGGAAGCGGCACGGGAACGTGAGAAGCGCAAGCAGATGATCAAGGCCAATGCGGCTGCTCGTCGCCGTCGCCGACGTCGAAAACTCAATAAATCCAGCATGTAGGAGGTCTGTCCCATGAGTGCTATTGGTTACGCATCCTTGCCGATCGTGCCGTCGTTGCGTGGTCTGAAAGCCACCTTGGACAAGGAATTCATGGGGCCGGTGACGAAGACCTCAAAGGCCGCGGGTGAGGCTCTCTCAAAGAATCTCTCGGATGGAGTGGAGCGGGCGTCGCGCGACGTTGAAGCAGCTCTAAATCGCGAGAAGAAGGCGACCGATGTCGTTGCTAAGGCGAAGAAGAAGGTAAATGAGCTTAGCGACGAAGCAGAACGCAAAGCCCGCGCGGTGGAGTCGGCAGAGAACAAGCTTTCCGCTGCTCAGATTAAAGCGGCCGAGCAGGTGGCTAAGGCCCGTGCGGATCTGATCAAGCTCCAGGAATCGGGTACTGCTTCCGCACAGGAGTTGGCTGCGGCGCAGTCTCGAGTTGATCAGGTTGAGAAGTCGACGAAGGCTGCTCTGATCGATAAAGAAAATGCGTTGGGCAATGCGCGGGCCTCTGCGGCAAAGGCTGCAGATAGGAAGAGTGACGCGGAGAAAGTGCTAGCTTCAGCGGAAGATCAGGCGGCGGAAGCCTCGGAAAGAGTTCTCGCTGCGACCACACGTCTAGATAAAGCGCAGGATTCAGCATCGAAGACGACGTCGAAACTTGGGCATGCTTACGAACAGTTCAAGGCTAAGACATCCTCTGTTGCGTCAGCTGTGGGGGAAATGGCCCAGAAGTACCAGCTCCATGCCACCGCCGTTCTTGGTGGCATCGGAATGCTGACAAAGGGTGCTATTGAGTATGCGGCTGAGGCAGAGCAATCCTATGGCGCCGTTGAGTCCATCTTTGGATCACATGCTCAAGGTGTGATCGAGGCTTCAAAGTCTGCAGCCGTCGCAGTGGGGCTCTCCGGTCGCGAATACCGTGAGCTGAGTGCTTCCACCGGAGCGATGCTGAAAAACATGGGCGTGCCCATGGGCGAAGTTACGTCTCGGTCGCAGGAGCTGGTGGGGGTTGCGTCTGATCTCGCTGCGACATTTGGTGGCTCCACGAAGGAAGCAGTCGAAGCCGTCGGCGCGCTGATGCGTGGTGAGGCTGACCCAATCGAGCGCTACGGTGTGTCGATTAAGGACGCTGACATCAAGGCCAGGCTTGCAGCTGATGGACTCGACAAACTTGAGGGCTCAGCAGGCAAGCAGGCCCGCACCCAGGTCATGCTGAAAATGCTGATGGAGCAAACGTCCTCTGCCCAGGGGCAGTTTGCGCGCGAGACAGATACCGCAGCGCATAAGCAACAGGTGGCCACGGCCAAGTACAACGATGCCAAGGAAGCTATCGGCACCGGCCTATTGCCGATGTATGCCGAATTAGCTGATAAAGCAGCTGGTATTGCGCAGGTAATCGGCGCGCACCCAAAGGTGTTCCTGGCTCTGGGGGGTGCTCTGGCTGGCCTTGCTGGTGGGGTTGTTGTCGTCGCACAGGTCTCTACCGCAGTTACCGCTCTGAGCGCAGCGCTTGCACCGCTTGGTTTGACCATCGGTGGTGTCGTTTCCCTGGCGGCCCCGTGGGTTGCTGGCATTGCTGCCGCTGGTGTCGCTCTATGGGCATTTTTCACAAAGACCGAATCTGGTCGGAAGATGTGGGCTGACCTGGTCGATGGGCTCAAGGACGGGTGGCAGTGGATCAAGGGAGTGTTTCTCCAGGGGTGGCAGGCCTCGATTGAGGTTTTCGACAAGGTCAGGGCTGCTTTCGGTGAGCTTACTGCCATGTTTACTGGTGGTGACCTGGCTGATGGGTGGCAAAACCTAGCCGACATCTTTGGGGAGAAGCGAGCCCAAGCGATCTTTGATTTCGCCGTCCAGGTTCGAGAAACTTTCCTTCTTATCAAGGCTGGTTGGGAAGAGTTGACTACTGCCTTTGCAGGTGGCGACTTTGGATATGGCGCATTCTCTGCCTTGTTCGGTGATGAATGGGGCGAGCGTCTGGTCGACTTCTTTGCCGTCGCCGGAGAAAAGGTAAGGCAGTTTTGGGATTCTCTGACAAGCGTTGATCTCTCCGGCATCTGGCAAAGTTTCACCGCCGCGATGCAGCCGATCACCGATCTTCTGACGGGAGCTTTTGCCGGCACGTGGCAATCACTCAAGGACTCTCTGTGGGCTATCGGTGATGTAGTTGTCAGCCTGGCGAAGTCTCTCGGTGGTGCATTCTTTGGGATACTGCAAGGAGTCTTAGGGCTACTCAAGGGCCTGTGGGATGTGATTGGCCCGCTGCTCATGCCAGCTCTCAAGGTGCTTGGTGTCATCGTCGGAGCAGTGCTTATTGGCGCTGTCGTCGCTTTAGCGAAGGCACTCGAAGGGTTGGCTTGGGGATTCGCCCGAGTCCTGGAAGGTATTTCCTGGGTCGTCGATAAGCTCGGCGGCCCGTTAATCGGCGCGATCGGCCAGGCCGCACATTGGCTTGGTGATGTCCTCGGCGGTGCGCTGTCGTGGATCAAGGATGCGCTTGTCGCCTCCTTCGGCTGGATTGTCGATACCTGGGACAAACTGTCGACCGGGATTGCCTACGCCTGGGAGAACTGGATCAAGCCAGCCTGGGATGCGATGGTTCTTGGGGCGCAGTATCTCATTGCCATCATCGGAACCGCAGTGCTCGCACCGCTGTTGCTCCAGTGGAACAACTTCTCCACGGCATTCAAATGGGCGTGGGAGACGTTGATTAAGCCAGCCTGGGATGCGATGGCCGCAGCTGGGATATGGCTTTGGCAGAACATCCTTGTTCCAGCTTTTGACGGGATTAAATTCGTCTGGCAAGGCCTCGTCGACGCAGTGAAGTGGGGCTGGGAATCTCTGTTGAAACCAGCCTGGGATGCGCTGTCCACAGCTGCAATCTGGATGTGGACCGCTGTCCTCGTCCCTGCTTTCGATGGCATTAAGCTCGGCTGGTCACTTCTCGTCGACGGCATTCGATTGGCGTGGGAAACAATCTTGAAACCAGCGTGGGATGCAGTTGCAGTGGCCGCCACGTGGCTGTGGCAGAACGTTCTTGTCCCTGCTTTTGATGGAATCAAGTTGGCGTGGAACGCTCTCGGCGACAGTATTCGCTGGGTTGTCGACAACGTGGTGAGTCCTGCATGGGACGCCATGAAGAACGGGCTGTCGAACCTACAGTCCTTCTTTTGGCAAGTGGTTGAGGGTATAAAGACAGTCTGGTCAGGATTGAAATCGGCGCTCGCCGCGCCGATTAACTTCATGATCAACACCGTCTACAACTCCGGTATCAAACGTGCCTGGGACACTATGGCCGGATTCCTCCCAGGAATCAGCCCTGCACCTGCACTCTCCGGGATCCCAGAGTTCAAGGTCGGTGGTGGCGTTTCTGGTCCTGGAACCGGAACGTCAGACAGTATCCTTGCGAAACTGTCCAACGGCGAGCACGTGCTCACCGCACTCGAAGTCGCTCGCGCCGGTGGACAAGACGTGATCTACCGGATCCGAGACTTCCTTCGGAAAGGCATGGCCTTCACCTTCGACGGCGCAGGCGGAATCATCGGACTACCAAACCGAATGGACTCCCGCACTGGCGACCTCGCAGGCGCTGCGCCGGGCTTGTTCCTGCCAAAGTTCAAAGACGGCGGTGCCGTACGTCCAATGTGGGAGCTCCAGCTGGAAAACGGCCACCGCGCCGCGCAAGCTCGTAACGGTAACCCTTACACGTGGGCACATGAGGACTGCTCCGGTTACATGTCGATGATCGCCGACGCCATCTTGAACGGTGGCAATGGTGTTAGGCGCTGGGCGACCGGATCATTCCCTGGCGGCCAGCCATGGGTTCCAGGCCTTGGCCAGGGATTCTCGGTTGGTGTCCACGATAATCCAGGTGGTCCCGGCGGCGGTCATACTTCCGGAACCCTGTCAGCAGTCGGCAACTTTGGAGCGGTCAATGTCGAATCAGGTGGTGCCCACGGTTATGTCGCCTACGGCGGACCAGCAGCAGGCGCCGACTCTGCGCAGTGGGACGGCGTCCAGCCAGGACGTTTTCACCTCGCAATCGGAGCCGACGGCGCTTTCGAGCCCGGAGGCCCCGGTGGGGGACCATCACCGGAGAAGATGCTGTCCTCGATCTACTCCAAGATTGAGGAAATGGCTTCGAAGGCACTGGATCCGATCAAGAGTCAGCTGCCAGCAGTACCGCCACTGTGGCACCGACCGCCAGGGGCAGCATTAGACAAAGGCATCGAGCTAGTCCCGAGTTCTGCGAAAGCCATTGCTGACAACCTTGGTGACAAACTCCGTACCGTCTACTCCGCGCTCAGCAGTGTCAAAGACCTCGTTACCGGTACTGCGGGCGACGCTGCTAGTTTCGTCAACCAGCAGGCGCGCCGGGCACTGGATTCGGTGGGGTTGTACGACAACGGTGGGTGGCTCATGCCGGATCGGCTTGCTATCAACCGTTCTGGCAAACCGGAGCCGATCATGGCTGATTGGCAATGGAAGCTGTTTAAGGTGCTCCCTCCGGCATTGGTGAAGCTCGTTCCACCGCTTCAGAGGTGGGCGAATGAGGGAATCCAAAAGCTGGAGGATTTTGCGAATGTGATGGGGCAGGCCTCGGCGAAAGCGGGTAAAGATTGGGCGCTCGATACGGCTAAATCTGAACTTGACTATTTCGGCCTCGGCGGGCTCGTCGATATTGGCGAAAGCCTGTATGGGCGGTTTGCCCCTGCGATCAAGGAAGAGATGGAGCTTCGGCGCAGTGCCGGTGTCGTTGAAGAGAACGACCCCGTAGCAGGTCTTCCTCCAGCGATCTCTCCGACCCCGCCACCTCCGCCCCCGTCTTATCCATCGCCAAGCGCGGTAGGTAGTCGTGGTGGGACGGTGACTGCGGCACCGATCCAGGTCACGATCAATGCAGTGGACGGTCAATTTGTTCATGTCGATGATCTGCGACAGCTCCAAGACAAAGTCGATGGTTTGGAAATCAAGATCAACTCTGGAACTGGTGTGTCAGCCGCAGGTTTGACACGCGGAAAGGCGCTGTAAATGGATCCCCGCGAACGAGAAGGAAAAGGCTACAAGGTTACCTATACCTCACCTTTTCACGGTGAGGTGTGGACCTTATCGACGCCGATCCAACACGAACGCGAGGGACAGCGATTGTTCCTCGTGGAAGACGGGTTCAAAGGTGGCGTCGGCAGCGTCAACTTCTCCATGAAGAACACCGTGAACCGCCTCGGAGAGCGAGTCGGAGGATGGAACCTCCCATCCTTTGACGGCTCATTCGATGTCTGCATCCTCGACAAACCAGAATCCGTAGCCAATAACCTCCGAAACTGGCGTCGAGGATGGAGCCAATTCCACGACGGAATCATCCAAGTCATCGCTACAGACGGGGCAGGCTACTGGTGCAACGCCAGACTCGACTCCTTCGGTGACATTCCCCGTGATCCACAAGGAACACAGCCGCTCCTCGACAGCATCAATTGGGTCTGCCACGACGGTTGCTGGTTCGGGGAGACTAAGGAATACGCGGGGTCAGCCGTCGTAAAGCCCGCTGGTGACGTGGAAGCATCCGCCCGCATCGCGTGGGACGGCCAGGCAACAACTCTCCGTAACCCATACGGAGAGTCAATCAGCTTGCCCAACGTCGGCAGCCAGCGCTACCTCGACGTCAACCGGGGCATGTACGGCCACATCACTTTCCCCGATGGAACTACCGACCTGTCCACTTGGCGCGCCCTCCGAGCATCACTCGCAGGAATCACCATGGAACCAGGCAAAGAATACGGCTGGAACTTCGGAGCAGGACTCACACTCGAAGTAACTGACCGCTGGCTAAGCCCATGGGGGTGATCGAATGGCAACCTGGGACGACTATAAACGTCATCGCGACAAAGTCGTAGAAACCAACGGCCAATGGGTCGGCCTCCTGGACAAAAACTATCTCCCCATCATGGACATCGAAGACTGGATAAATGCCGAATGGCCCAACATCTTCGGCGATACCGGATCGATGACCATGGCACTCGACGGCGAAATCGCGCCGGGTGTCCCGAATCCTGTAGTGGACGAGCTGGTCTTTGCGCATCTTCGGAAGTTAGATAAGCCGCAAGCGCTTGATGAAATGTTCCATGAGGCAGTTCACGGTGTCCTGGAGCGACCGGGGATTAAGCGGCAGACCTATCGGTTGTTTGAGCTGACACCGGAAGGGGGCCGGGACTATCCGGCGAAGATGGGGCTTTCGGGCGTCGACACGATCGAGCATCTCAAGCACTTGCCATGCTGGGCGAATCCGAGCAACAGGAGCAAGGTGGTTCAACTCCAGTTCTCGGACATCCAGCAGGGGAGCGCTGAGCTGGTCTCGCGAAAGATCATCGGGCGAAACTTGATCGGTTATCAACAGCCGTCGTTGCTGCGATCCTCGCGAGATATGACTGATGATTACTCGACATCGTCGGCGTGGTCATCGTTCATTCCGGATCTTCATCGCGTGATTTGCTCGCCGATTCCATCGGGGAATCCGTCGGAATGGTGCGTGATTGAAGCTCGGTGGGATAATGCCTGGGATCTCATGGAAGGAACATGGAAGGCGGCAGGATTGCAGCCGATCACGTGGCTGTGGCTTCCAGGAGATGAACAGCCCTTCCCATCTCACACGGTATTGTCTCTACCGACGGTGATCGTGGACTTCGCTCCGCGGTCGGCAGTTAGTGGAGCCGCCGGATTGTTTTCGCAAGGGTGGGTCAATCTGACGAGGAAGATCAGCTCTGACGACAACCTTACGTCTGTGATCTCTCTTGATGACTATCCGCTGACTAACTCCGACGGGCAAAAGCCATGGGTTGTTTTTGATCTTCCGGAGGCGCCGAAAACGGTTATTCGAAAGTCAACAGATTCGAAGTTTCTCGTCGGTGGACAGTCGCCGAAGGCGGTCAATGATCTGATTCAGGCTGGGATCAAAGGTGCCTTCGCTGGATTACTGTCGCTGATTCCTGGGATTGGGCCGCTTGGTTCGGCTCTGGTCACTGGTGTTGGTGAGTTGGTCTCCAAGCTTGCGGCAGACAGATTCCTGAACCTCGAGGAGGGCGAAGACCTCAATCGGGCAGCACACTACGGCCGATCTGGGTATATCTCTCTTTCCAAGCCTGGACAAGCTAACACCAATGACTCAAAGCAAAAGATGTGGGCAGCAAAAACCCAATCTGAGGGTGGACTCACGGTCCAGTTCGTAGTCGACGACATGTACCCCTATGTCGCTGGTCGCGATGTTCGCATCGGCGATGTCGTCGGAGTTCGCATGTGGGGCGTCGTTTGGGCAGCGTATGTCTCCGAGTTGACGCCCTTCTCGGATCCATCATCGCCTTGCGGGTGGAAAGTAGCCCTCGGAAACCTCGACGCTCTCGCAGACCTCTCCAGGCTCTACGAACTCAACACTGGAACGGTGCGCGCCATCATTGGACGCCTCGCTACCTACGTCAGCAGTTAGGAGAATCACTATGGTCAAAATCTATCCAGCTGATCTACCGCCCGGTATTCACCCGATGGTGCAGCTCATGGCAGGTATGGATCTCACCATCGATGTAGCCGACAAACTCGCCCGCCACCTCTTTGACGTGGTGGGTTGTCGATTCCACCAGGTTGAACGACAGGACCACATTGTCTCCTTCGCTGTCTCTTGGCCCCGTGACGCGGGTGACCGCCATGTCGCAAAAGTTGGAGAAGCCCTTAACCTAGCTATCCCCGGCGGGGATCAGACAGCGGTAGCAATCACGGCAGGGTACCTACCGCCAGGAATCAAGCTAGAAAAGCACACTGGAACCCTGGTCGGTATTTTCACTCGGCCAGGATTATACGAAGCCACCATCACGGTTGGAACCCGAGTTAAGTGGGATCCAATCGGCACCGACACCGACTTCCACTCGGCGGGCTCGTGGATTCCTATTGAAATGCCGCGCGACGAACGCCCTGTTGACTTGTCGGGTTTTCCGATCACCGTAGATGACCTTGACGATTATTCGAAGTCATTGCTGCTGTCGAAGCTGTTGGAGTGGGAGCGAGCAAAGGCTATCGAGGCAGCTGATCATGGGAATTAGTCCAGTTCATGGTGGCCGTGTGATCTTGGTTGAAGATGATACTTCCGCTTCACGCTGGGGCTCTATGGTTGATGATTCTAAGGCGACGGGCGAAATCGTCGGTGACGAGGTCGGCGGCATTGCTGCTGAGGCGGGGTCAGCGAATGATGCTGCGCAACAGCTGGCATCGGATCTTACCGAGCTGGAAAAGCGCGTGGAGGTTTTGGAGCAGTCAGCTCCAGACTTGTCCAGGTATGTGCCTATTGCTGATTTCGAAGCGTTGCTAGCGCGAGTGGAGGCGCTGGAGAGTCGGCAGCCATCAGAGTGACGGTATTATCGGGTACTTTTGCCCCTGCTGGCGCAGGGGTTTTCGCATTTCTAAGGAGAAAATACAATGGCGACTACTATCACGCTTGAGGGTCGGCTGGCGGACATTACGAGTGCCCCTATCCATAGCCTCACCTCCTGTACTGTCAAGGCTCCCGCGTATGCGCCGGGGCCGGGTGTGGAGATCACGACCAGCGCCCCGCAGCCGGTGAATGTGGCCGAGGACGGTGCTGTGACTGTGAATGTGGTGGAGGGGGTAGGCTGGCTCTACCTCGCCGGTCCGGGCTGGACAGAATCAATCCGCTTTGTGGCTGCTGCTGGCATGTCTACCCTGTGGGAGGCGGTGGTCAATGCTCTCCCCATTAACGTCGAGGCTAAGCGCTTGCTCACGAATTTGGGAAATTCGTATGCGGGTTTCCGCGCTAGCCTTTTGCTCATGTCGCAGCAGTACGAGAACATGCTGAATGCATCGACGCAGGCAGGGATGGATAAATTCAAGCGCATTGTGTCCGAGGCGATTTTTGATTTCCAGTCCGATGTGGCACACGTCGATGAAGTGGCAGCGTCAATAGACGCTGCTTTTGCTGATTCAATCCCCCCGTATTTGCAGCCAGATTCACCAACAGGGCTGAATGCGACATATGTCCGGGTCGATGAACGCCCGGTCAATTTGGCTAATCGCATTCCCCGCGATTACACGCCCGACCAGGACGCGACGCTGTGGATTGCGGACGCTCTCAAAGAGTCCGGGAATGTGGAGTGGCCGGAGGGGCTGCAGGCGACGCTGGATGACCCGACGGGGATTGTGGTCAAGCAAGGCCAATCCTTGCGTGGCAGTGCGGGCGCGAAAGCGATAATTAGTCATGGTGCAGCGGGCTTTAAGAATTTTGGCACGATTGACGGTATCACTGTGGACCGTCCGGCGCAGGGGCAGACGATGCACGCTGCGGGTATTTGGATTATGCCGGGGTCGAATGGTGCGCAGGCGGTGGGGTGCCGATTCACGGGTGGACACACTGCTGCTGTGGTGACAGGCGGGTCGTCTGACACGCAGGAGGGCGTGGCTGTCGATGCGACGCTGGCAAATAATGTGGCCGAGGACATGACCGGAGTGGGCTCATACGGGTACCGCATTGATTCGTCCGAGGCTGTGACGCTTCTGAATTGTATTTCCCAGGGCGCGAATTTGGACAATCTCAAATTTAGGGTCAAGACGCGCGACCCGCGCGTGATCGGCGGGCGGTATTCCGGCTCCCGTGGGGGCGACGGGCTGGACGCTTTCGCCGGGGTCGATGGCGGTTTTGTTGGTGGTGGTGTGATTTTCGACAACAACGGACTGAACAACATTGTCATTAAAACGGACATGCTGTCCGAAATGTATCCCGAAGTCCCACGCGATAGCGCCGGTCGGGTCACCGACCCTGTAGCTGCCCGCGCTGCCGTCGCTGACCAGATCAGCAAATTCGGACTCCCTCGGCAGACCATCGTCCAAGGCGTGATCTGCCGAGGTGCCAAAGCTGGCGGGATTTCATTCCACCGCTCCGACGGCAACGACAGCGATTTTGCTAACGGATGGCCGATGCCATGGCTCGCTGACCTCCTCGTTCGGGACATTATGATCGATTCCCCAGCAGGCATCGGGCTAGGAATCAACGTCTGCAACGCTCTTGTATCCGGGGTGCAAATCCTCAACGCCGCAAATACTGGGCTGTACGTCTACGAAAACGCACGCCAAATCCGCCTCGACCAGATAGCAATCCGAGGCGCTGGTAGCCCGACCCTGACCGGCCTCCCACAGGACGGTGTAGTCCTCGCGGGGCGCGACGTGTGGCTCTCACAGGTCCTAGTGGACGGGGCGCAGCATGGAGCATGGGCAAGCGAAGCGGACGCTACCGCAGCGAAGAAAATCACCCGCCTGGGATTCAATGCCACCACCGCAGCGGCCGCTGCAACGCATCATTACTCCCAGTGCGCTGCAACCCGTCTTATCTCGGCGGGGCTTTCCACCACGGCTCGTGATTACTCCACACACCTGGATGGGGTGTACGAGTCTGCGGCTGGCACCTCCCTGGGTGGGACGTGGCTGCGCGGTGGAGCTGG
This sequence comes from Corynebacterium sp. H127, assembly GCF_037482665.1. Lineage (NCBI taxonomy): Bacteria > Bacillati > Actinomycetota > Actinomycetes > Mycobacteriales > Corynebacteriaceae > Corynebacterium > Corynebacterium sp. H127. The sequence continues at coordinate 168,780 of NZ_JBBHKY010000006.1, forward strand.
ACAACTCCAAGTCTCCAGCACGGGCGCTACCGGCTGGCAGCGTGTGGGTAATCAGATGGTCACTGGTGCGCAGCTTTCCAGTGCCACCCACGCGGTGAATACCCAGGGCAAAGCCCCAGGGGCCATGGCGTGGGTGCTGGAAACTCAGCGACTGTATGTCACTGATGGAGCTGCGCCGACATCGACCTGGTACCAGGTCGGAGGGGCAGACAAGATCATTCCTGCCTAGCCACACTCTCTCAACTAACGCCCTCACCAAACGGTGGGGGCTTTCCTCATGAAAGGGGGAATTATGGAACTGCAGACACTGCGCTAGGTCATGGGCGGGATTCTGCGATGCGAGCAGCGGCGATCACGACGGGCGCGGATTCTATCAACGCCTGGTTCACGCTCGACCACATGGCGTCGTAGATCATCACTAGCCTTGGGCCCACAGGCCACTCGGCATCATCTCTCGAAAGGACACCCACGGCAATGACAACACCGATCGATAGTGATACAACCCCAACCCGCGAGTACCACAGCGTCCTGGACTACGGCGCTGTACCAGACGGCACCCTGAATGGCGGAACAGACAACTCCGCCGCTTTCGAGGCCGCCTATGATGCCACTCCAGAAGGTGGCATCATGTATGTTCCGGCAGGAAATTACTACCTTTCACGTTCGCTGCATCTGAACAAGGGGATCCGGTTCTGGTGCGAATGGACCTCGACCGCTGGTGGTGGGCGCGGCGCGTCGACGCTGTTTTTCCCGCCAGGTGTGGACGGTCTCGTAGTGGGGGAGTACTCCACCGACACTGTCACGGCGCACCCTAACCGCGGCTGGGAGATCGGGCCGTTCCAACTCCGCTCTTCTTCAATCAGCAGTACTGGGGTGCGCGCACCAGGAAGCGAAGGCACGTCTGGTGTCGGAATCTTGATCAAGAACGGTGGCAAGGGCAGGATTCATCGTCCTCGCGTTGAAGGGTTCGGATCCCACGGAATCATGGGTGCTGCTGGAGGTGAGCTAAAAGGCCAGATTAATCACATGTCCATCTGGGAGCCGGCCGCGTGCCGAAACGGCGGCGACGGTATTCACCTGACCGGCACTGATTGCCAGCGCGTGACTGTCTACGCGCCGGATGTTATCGGCAACCTCGGTTGGGGCATCAACGTTGATGGCGCAAATTCTAACCACATCATCGCCCCTCACGCGGCCCAGCAGTATTACGATTCCCCAGGTGCGTTCCGGGACAATGCAATGTCGACGTACTGGGAGCACGTGTACTCGGAGGGGCGCATCCAGATGCTGTTCGATGCGAAGAGCTCCTATGCTGTGCTGCTGTGCTCCCATTACGGAAAACCGGAGCTCAACTTCACTGGTTCCGGTCCACAGGTTTCCACGATGGTCATTGATCCGGGAGAAGGATTCTATGGGCACGTGAGAATCAATGGGCGTCAGACAGCAAATCTGGAAATGACCATGGGTGTGTTGTCGGCGAACACCTTCGCCCTGGGGATTAAAGACCCTACAACGTCGAAGAATGAGTACCTGCTTACTGCCAATAGTGAGGGCACGGACATGCAAGTCTCACGCACTCTCCGGCCTGCTGCAAGTGCGCTGGATAAGGACTTGGGGAAGACATCTGCGAAGTGGCGAGATGGTCATTTCAGCCGCTACGTGCGTGCTGCGGGCGCGGTGCAGACCGGCGCGTACACATCGGAGGCTCGCCCGGCTGCGACGGTTGGTGCGGGCACCGTTATTTTCGACACCACTGTTAATAAGTTGCTGGTCTCGACTGGCATTGCCTGGGTCGACGTGATGGGAAACCCCGTCTAGAACCCCTACCTCAAACTCGACTCATGCCCTCACCATTCGGTGGGGGCATTTCTCATGAAAGGACTTTCCCCATGAAAGATTGGAAGGCTCTCGAGCCTGACAAGTACGCACTGGTGGGCGGGCATCGCTTTACTCGTGGACGCTCCCGGCCTATCGATCGCGTGGTCGTTCACCACAACGCCGGCGTGCGCATGAGCACCGAGGACTGCAAGCGCCTGTGGGACGAAGAACGCGAAGCGTCCGCCCATTACCAGGTGGAGGAAGACGGCACGATCGGCCAGCTGGTCAATGATTCGGACACCGCGTGGCACGCCGCCAACGCGGATATCAATGCCCGCTCCATCGGCATCGAGCACGCTAACATCGGCGGCCCACCACGCTGGCAAATCAGCGACAAGACCATTGAGGAGGGCGCGCACCTGGTCGCAGCCCTGTGCCACGCGTACAAGCTCGGTCGCCCCGCCTGGGGCATCAACGTCTTCGGACACTCCCAGTTCGCCTCCACCTCCTGCCCACACCAGCTCGCACCGGGCGGGGAAGACCACGACACCTATATGAAGCGTGCCCAGTGGTGGTACGACAACTTCAATTCCAAGCAGGCAGCACCCGCTGCAGAAAGCGAGAACGGCATGAACCTCTTCCAATCCATTGCCGACTTCATCAAGGGCTTCGTCGGCCCGATCGGACTCGACGTCAAAGCGATCCGCCGAGAGCTGACCGGCGGTCGCGACGAAGGCCAATACCCAGGATTCACCGCTGCCTACCTACTCAAGAACATCCGCGCCAAGGGATACGATCATTTGACCCTCGTGGATATGATCGCGCTGCTCATCTGGGGCACCGACGCGGACCGCGCAGCCGCCCGCAAGATCGGCGAGGCGGTATCCGACGATGCGCAGTAGAACCTTCTGGCTCGACACCAGCGAGCGAGCCATCAAGACCCTCGCGCAGACCCTGCTTGCCTGGCTCGTGGTGGATCAGGTGATCTGGGAGCTGGACTGGCAGCAAGGACTCGGCGTGGCTGCGACCGCGACCGTGGCATCGATCCTCGGCTCTATCGCATCCGCCGGCGTCGCCCAGCCCGAAACTGCATCGTTGGTGCCCAGCGGGCGCCATACCGCGGTGGAGTGAGCCATGCCTATCGATCATCTGCCGCTTCGCATGCGCCCGGGAGCCTACCGCCTGAGGGGGTGGGCGATGGGTGATGGTCCCGCGCTGCTCTTCGCGTCCGTGCTATCGATGTTCCTTGGCCTGTCGTATTTTGGCGTCTTTGGAGGCTATGACGCGGAGATTCACCCGATTGAGCACATTACCGATCAGAAGTTCTGGGCGGGCACGTGGCTCGCAGTCGGGGCGTGTGGTCTCGTGGCTGCTTTCGTCCCGTGTGCTCGCACTAGGAATGTGGTTTTCACCGTGTGGTCGGCGATGATGATGCTCTGGGGCACCAGCTATTTCCTCGGCTGGGCATTCGGCCACCTCGACCGTGGCGTCGCCATGGCCATCTTCTACTGCACGACACCATTCCTGGTGGCATGGACAGTGTGGCGGGGTAGCCGCTCGGAGCTGATCCTGAAGGGAGACGCGGATGGTCTTTCCCACCACCCTGCCCGATAATGCATGGGGCGCCTTGTCGATTTTCTTCATCATGATCGCGTCCTTGGCCGCTAATCGGGTCTTCACCCACGGCGCAAAGGAGCAGACGAAGCAAAATGACAGCGATGCCCGCGCCCAGGTCTTGCTGGACACGTTTACCGGGGAGATAGCCAAGCTGAAATCCCAGATGGAGGCAGGCTTCGCGGAGCGCGACGCCCGGCTGGATGACTTCGAGAAAAAGTACCATGCGGCCCTCGGCCACATCCGTGATTGGCGACGGCATTTCCCGGCGGCGTCGCTGCCGGCGCCAACCGAGATTGAAGCAGATCTCTAAGCTACTGACCCCCATCACCCATGCGGTGGTGGGGGTCCTTTTTCCGTTTTTGGACTGGGGTGATGACTTAGTTTCGTGACTACTTTTTGACTATTTTTCGCGCAGGATACGGCAAGAAAGCGCAGTACAGGGCAGGATTGAATAAGATAAAAATACCCGCCAACCAGGCGATAAACGCAAGGTCAACGGGCATTTTTAGGTAGCTTCCCCACCAGGACTCGAACCTAGAATGACGGTACCAAAAACCGTAGTGTTGCCGATTACACCATGGGGAAACGCGGCTTAAAGCTGCTCTAAGCACTCTACATCATCAGGTTTCAAAACCTGAAAAATGGGCCCTAGCTAATGGGATCATCCGGTGCTCACAGGCGCTTCTCCTGGGGGTTCAGCTACAGTCTCTTCTATGAGGAAACAGCGCATGACGGGCAAGGAGCGTCGCGAGCAACTCATTGAGGTCGGCCGTGTGGTGTTTGCGGAGCGTGGGTTCGAAGGAACCAGTGTTGAGGAAGTTGCCGCGCGGGCGCACGTATCCAAGCCGCTCATCTATGAGCATTTTGGTGGTAAAGAGGGGCTCTACGCAGTAATCGTTGATCGGGATATGCAGCTCCTGGAGCAAACGATTACGGAGTCCTTGGTCTCAGGTGGTGCGCGCCAACGTATTGAGCAGGCAGTGATGGCGCTGTTGGGCTTCATTGAGCAACACCCCGACGGATTCCAAATCTTGGTGCGAGACATGACTCCGGGGGACAATCACACCTACTCGACATTGCTCAATGACATTGTGGCCGAGGTTTCGCATATCTTGGCCAATGCGTTTGAGCGCTTAGGCTATAACCCTGATCTTGCAGTGTTGTACGGTCAGGCACTCGTCGGCATGATCTCCATGACGGCGCAGTGGTGGTTGGATGTGCGCGAGCCGTCCAAAGAAGTGGTGGCCAGCCACATTGTTAACCTGTGCTGGAACGGACTGGCGCATTTGGATACCGATCCACAACTTGAACTAGGAGCAAAGTGAGCAAGCTGCATCCCCCGGCATTAGCAGGCCTGTTGAAGGTTGCTGCTCGGGACCCGAAGATCAAAGGGCTCTTGGAGAACGTCGGGGCGCAGCGGCTGCACCTTTCCGGGATAGACCAGGTTCGTCCCTGGGCGTTGGCTGCATTGGCACAGCGTGCCCCGATTCTTGCGGTCACGGCAACTGGGCGTGAAGCGGAAGACCTGGCTGCAGAGCTCAAGGCAATGCTGGGCGATAAGGTGGCGTGGTTTCCGAGCTGGGAAACGCTGCCGCACGAGCGGCTTAGCCCAGGGGCGGACATTATCGGCCGCCGGGCAGAAGTCCTGAGCAGTGTGGATAGCCTCCAGATCGTTGTTACCGCAGCTCGTGGCTTCTGCCAACCGATTTTGGAAACCGCGCAGGGGAGAGCGCCCTTAGTCATTGAAACGGCTAAGGACTATGACTTCGAGGAATTGACTCGAGAATTGGTGTTCCGTGCCTATAACCACGTGGACATGGTGGCGCGCCGGGGAGACTTTGCCACTCGGGGCGGCATTATCGACGTCTTTCCTACCACTGCGGAAAACCCCGTGCGCCTGGAATTTTGGGGTGATGAGGTCACCGATATCCGGCAGTTTACTGTCGCGGACCAACGCGCGATCCCGGACCTGGAGCTAGCGAGTGTCCAGATTTTTCCGGCGCGAGAGCTGCTCATTACTGATGACGTCGCAAAGCGCGCTGGCGAGCTTGCGGTGGTACACAACGGTAACGCCGCGCTGGCAGAGCTACTCACCAAGATTTCGGAGAAGCAGCCGGCCGACGGCATGGAGGCGCTGATCCCAGCACTCGTGGACACACCACTGGTGGCTTTACCGCAGCTGATGCCACCGGGCACCCACGTGGTACTGATGAACCCCGAAAAAATCCGCACGCGTGTGACAGATTTGCAGGCTACTGATGCTGAATTCCTGGCGGCAGGATGGGAAGCCGCAGCCATGGGCGCAGATGGGCCGATCGCTGCAGAAGGCCTAGACCTGGCGGCGAGCTCATACCGAAGCTTTGAGTCGCTGATGACCGGCGACATCGTGTGGACTTTCGCTCCGCCGGGAATGGTCTTTGCAGCCGATGAAGATACCCTCCCGCTGGATTTCGAGGCTGCACCCGCCCCTCGGGGTGACGTGAAAGAAATTGACACCCTGATGGCGCTGCTACTTTCGCACACCACATCCGGTGGTAGAGCCGCTTTTATCGCCCCGGCTTCGGGCGCGATCAAACGCATGCAGGAGCGTTTCAAAGAAAAAGGCATCCCAACGAAAATCGCCACACCTGGCTGGCAGCCCTCTGCAGGGGAAGTCACGCTTTATCAGGCGATGTCCCATGCCGGTCTCGTGTTCCCGGGGCCCGAACTCGTGGTGATCACTGAAACTGACCTGACGGGTAACCGCGTTGGGGATATCGCAGGTGCTAAACGACGTCCTGCCCGCAAACGAAACAGGGTAGACCCGCTGGCGCTTAAACCCGGCGACATGGTCGTGCATGAAACCCACGGCATCGGTCGTTTTCTGAAGATGACGGAACGCACGATCAAGACTCCGGATGGCTCGACCTCGCGGCGGGAGTACCTCGTACTCGAATACGCCCCATCACGTCGTGGCGGCCCAGCCGATCAACTGTACGTGCCAATGGATGCGCTGGACATGCTGAGTCGCTACGTGGGCGGCGAGAAACCGACGCTTTCCAAAATGGGTGGCTCGGATTGGAAGAATACGAAGAAGAAAGCTCGCGCAGCAGTTCGTGAGATCGCGGGCGAACTGGTGGAGCTCTATGCCAAGCGGCAGGGCGCGCCGGGGCATGCTTTCGCCCCAGACTCGCCATGGCAGGCCGAGATGGAAGACAATTTCCCCTTCGTGGAAACCGAAGATCAAATGCTAGCGATTGACGCGGTGAAAGGGGACATGGAGAAAGCCGTCCCGATGGACCGTGTCATCGTGGGAGACGTTGGATACGGCAAAACGGAAGTGGCTGTCCGCGCTGCTTTCAAGGCAATCCAGGATGGCAAACAGGTCGCTGTGCTCGTACCCACTACGCTGTTGGCGCAGCAGCACCTTTCCACCTTTGAACAGCGCATGGATGGGTTCCCCGTGACAATCCGGGGGCTATCGCGGTTCACCTCCACCAAAGAGTCACGCGAAACAATCGCAGGTTTGGCCTCTGGTGAAGTGGATATTGTGATCGGCACGCACCGCCTCCTGCAGACGGGCGTGCAGTGGAAAAACCTTGGCCTGGTCATTGTTGACGAGGAACAGCGTTTCGGCGTGGAGCACAAGGAGCACATTAAGGCGCTGCGGACCGCGGTCGACGTGCTCACTATGTCGGCGACCCCGATCCCACGCACCTTGGAAATGTCCATGGCCGGGATCCGCGAAATGTCCACCATTTTGACCCCACCCGAAGATAGGCACCCAGTGCTCACATACGTGGGGGCGCAGGAAGAAAAGCAGGTCGCGGCTGCCATCAAGCGCGAGCTGCTTCGCGACGGCCAGGTGTTCTTCGTCCACAACAAAGTCTCCACCATTGAGAAAAAGGCCCGTGAGATCCGCGACTTAGTACCCGAAGCCCGCGTGGTGGTAGCGCACGGCCAAATGTCCGAAGATCTGCTAGAGCAAACGGTACAAGGATTCTGGAATCGGGAATATGACGTGCTGGTGTGTACCACGATCGTGGAAACCGGCCTCGACATCGCCAACGCAAACACTCTCATTGTGGAGAATGCGCACCACATGGGACTCTCCCAGCTGCATCAGCTCCGTGGCCGCGTGGGCCGCTCCCGTGAACGCGGCTACGCGTACTTTCTCTATCCGAAAGGATCGACGCTCACTGAAGCCTCTTACGACCGTCTTGCCACCATCGCTCAAAACAACGACCTAGGTGCCGGTATGGCGGTGGCGATGAAAGACCTCGAAATGCGCGGTGCAGGCAATGTCCTCGGTGCGGAGCAATCCGGACACATCGCGGGCGTGGGATTCGACCTCTATGTTCGTCTGGTCGGCGAGGCCGTGGAGGCTTTCCGCGCGATGGCAGATGGCCGGGTCCTCGATGCGACCGACAAAGAACCACGCGAGATTCGCGTCGACCTTCCCGTAGATGCGCATATCCCGGAGAGCTACATCAACTCAGAACGCCTGCGACTTGAGTTCTACCGCAAGCTTGCCGCCTCGACCTCTGAGTCGGACCTAGTGCTCGCGGTAGAGGAAATGGAAGATCGCTACGGCCCAGTCCCCGTGGAGGTCTCCCGGCTGCTCGCGGTTGCACGCCTTCGGCATGTCATGCGATCAGCAGGACTGACGGATATCGCAGTCCAAGGCACCCGCATCAAGGTGCATCCGGTGGAGCTACCTGATTCGAAACAGATTCGGCTCAAGCGCATGTTTCCCGGCGCGACATATCGTGCGGCAGCCCAAGCAATCCAGCTCTCCTTCCCCAAAGCTGGCCGCAACATCAGCGATCCACAGCTACGCGACGTCGAATTAGTTCAGTGGGCAGCAGACTTCATCTCAAAGATGTTCGATGTGCCGACAGTGGACGTCAGCGGAGGAAGTGGCGCGGCATCACGGGTGATTTCTATTAGCTAGTTTGGGTTGGTTGGTCGGTTGAATCTGTCACTTGGTGAGGTTGTTTTCAACGCTTTTTGCGACCTTCCGAAGTGTGAAATTCAGCAGCACAGCCCCGCAACCTAAGACACTACGCCGGCTCTAAAAGCCCAGATCACCAACTGCACTCTCGAAGTCACCCCGACTTTTGCCATTGCGGAGGAAAGATGCGTCTTTACCGTGGATGGCTCGAGAAATAGCTTTTGTCCGATCTCGATGTTGCTTAGTCCTTGTCCAAGGGCGCGAACGCAGTCGATTTCTCGGGGTGTTAGTTCTTTAGGGTCGGTCACCGCTCTGGTTTTCCGGCGCCCGAATTCGGCAATCACCCGGCGAGTGAGCGCTGCGTCGACGAGTCCTTCGCCCGATGCTGCGCGGGTGACTCCTTCGACTAAAACATCCATGGGGGAGTCCTTGAGTAAGACCCCACAAGCGCCGGCTTCGAGGGCCCCGAACACGTACTCATCGAGGTCGAAGGTGGTAATCACGATGACAGCCGGGGGGTCGTTGAGCTTTTGGATTTCAGAAGTCGCCCAAATGCCGTCGCCTTCCGGCATACGAATGTCCATACAAACGACGTCTGGGTTGAGACGAAGTACTGCGGTGAGGGCTTCCTTTCCGGATCCGGCTTCTCCGATGACCGAGATTTTTCCCGTGGCTTCGAAGATTGCTTTGAGGCCTTGGCGGATGAGGGGTTGGTCGTCGACAAGCAAAGCACGGATCATGGTGCGCTCCATTCGAGGGTGACTTCCCATCCTTTGTTGGTGGGGCGATTGCGGAGCTGCGCGCCGATGGCGGTGGCGCGTTCTGACATACTTCGGCTGCCGCGACCAGTGAATCCGGGGGAAAAGGTGCCGCGGGTGATCACCTGGAGAGCGTTCTGATGCCAGGCGACTTCGACGGGAGCATTCGGTGCGTGCTTGCGCGCGTTTGTTAGTGCTTCTTGGAGGATTCGGTACACGCTGGTGTGGATCTCCGCAGGCAGTTCAGGTGGGGTTCCAGAAACGGAGAGATCCATACCGAGGTCTCGGGACGTAAGTAGCAGCGCAGGAACATCGGCGAGCGTTGGCTGAGGAACGAGGTCTCGCTCAGCGTCGGATGTCACTTCGGAGAGCCGACCGACAGTTGCTCGCACATCGGAAAGGGCTTGAGAGATGCTGGTGGAAACTTGTTCCAAGTGGTCTTCGGCAGCCGCTGTGTTGGACTTGAGCAACGCGCGGGCAGCATTGGTTTGTATCGCGATAGCTGAGAGGTGATGTGCGGTTGTATCGTGTAACTCGCGAGCGATGCGACTACGTTCCTCCGCAATGGCATTTCTTTCGGCGAGCTCTGCTTGGGACCTCAGGGATTCATTCAGTTCACGGTTGTTGCGAATCGCTAGGCCGACACCGTAGGCGATCAGTAGCGGAACCACCCAACCAAGCACAGTGAGTACGTTAAATACCGTTGGCGAAAGCTGAGTCATCGGCGGTGTTACCGACGCGCGGAGCATTCCTACTATGAGGCTGAACAGCGCTAACGTCGTGAAATCCCGTGTCTTATGGCGAGAATGTAATGCCAAGGAGACAGCAGCGGCACTCGCAGCGATCCCGTTGAAACCTATAGATGACTCCTGCATAAGCAGGCAGTAGAGCGGCACAGCTGCTTCTGCCAGGGAAATCCCGAGCAATACCCCTAGCGGGAATCGTCGGCGTAGCAGCAGTAGCCCGCATTTGGCAATGATGAAGCACAGAATCAGCACCTGCTGAATTGGGGAGAATGGGAGCTCCACCATGGCTGGCGCCACCGAGCTGGAGAACAAGAACCCAAACAGATCCATGCCCAGGACGATGGCGAACAACACGATGTCCCTCGTGGCGGGACGGAAGTGAGGCTGCATGGTTTTAGCTTAGAGGTTGGTGCGGGCGAACCTGCTCAGTCCAATGCCCAAGCTGAGCACAGCCCACCCCATTAGGGAGGCAATGCCGATCCAAGGGTCGACGGCATGGGCTAGGCTTTGGCCGCCTGCCGTCGTGACTGCCGACGTCGGCAGCCAAGCGTAGCTCATGGGGTCCCAGCCCGCCATAGCGCCGATGGTGCCCACGATCACGCCGAGCATCACGACGCCCACAACAATCCCAATCGCAAGGCCAACTTTGCGTACCGCCAGCACAACTCCGATGATCGCGGCTGAAAACAACAGGATGGCAATGGTGCCCCGAAGCCATGTCAGGGCTAAGTCGCCGGCAGGAACGCTTAAGGAAACGCCGTGCATCTGTGCGGCAATAGCGGCGATGACGCTGGCGAAGAGGCATGCTGCAATGCAGACTACGAGCACCATCGCGAGGACCGCAGCGATCATGCTGAACGCCCAACGCAGTCGGCTGCCCGATCCGATTACTTTCCAGACAATCGCGCCCGAAGAAAATGCAACACTCGCTGCGGAGATGCTGAGGGCGACCATCGTGATTAGGAAAATTGAAATGCCAGAGGACTGGCCCGATCCGGTGATGTCCAAGGCCGCGAGCTGAAACCCAGAGAAAGCAGGGTTTGAGGCATCGATGAGTGCTTGCACCTGCTCGCCAACGGCGCCTTCGCCGACTTCTGGCGGGTCGATCTTCAACAGGAATGGTAGCGCCCACTGCAGTGATGCGCCGATACCGGTGGCGAAAAGCGCGAGGATTGCGATGAGGAACACGCTGGGCAGCATGCGCAGAGTGTAGAACTCGGACTTCAGACACTTCATAGTGTTGCTCCTTTGGTGGTGTGGGAAAAGTAAGTGGCCTCTAGGTTCCGGATTTCTGAACGAGCTCCGCTGAAGCAGGTCTCTCCGCGCGCGATGATGACGATGTCATCGGCAATCGCTTCAGCTTCAGCCAAATGGTGAGTGGCCACGATGACAGCCTTTCCGCGCTGAGCTTCGGCGCGCATGAGTTGTCCAAACCAGCGGATGCCATCGGGGTCTAGGCCGGAGGAGGGCTCATCAAGGACGAGGATTTCTGGGTCTTGGAGGAGCGTGCCTGCCAGTGCGATACGTCGCTTCATGCCGAGAGAGTAGGTTTTGATACGCCGATCGCATCGGCTCGCCATGTCCACCAACTGCAGCACTTCTTGGACTCGTTGTGGTTGCACTCCAAGGAGCTTTGTCATTGCGGTGAGGTGTTGCCTGCCGCTGAGCGCGGGGATAAGCCCGCCGTCGTCAAGCAACAGCCCGATCCGGCCATTGATGTCGATCTCGCCCTGCGCTCGGACGAGGCCCAGGGCAGCGCGGAGCGTGGTGGATTTGCCGGCGCCGTTGGGGCCTAGCAGCGCGGTGACGTGGCCTGGCTTTGCGACGAGGGTCGCGCCGTGAACGACCTCGGTGCCGTTAAAAGACACCCTGATTTCTTTTGCGGCGAATGTTGTTGTCATGCATTTAACGCTATGGTCAGCAACTTCGGAAAACATCGGCTAAGCAGGCATAAGTTCTTCTCCGCCATTTGGGGGAGATGCGCCCCGAATGGTCGGGGAGCGCTAGTGAGAAGATCAAGTGCGAGGGAATACTATACGAAGCTGCATTGCGCCCCTAAACCCAGATTGCGGGAGGGCCCAAGCTTGCACACAGTGGGTGCTAGGGCTTTAGAGTTCGAGGATGCCGGTGCTCAAGCCGAATGCTGCATAACACGCTCCTAGGATTACCGCGATAACGAGTACCCATTCGAAGGCGTTGAACCAGCGATCCTTGTTCGCAATGCGCTGCCAAACGTAAGGAACTAGGCCTGGTAGTACGAGCAAGGTACCAAACAACAAATAAGTGACATCGGCGGCGTAAAACAGCCACAGGGAGTACGCGAAAGCGACGATAGCGATGAAGAGGTGCTTGCGGTTATCTCTCGCGGAGACAGCGGGGCCGGAGTCGTCGAAACGTGTGCCTGCGTGCGGATGCGTGATCCCACGGCCTCGGGTGGCAAGCAACAGTAGATAGAGCGAGGAAAAGACGTAAGGCAGCATGTACATCATCGTTGCTAGCTGGACCATAGAGGTGTACGTGGTTTCGTTGACAAAAAAGATGATGACGCTGATCTGAATTACAGTTGTGGAGATCAATTGGGCGGAAAACGGGGTGCCGGCCTTATTGAATTTGCCGAAGCGAGCCGGAAGCAGGCCGTCGATTGCCATCAAAGTGATCGGCTCCGCGCACAACATTTGCCAGGAGACATACGCTCCGAGAACGGAAATGCACAGGCCAATAGAGATCAGGATTCCGCCCCAAGGGCCAACCGCTGCCTCTAGTACTCCTGCCATGGAATTGTCGCCGAGTCCGGCTAGTTCTTCTTGCGTCAGGACACCGTAAGACAGCGTAGTAACCGTGACCAATAGGGCCAGCACGGAAAAGAAGCCGATGATGGTCGCGCGGCCAACGTCCTTGCGGGTACGAGCTTGCTTGGAATAAACGGAGGCGCCTTCAACGCCGATGAAGGCCCACACGGTGAAGAGCATCATGCCCTTGACCTGATCAAGCACTGAGCCGGTGGCCCCACTGCGGCCCCAGAAGTCGAGAGTGAACTTATCCCAGCTGAATCCGATGAAAACAACCAGCAAAATAAAGGCGAAGATCGGGAGTAGCTTGGCCACCGTGGTGATCACGTTCATCGCCGCGGCCTCTTTGATGCCGCGGGTAAGAAGGATGAAGATTACCCAGGTCAATAGTGAGACAGCGATCGCCGAAGCCCAGCGGTTCTCGGCGGAAAACAAAGGGATGTAGTGCCCAAGCGTGGAGAAGAAGAGCGTAGCGTAGCCGACCTGTGCAATCACCGAGCCGAGCCAATAGCCCCACGCAGAAGCAAAGCCGACGAAGTCCCCGAGACCTGCGCGGACATAGGAATACACCCCTGAGTCCAGGTTAGGTTTTCTCAGGGCCAAGGCCTGAAATACGAAGGCGATGGAGAGCATCCCAACTCCAGCGGTTGCCCAGCCGATCAGCATGGCCCCCGGAGCCGCGACCGTCGCTGCTTGTTGTGGTAGCGCGAAGATGCCAGCACCTACGGTGGAGCCGATGATCAAAGACACGAGCGTCCACATGCGGACGGTGTGCTTGGGTTCTACTGAATTAGTCACGATGGATAATCTAGGACCCCACCATGTAGAAGAGCTACTTACCCTTAAGAGATGCTTTTCTGACGCTTCGTCAGGCGAGCGCAGCACACTGTGGTGTTAGCTTGGCTAAAACGACTTAAGCTGCACCTAGATGCGGAATGGATGAAAGAAATGCGTGAAATTGAAGCGAAATTCCCAGCTGATGACAACGGCGCGACTACCCCAATTAGGGTGGGCTCGCTGTCGGAGGCGCAGTGGGTGATGGCCAGGGCGCTGCAAGTTGGTGAATGGGAGCGTTCCATGACTCATGGGGAGCTACTTGCTTACCTTGATGAGGAAGTGGGTGAATTCCGTGAAGCGGTTACTGACTGGGAGCGTGAGCCCTCTGTGATTGCTGAGACAAAGCTGATGCAGGAGCTTTCGGATGTTTTGCTTCAAGTGCTATTTCACGCCGAATTGGCGCGACGGCGTGGCGTTTTTGACTTGGAGGATGTCGCAGCTGCATTCGTCGACAAAATGCGCAGTCGCGCGCCGTATCTCTTTTCAGGTGGAGATCGAGTTGTGGCGCGCGCCGAGCAGGAGCGTCTGTGGGCTGAGGGAAAGCGGCGTGAGGCTCGTTAGTTAGATAGCAGGATTTGAAGGTCCTGGACTTCCTTGGGCATTTCGATCGAGCCCATGATTTTTGGGTCTTCTTGGACAATGCCGCACTCGAGCGCCCGGTTTGAAATGTCCATTGCGGCTTTGTTGAGGATGAGCGTGGCGTCCTCGTTCTTGTAGTTCAGGCCGGCTAGTACGTTGCTGCCAGATGTCTTTACGCGTGCACCAAGTTCAGACTTGGTGGTGGGGCCCGTAACCAGATTCATATTTTGGAGGGTTACCTGAAGCGAACCACAGTCGGTGGTGGCGAGGTAATTGGTGTCCAGCAATCGCAGCATCTCGAAGGGGCCTGCTTGTGCAGGGGTGATGATTGCGATGGAAGCTGTGAGGGTGGCTAGGGCGGTGATGAGCTTACGCATTGAGATTCTCTCTGATCAGTTTTTCGGCCAGTAGTGATGTTACGAAAGTGGCTGATGTTATGCAAGGGGGTATTGGGGTGTTGTGAACTTCCTGTAAGCCGCATAGGCGACAAATTTCGCACTATGATCTTTCGCTATGGGTTCTGGAGTAAAGAAAGCGTTCGGTTGTGGCTGCGCGAGTGTGCTGGCCATAATCGTCGTGATCGCATTGGTTGGCTGGACCTTATCCGCCTTGAACACCCCAAACCCACTCCGCCCGCGTATCAATGTGCCGGAAGATGTGCCCCCAGCGGGCGCAGAAGCAGTTCCGCCTATCGACGTCAACGCCCCCGGTCGCACTGCCGCAAAATTGGGCTTTTGGGCCGAGCCTATCTCCGAGAAAATCGGAGTATCCACCGCTGCACTTCAGGCATACGGCAACGCAGAACTCATAGCCCAGCAAAGTTGGCCGGATTGTCACTTGCGTTGGAACACTTTGGCTGGTCTTGCGCAGGTAGAAACGCGACATGGAACGTATACCGGAAAGCTCTTCGAGGGTGCTGCCATCAATCAAGATGGCGTGGTTGAACCTCCGATTTACGGGGTGAAGCTCGATGGCTCGCCGGGTTTCGCAGACATCTCAGACACTGACAATGGTGCGATAGACGGAGACAAGGAACACGATCGAGCTGTTGGGCCAATGCAGTTCATTCCTGAGTCATGGAAACGCTTTGGCCTCGATGCGAGTGGAGACGGCAAAGCTGATCCGCAAAACATCGATGATGCTGCACTATCAGCGGCGAACCTGCTGTGCACCAATGGCGGAGACCTCGGCACTCCCGAGGGGTGGACGGCGGCGATCTACTCTTATAACCAGTCCGACAAATACGTTGCCGATGTTCGAGACGCGGCTGCCTCCTACGCAGTAAATCAACCTGCCTACTAGACACTTTTCACCGCATAAGGGGATAGAAACAGGTGGTGAACACGGCAAATGATTCGCGCCGTGGCTGGGGTTTGGAATTCGTGCCACAATTGACTGTAGGTGTGACGCACGCGCTGTTTCGCACAAACAGAAGATGTTTTCCCTTTGAATTAGGAGGCCAATAGTGGCTGAGATCATGCACGTTTTCGCTCGTGAAATCATGGATTCCCGTGGCAACCCAACCGTCGAGGCGGAAGTGGTCCTCGAAGATATGGCCCACGGTCAGGCTGGTGTACCTTCCGGTGCATCTACCGGTGCCCACGAGGCTCACGAACTGCGTGATGGCGGCGATCGCTACCAGGGCAAAGGTGTCCTGAAGGCTGTTGAAGCTGTCAACGAGGAAATCGCCGACGAACTTGCTGGCTTTGAGGCTGACGATCAACGCGCTATCGACCAAGCAATGATCGATCTCGACGGCACTCCAAACAAGTCGCGTCTTGGCGCTAACGCCATTCTTGGCGTTTCCATGGCAGTGGCAAAGGCCGCCGCAGAGTCCGCTAACCTCCCACTTTTCCGTTACATCGGTGGCCCTAACGCCCATGTTCTTCCAGTGCCGATGATGAACATCCTCAACGGCGGCGCACACGCCGATTCTGGTGTTGACGTCCAGGAATTCATGATCGCCCCAATCGGTGCTGAATCATTCGCAGAGGCGCTGCGCATGGGTGCAGAGGTGTACCACACCCTGAAGGCCGTGCTCAAGGAGAAGGGCCTGTCCACCGGACTCGGCGATGAAGGCGGATTCGCTCCTTCCGTTGACTCCACCAAGGCAGCTCTCGACGTCATTGTTGAAGCCATCAAGAAGGCTGGCTTCAAGCCAGGCGAGGACATCGCTCTTGCTCTTGACGTTGCGTCCTCCGAGTTCTTCAAGGACGGCAAGTACCACTTCGAGGGTGGCGAGCACACCGCCGAGGATATGTCCAAGGTGTACGGCGACCTCATCGCTGAGTACCCAATCGTTTCCATCGAGGATCCACTGCAGGAAGATGACTGGGAGGGCTACACCGCTCTCACCGCTGCCATCGGCGACAAGGTCCAAATCGTTGGCGATGACTTCTTCGTCACCAACCCAGAGCGCCTGGCAAAGGGCATCCAGGAAAAGGCTGCCAACGCTTTGCTGGTAAAGGTCAACCAGATCGGTACCCTCACTGAGACCTTTGATGCCGTTGATTTGGCCCACCGCAGCGGCTACCGCACCATGATGTCTCACCGTTCCGGTGAAACCGAGGACACCACGATTGCTGATCTTGCAGTTGCTCTCAACTGTGGCCAGATCAAGACTGGTGCCCCTGCGCGTTCCGAGCGCGTTGCTAAGTACAACCAGCTCCTGCGCATCGAGCAGATGCTGGGCGATGCCGCTGTGTACGCAGGCAAGTCCGCATTCCCGCGTTTCAAGTAAACCGGGTTCGCATAGTCTAAAAGGGGTTCGCTCGAGCGCAAGCTCGCGGGCCCCTTCGGCGTGTAAAACTGCTGCTGTGACAACTGGGACTAGAGTAGTGAAGCGATGGCACTGAAATCTCGAAGTTCAAGAACTCCCGTCCCGGTGAAAAATCGCCGGTCTGATGGGCAGGCTCGGCCTGCGCGCAGTTTGAAAGAGCGTGCCAGGGGACTCAAAGTGAGCGCAATTGAACTCATCGTCCTCATCAGTGTGCTCATCGTATTCTTGCTGATCATCGCCCTGCCGCTGCGAAACTACTTTCAGCAACGCAATGAGATCAACGAGGTAACGCAAGCCATCGTGCAAAAACAAGCCCGCAAGGACGAACTGCTAGGCGAGCTCGAGCGCTACCAGAACCCTGCCTACCTGGAGGAACAAGCCCGAAATCGTCTCGGAGTGATCGCCCCGGGAGAAGTAGCCTTCCGAATCCTAGATCCCACTATGCAGGGTGAAGAATCGTTGACGTCGACAAGCGGGCACCAAGAAAAGCCACAAGCTCCGTGGTACAACACGCTGTGGGATTCGGTAGCCAACCCGAGCCCGCAAGTAACCGGAGCTCCGGAAGCGCCACCTACCCCGGAAATGAAGATGCCAGTGCAGTCTGATGCGCCTTCGCCATGACACAATGGCAGCATGACTGTTTCTGAAACTGAACTTGCAGCCGTCACCGAGCAGCTGGGCCGCGAGCCCCGTGGCGTGCTCGAAATCTCCTACACCACGCCAGACGGGGCACCAGGCGTGGTTAAAACAGCACCACGGCTCGAAGACGGAACTCCGTTTCCGACCCTGTATTACCTCACCGAGCCGCGGTTGACTGCGGAGGCCTCTCGACTCGAGGTGGCTCATGTTATGAAGTGGATGCAGTCTCGCCTCGCCGAAGACGAAGATTTGCAGGCCGACTACCGAGCCGCACACGAGCATTTCCTCGCCGAGCGCAACAAGCTTGCGGATCTTGGTACTGATTTTTCCGGAGGCGGCATGCCCGATCGCGTGAAGTGCCTGCACGTTCTCATCGCTTACGCTTTGGCTGAGGGGCCACAAAGGGTTCGCTTTGGCACCGAGGCTGTGGCAATGGCCGCCGAACATGCAAACTTGCGTGGCACTGCCATCCCAGCAGACTGGCCAACCTGCGCAGAACTTGGAGTAGACCTAGCTGATTTCGATTTTTCCCATGCAGAGGTGAAGTAAATGGTCCGTGTTGCTGCCGTGGACTGCGGAACGAACTCAATCCGCCTTTTGGTGTCTGACTACTCCAATGGCACATTCACCGACATCTACCGCGGAATGAAGATTGTTCGCCTCGGACAAGGGGTGGACGCGACTGGCCGAATTGCGGAAGATTCCATCATTCGCGCTCGGGTAGCGCTCGCAGAGTTCGTTGACATCATGAGACGAGAGCACGTTGCCGCCCTAAGGATGGTGGCGACATCTGCTACCCGCGACGCGGAAAATCGGCAGGAGTTCATCGACATGACTGCCGAGCTCCTGAGCAAAGTCATTCCAGGTGCGAAAGCGGAGGAGATCACCGGCGCGGAAGAAGCCGAACTCTCATTCCGGGGTGCGGTCACGGACTTGTCCGCAAGCAGCAACACCATTTGTGTCATCGATTTGGGCGGCGGATCGACGGAGTTTGTCGTCGGCAAGCGTGACGGCGAGGTACTCGGTGCCGAGTCTGTACAGCTCGGCTGTGTGCGCCTGACTGAGCGCGTCATGACCGAAGACCCCGCCACTCCAGAACAGGTCGCTGAGGCCCGCGCGCTAGTTGCGCAGCGGCTTGCCGACGTCCAAAGCAACGTTCCCATCGCGCAGGCCGATACCTTCGTCGGAGTGGCTGGAACCTTCACCACAATTTCCGCACTCGCGCAAGGCCTGGAAACTTACGACCCCGCCCACATCCACGGCTCGGAACTCAATTTCGCGGCAACTGAGGTGCTAACCCGACAACTAATTGAGATGCCGGCAGCCACCCGGGCTGCGCATCCAGTGATGCATCCCGGGCGTGCCGACGTCATTGGCGGTGGGGCGGTAGTAGTTGATGGAATCATCGACATGATCTCGTCCTGCACGGACGTCCGCAGCTTCATCATCTCGGAAAAAGACATTCTAGACGGCATTGTTGCGGGACTGATTTCTTCCGAATAAGGCACGTAGACTAATCTGAACTAGTTCCAGTCACACAGCTGGAGCTCTTAAGCCCCTATAGCCCAATTGGCAGAGGCAGCAGACTTAAAATCTGCCAAGTGTCGGTTCGAGTCCGACTGGGGGCACAATGACCAGCACAAACGTGTTGGTCATTCTGCAATTTTGGGTCAAAGTGTCTAAAAAGTGTCTATTTAATATTTGGCACACGGTACAATGATCTTGCCGACATAGAAGTTCGGCAACGCTTTTGCGTTTTGACGATGAACAGTCGTGCGTGGTGGTTCAGCCCGCCGGTGATTTGCTTCGGTAGACATTGGCGGGCTTTCGCTTGATAACATGGAATTGTTCGGCCGTGATGGTTTGGACATTGCGTCTTGCGCCCGGAGCGAAGCGCCATAATTTAACGCGAGGCCCGCCACGTGGGAGTGCGCCCCAAGTTGGCGGGCTTAGCCATATCCCATATGAAGCCGATGCGCTGAGAGCCGTTTTAAGCGGTTTTGTTTTCGCGTGCGTGCCCTAGTGTCACTCAAAGGCTTAAAATGGACGCCGGGCAGGCCCAATACGTGCAGGTCAAAGGGTATTTGTGGGCCGAGTCGCTTCCCGGCCATACCGGCTCCCGGTTCGCCTGGCATGTTCCCGGTCAGGGTGAATGGTGCCCGCTGGGTCGCGGTCAACGCGGTATCCAACGGGCACCTGGGGGATTGTCGCCCCATCGTCTACCGGGGGTGGGTATCCGGCGGCGACGACAACATACTAACCCGGTGTCGGTGATCGTGCAGTGTGTCTAAGCGACTGGCTCACGACGTAGAAGCTCTTGCAGTAGCGCCTTGCTAGTTGCGGTGCTGAGCGAGGTGTTAGTGCCCCGGTATTGTGCCATGTCTGCATTGGTAAGTTTCCCGGCCTGATGTAGCGCTTGGATAGGGTCGGTGTTGTAACCGTGTGCAATGGACAGTACGAGGTCGGCGGTAAGTTTGGTGTCGCCATTAAGCTGCCTGCCTAGTTGGGCATGTGAAACACCTACGCACTCGGCGATCTGTCTGCGTGAATCGGTGGTGATCGCTAAAAGCCATTCGGGTTCGGGTGCCCGTCGTTTGTCTTCGTTACTCATGTGAACCATTGTAGCGTGAATAAGGCGTTAGGTGTTATGGTAGTTGCATGACTACTATTTACTATTTGTGCAGGTAGACGTGCCGCTGGTGCATGTTATGCATTGTTGCGAATTTAGTATTGTCCGATAAGGTATATTATGTCAAATTGACACGATTATGCGACGATTGCATAAACGCAATATGACCTGCACAAACTCCTGAGTAATGGGGAAGCGGTGCCCTGTCCGGTACATTATCGCCGGACAGTACACCTACCCCTTAATCGTCTAGGTGATCTTTCACGTCGTAATCGCTATCCTGGTCGCGCTCGCCAAGACCTGCGCCCGGGTCGTCCTTAAGCAGTTGCTCGATACCGCCCAACATGCGTTCCAGCATCGACTTGGATTGTGCGGAATCATCGGTATGGACGTTTTCGATAATGCGATCAACCGCCTGCAAGTGGGTGTTCACGCTGCGTGCGAACGCCTGCACTGCCTCGGCTGGTGGTTCGTCGAGTCGCACCATCTCGGCCCCCTCGGAGCTGTTCACCACTAGCTGGTACTCGTCGGTCAGGCGTTCGCGGAGCAAATCGACATCATCAAGTAGCCCGTCAATCAACGCTAGGCGACGTTTGTTTGCCCGGAGCTTTATGGCTTCGACGGCCGCCGAACTATCTGCACGCCAAGTATCCACCCCACGCCCTCTAAGGGCCTTGCTAACCGTCGTAGGGGAGCGCTGCATGACTTTCGCAACCTGGCGCACAGATAAGCCGCGAGCCTCGTAAAGGCGCTGCATTTCGTCTATCTCAGCGTCCAGAACTGGTTGATAGTTGGCCATGGCTAGCACTGTGAAGTGCCCCAGGTTTTGTTCCGCTTGAGTGGATGGGAAAATCTGGAACATGCCTAAGAAGTTTGACCAGGATGCGAAGGACCGCGTGGTCCGTCTTGTTGAGGATCGCATTCTGGCGGAGAATCT
>NZ_JBBHKY010000007.1:0-138665 GCF_037482665.1 Corynebacterium sp. H127
ACTGCCGAGCATGTCCAGTTTGTGCAAGATGAGCTCAATGACACTCCGCGAATCGTGCTGGGTGGGTGCACTCCTCGTGAGATACTGATGAAAACACTCAATGGTGCATTCACAGCTTGACACCGCCCAGGAAAGGGCTTCAGGAGCTCTTTGGGACTCCTGGGGTTTTCGAGTTCATGGATTCGAGGAGGCGACGTAGGTCCGGTATGAACGTGCCTTCTTTGAGCGCATTCCAATCAAAATGCGCGACCGGATAGCCCGCGTTTTGGAGTTCTCGGTCGCGTTTGCGTTCGTGGAGGACCGCGACGGACTCGGCTTCTTTGAATTTTGAGTCGCCGTCGATCTCCACGATGATGCCCTCGATGAGGAAATCGACGCGACGGTCGTCGATACGCGCTTGCTGCTCAAAGGGGATCCGCGCCTCGATGAGCTGCGCCTTTGCCCACGATTCGGCGACGCTTTCCGACTTCGAATTCGCCGCCTCCATAACTCTGCGCAGCTTCCTGACGCCCGGAAGCCTGCCAAGATGCTCGAGTTCGCGCATCAGCAGGAATCGATGCCCATCCTGATGCCTAAAGTAGCTTTCCACTGCGACGAGACCTTCAGCAAAATCGCCCCACCTGCACGTATCGGCGACAGAGCGCTCCATTGAGGTGAACCGTATTCCCTTGTGCTCCACGACCTTGTCGGCTGGGACTTTCGCGGATCGGTAGTGAATCCACCTATTTCGGCTCCGCGGCGGCGTCTTCGATCCAGGCAGGCACACAACCACGGGTTCCTCGTAGCCCAGAATCTGAATCCCCCATAAGCGCGCCGCCGAACGACCACAAATCACCCCGCTACGAGTGCGCGTTCCCACCGCAAGGATGCGAGCCCAATCCTTGACCCACGGCGGCAGCGCCATCCAGGCATTGATGTCCGCCCACAGTTCCGCATGGATATTGAAGTGGCTACTTTTGTGCCGATCGATCCACTCGACGTACTCGAGGTGCGTCATGCGCCGCGTATCGACGACCTTAATCTTGTCCCCCCAGACATTCATGCATCAAAAGTAGCGGGAATCTAGGGGGCACGCAGGCCCCACGTTGCCACTGCTACTTCAAGAACTCGAAAACCCAAGGAAAGCACTCGGCACGAGCTGACGCTGTCTAGGGGTTTTCGAGTTCTTGAAGTCGGAGAGGAGAAATCGAGGCACGGAGCGCTCTGGCAAAGCTTGTCGACGGCAACTCGCCGAGGCGCTCTGGCAAAGCGACTCGGGTCAAGCGACCGCGGCATTGACGGCTAGGTGTGCACTTGGGTTTGACTGAGCCACCGCAAGATTTCAGCGGAAAGACCCAGCTCCGTGAGCGATTTGTCTAACTATTGTGCTTGATGAACAAGTGTTGCGATTTGTACTCGGTTCGATAGACCCAGCTTGGTGAGTATGCGAGATACGCAGCCCTTTACATTCCCAACGCTCATGTATCTTTCGGCCGCGATGTCCGCGTTGGTGAGTCCATCCGCTATTGCATCGGCAACTTCTTTTTCAAGTGGGGTTAGTTGCGCGAGTGCACGTTTAGCGGTCTGTTGTTCTGCGCTGGTTTTGGTAAATGCTGCGATGAGTCGATCTGTGACTGCAGGAGAAAGAGTCGATCGACCGTGAGAGGTTTGCCGAATCGCGTTTGCGAGTTCTGCGGTGCTGGCATCTTTGAGTAAGAATCCGTCGACGCCGGCGTTCAGCGCATCCCGAAGATGATCATCGGTGTTCCAAGTAGTCAATGCCAAAACCCGAGGCGGATTGGGACCTTGTTTGATTTTGGTAGTAGCAGCGGTGCCGTTCATTACTGGCATTCTTAGATCCATGAGGATGACATCTACTTCGATGGTTCGGAGGCATTCGATAGCCTGCTGTCCATTGGGAGCTGTCGCTACTATACAAAGGTCGGCTTCTTCGGCGAGCATGCTTTTGATCCCTGCAACGACCAGGGCGTCATCATCGACAATCATGACTTTGATCATTGCGATTCCTCCACAGGTACGTTGATACGAAGTTGGTGCGTGTTGTTGTGAAGACTTCGTGTCAGTTGCCCACCGCATAGGTGGACTCGTTCTAACATGCCTTTGATACCCAAGCCCGGTGGTGTTTCGGGCTCCGTTCCGGTGGGGTTAGTGATTTCTAAAATGCACTCGCTTTGCGAACACTGAAGGTCTACCTGGATGTCACCTGGCACGCCGTACTTACGAGCGTTAGTTACAGCTTCTTGAGCGATGCGGTAAAGGTGTCGTCCAGTGCCTGGAGGTAGGGTTGCGCCACCTAGGTTAACGGTAACTTTGACCGGATGCTGGAGGTCTGCGCCGTCCATGGCAAGACTGGGAAGATCTTCGACATCGGGTTGACGTTCCTGGAGCTGCTCTTCTCGCAGATCGCTAAGGATCGCACGTAGTTCGGACAAGGAAGCCTTTGCGTTAAAACGAATAATTCCGCCTAATGATTGGCGTTCTTCAGAATCCATGGATTCGCGGCATTCTAAAGCGGCGGAGTGCATACTGATAAGACTGATGCGGTGGGCTAAAACATCATGCATTTCACGAGAAAGCGCGAGGCGCTCCTGTGCTAGTGCGAAATTCACGTCAGCTTCTTTACTCAGGATTAGTGCAGTATTTTGTTCTCGCAACGATTGCACCAATCGAGCTTGAGAACCGAAAAATCCACCCCAGGCGATAAAACACTGTGCAGTAACGGACACAAGAATGAGTCCCGACCAATGCCGATGATAGAAGGCTTCAGGTGACCAAGGCAGCTGCCACCGAAGCACTGAAAAAATACAAAATAGCAATCCACTCAGTTGGGCTTTCCATATTTGCCCACTCCAGGAGATTCTTGCAATCTGGGCGAGCGCGGATCCAGTGGCTGAGGATGAAATCAGTGAGGCTAAGAGAACCGCCCGAGGACTCAGCTGCCGAGAAGACAAGACAAGAGCCATAAAACCAATGAGTACGTCGATCATTAGCCATGGCACAGGAATCTCAATCTGATTCCCCATTGCGCTGTCGACCACGCAGGCAATGCCGAAAAGCACAGTCGCGCTTCCTGGTACTGCCGCAAGGTATCGGCTGAATCTCCGTTTCGGACGTTGAATTTCCACCTGAACAGCCTAAATGTGCTGCTGAACCAAAACCAAGTATCTTTCGGCCAGAATCTCTGACAAACGATTAATCCACTCGAGACAAGAGTTGTGTTTTAGGGCTATTTGCCTATAGAAACGTGCGATCCCTTCTCCATATGGTTGTCACAGTCCAGCAGTGATCATCAATAAAGGAGTAGATCGTGGCAGTGGAAAGAATTAGCGAGACGTTGCTAATAGTCAGCATGCTGGCGTTAACGTCAGCCGTACTGGTCGTCGTCTATCAAGTTCTGCAGGGAGGAATGAAAAGAGTAAAAGCTGTGCCTGCTCTTCCTCTCATGGGCATCTATTGCTTCACGTTCGTGGTGTGGTTGGCGCTATGAACCGCGTAATTGAAGTTCAGCAGCTGAAAGTTAACTTTGGACAGACAGAGGTCCTTCGCGGAGTTGATTTGGAGTTTCACCGAGGCCAGATTTACGGCCTGTTAGGGCCGAATGGCGCTGGAAAGACCACTATTTTAAAGGCAATTCTTGGGGCAGTGGACTACACCGGAAGTATCAAAAGCCAGCCCGAACACGTCCGGATCGGACATCTTATCGAATACCCAGCCTTCTACGCTCGCTTAAGTATGTTTGAAAACCTGAAGTTGCATGCAAATTATCACAACGCCCCACATGATGAACTCGATGATTTGCTATCGCTAGTTGGGCTTTCACCCCACCGGGACTTGCCATGTGGGAAAGCTTCTTTGGGGATGAAGCAGCGGTTAGGAATTGCTAGGGCGCTGATCGGGGATCCCCATATCCTGCTGTTGGATGAGCCAACGAACGGACTAGACCCGTTAGGTATCCGAGATTGCCGAGAGCTGCTAATTCGATTGCGAGATGAGCGAAACCTAGCAGTGGTGGCTTCCAGCCATAACCTCACAGAAATCTCTGCAACCGCAAACTATCTGACATTCATCCGATCTGGTGAGATTATCCATTCCCTTCCGCGAAGCGAGATTTCGGAACAGGGCCTCGAAGATCTCTATGTCGAACTTTTCCAAGGAGAAAACAGTTGATCTCACTCATCCGGAATGAATGGATAAAGATCCAGAAAGAAAACTCATTGTGGTTCGCATTTGTATTACATATAGCGCCACTCTTTATGGTGCTTGTAGCAGCGATAATGAAGTCGGTGCGACTGGGGTCTAACCTCTATTTCATCCTCTATAACCAGTCCATGCTCGTCACAGGGTTAGTTGCATGTGTTGTTACAAGCATCGTTTTTCATCTCGAGTTTAATAACCGGACATGGTTCGATTGGCTCACTCAACCACAAGGACCGAGGCGTCTCTTGGTGGCCAAAGTTCTCACGGGTGCGCTGATTTTAGCTTGCTACATTGCTATTTCCGCAGTTCTCATGCTGGTTTTTCTCTACGCCACTGGAGTGCGTGATGATCCGGCTCGTATGCTGTGCTCCTATCTTGTGTTTCAAGTCGGGACAATGGGCGTCATGGTGGCTGTTAGTGCTGCTCTCTGCGTCCTGACGCGCAGTGCAGTAGTGGTCAATGTAGTTGGAGTGATAGTCACTATGGTGACTGTGGTTGTGATGGCTGCTGAATTCTCATGGAGCATCCCCACTGCATGGCCATATCGCACTGGCCTTGCAATCATTGATCCGGAATATGGATTCGGGAGTGTAAAACCATTGTTGGCAGGCGGAGCAATTACAGGAGCTTTTGTAGTGATGTGTTTGTTGATTGCTATTCAATGGGTTAGCAGGCCAAGTGTTATCAACGCGGCGATGCGCTAGTCGGCTACAAAAGTTGATCGCTCTCTTCACTGGCCACCGTTGCCATGGCGTTTCAGCGAGGCGAATGCCGTCGAGAATGCAGCAATCTACCTGCAACGCTCAGAAGCGCTAGCGTGCCAATGCTGAGGAGGACGAGCGTGAAAACCGGTGAATAGTGCCACAGCATTCCCCAGCTTGCCTGGCGTTTCATCAGTAGCGCTACAGTTTGCGGAGCCAAGAAACATCCAGTGGCGGTTGCTGTCAATGCTACCGTTAGCAGCCAAAATCGAAGCCGTGATGCTGACAATTGTGCACGCGCACTCCGCAACACAGCCAGGGCTACTAGAACACTGAAAAATATGGCGCAGACATCGGGCCAAGCTGATGGAGCTATTTGTACGTTAGTGGGCTCGTTGCCAACCAGTAACCCGTGAATATCGGCTGCTACGCGGTCTGCTTGTGGACCAGTGGCGTCGATAAGCACCCCGATAGCGATGTCGTCCGGAAAGAGTCCGGCATAAGTACTTACGTCCGGTCCGCTGCCACTGTGAGAGACACGAGGGATGCCGCCATCGGCGGGCTCTCCGCTCCACCATCCGAGCGCATAACCCACCTTGTATTGGTGCAACGGACTTTGCCGACGGTGTAGTTCTGCTAAAGAATCCGAAGTCAACACGCCAGGAATGAAGCCATGCTGAAAACGCAGCCAGATGCCAAGGTCGTCGAGAGTAGAAGCCATGCCGCCGGCGCCACCATAAAACAGCTCGGGCTGGGCAAGTGAAATCGGGCGGCCAAACGCATAAGAATAGGTGGGGGCTAGCTCTGGCAAAGTCGCCGGGGCACTAGCGAATCCGGTATCGGTCATGCCCAGCGGTTCAAGCACGTTTTGAGCTAGAAACTCAGCCAACGGTTCACCAGAGATCGTTTCAATCAGTTGCTGCAGCACCCAATAGTTTGCATTGCAGTAGTCCCAAGAACTGCCGGGATCATAGGCTAGCCGCGTGCGAGAGAGCTGCCGTACTGCGTCTTCGGTGCGAACATTTCCCACCCGGTACTGGTTAAATCCCAGCGTGGCATCCGTGATCCCTGAAGACTGGTTGAGGAGTTGGCGGACAGTGATGAATTCACCTCGTGGATCATCCAACTGAAATTCGGGGAGGTACTTTGCAGCCCGTTCATCCAGATCTACTCGACCATCTTCAACCAGCTTCATAACAGCAGTAGCAGTGAAAGCCTTGGTAAGGGAGGCGATAGGGACTCGTGAGTTTGTATCGAGCTCGCCACCACTGCCTGTGGCAAGGATGCGGTCCCCCTGAGTCACAACAATCGCGGCACCCGGCACTCCGCTGGCGACCATCTGGTCCACGTAACGTTGTATGTTTGTCCCTTCTTGGGCTCCGGCGAATGGAATTGGGAAAAGCACTACGGCGAGAAGAAGTGTAAAAATACGTGCCAGCATGAGGTACCTCCTAGTGGGTTATGCCTCAAACTAACCGCTCTAGCGAGTAAGAAAATACCACACAAAGTAAAGAAGGCAACTAACTAAAGTCAGTGTTCTCTGGGTCTAGAGAACTCTAGAATTTTGGTATGCGCACAATAATTCCCTGGCTTGCGATGGCAGCTTGCTGCGGATTGGCCGTCGGTTACGGCTCCCTGTGGTGGCTGGCCTTAATCGTCGTTTTCGCGGTCGTCTTGCGTGTTAAGCCGGGCCTGTCCGGGGTGCTTTTTGGCTTGATTGTTTCTGCGGGTGTCGGTGCGTTCACGTATGAAAACTCCCTGGCTGCAGCGATCAATTCTTTGCTTTGGTTTCTGGGGGCAGTGGCGATTGCAATCGGATTCCACACGTGGCTGCATGCTCGCCACTTGGAGCGCTTAGAACTCGAACGAGGTTGGCAATTGGCTGAGGCCTTGTCAGCCGAACAAAGTACTGCGGTTCGGGAGGCGCTACTGCGAGACCGCATGTCCTTGGCGGGTGAGATTCATGATCGAATAGGGCACCGGCTCGGGCATGCGATCTTGCGATTAGGCACAATGTGGCAAGAAGCAGCGCCGGGTACGAAGGAGGCTGCTCAACTGCAAGCACTGCGCACCGACTTGGCAGACCTTTTGGATGAAATCGGTGGGCTGGTGCTGCTTCTCGACGACGGGCAGTCCATTCCACCAACCCAAGTCAGTATCGGGAATATTCTCGAACACGCTCGGCGCGCAGGAACTGAGATTCAGGCGGAACTTGAGGGCATCGATCAGCTCGACTCCACGGGTCGTACGGTGTTGGCGCGTGTGGTGGCTGAGGGCGTCGCAAATGCGGCGAAGCACGCGCCGGGCCAGGCTGTTTCGCTCGGCACTTCAGCTACGGGAACCGATTTGGTTGTCAACATTAGCAATCGTGTGCTGGATCGAGAACAGGTCGGTACTGGCTCTGGTTTGAAGCGAGTTCGCGCGCTCGTGTCTGAGCTGGGTGGCCAGTGTGATGCTGCCGAGGAGGGTGGTAGGTTCGTCGTTCAAGCCCGCATTCCGCTCGCTCAGAAGGGGATCAAACAATGATCCGAGTTGCCATCGCGGATGATGATGCCTTGGTGCGCGCCGGGATTGCGCAGCTGCTGGCACATTATGGGGATATTGAGGTCTTGATAGAGGCTGCAGACGGAGCGCAGCTGGTTACAGCAGTTCGTGCGAGCAGTGTGGATGTGATCTTGCTGGACATCAGGATGCCTCGACTGGATGGGCTCGCGACGCTGGCCGAGCTGCGAAGGATCGGGGTAGTGGCGCCGGTGGCAATGCTCACGACCTTCCGGCAGGAATCCCTCATCGAAGCTGCGATTGCTCAGGGCGCGCAGGGTTTTTTGCTCAAATCCGATTCTCCAGAGGACTTAGCACGCCAAGTGCGGGGTTTGGCTGCGGGAGGTGCCGTGTTTTCGCCACGCGTCGCCAACTGGCTGATCGGCAGTGGGGCTGTGCAGAGAATTCAAGCAAAGAAGCAGGCGCGGGATCGGATGGCAGAGCTTACGGCTAGGCAGCGTGAAGTGCTGGCTGAATTGGCAACTGGAGCGAGCAATCACGAAATCGCGGATCGGCTGCACCTAAGCGAAGGGACAGTCAAACAATATCTTGGAACAATCTTCGGACTGCTCGGTGTGGAAAACCGGGTCCAAGCTGCCTTGATCGGTTATCAGGCCCAGCTATCCTAGCGCCCGCCCCAAGGCCTGAAGGCCATTCATGACATACTCTTCCGCGGATCCGGTGGCGCCGTCGGCTTGCCAACTGCGGATCGCAGCGATGAAACCGTTGATGGTTGCGGCTGCGACGAAGTTGGCTTCTGGGAGGGTGTATTCGCCGGTTTCGTGGAGGAGCAGTGCTACCTGGTCGCTGATCTTGAGCAGGTGGAGTGCGGCGGCGGCCTGGATGCCGGGGTGGTTCATCCATAGTTCGAGGCGGTACAGCGTGCTGTCGCGTTCTGCGACGAAGTGTGCGTGTCCGATTCTTTCGAGGGCGATGCCGGTGGCTTCGGCGACGGTGTGGCCTTCGTGGATGCTGTGACTGAAGCTGCTCAGGATATTGTCGTCGAACTCGTCGTGGAGGACGAGTCCTTCTTTGGTGCCGAAGTAGCGGTAAATGCTGGAGGGGGAGGTTTCGGCGGCAGTGGCGATGTCTTCGATTTTGACGTTGTCGAAGCCGTGCTTGCGGAATAGTTCGATCGCCACGTTTTGAATGTTGCGCATTGCTGCTGCCTTTTTGCGTTCGCGCAAGCCTGCCATTGTGCCTCCTTAGCTGGGGTTCTCCATGAATTAAAGCACAAATATGACAGTCAGTGTCACATTGGGTTACACTGCAGCTATGCGACAGTCACTATCAAATGACACGGACTCCCCAATTGTGGCCGAGGGAATAACTAAAAGATTCGGCCATGTCACTGCGCTGGATGGCCTAAACCTGCATGTCAAGACCGGAGAGGTGCACGGATTCCTGGGGCCCAATGGAGCGGGAAAATCCACCACCATCCGGGCCATCCTGGGTCAGCTCCGGCTCGACCAAGGACACCTGCGGCTATTTGGTGGTGATCCCTGGCATGATGCGGCGGACCTGCATAAACGGGTTGCCTATGTGCCGGGGGATACGGCACTGTGGCCGTCGTTAAGCGGAGGCGAATGCATCGACCTCATCGGTGGCCTGCAAGGCAGCCTAGATCCACGGCGACGCGCCGAGCTGATCGATCGCTTCGAACTAGATCCGCGACGCAAGGCAGGTAGCTACTCCAAGGGAAATCGGCAGAAGGTTGCGCTGGTGGCGGCGCTGGCAACTCAGGCTGAGTTGCTGCTTCTGGACGAGCCGACCTCCGGGCTGGATCCCGTCATGGAGCAGCGCTTCATTGACACGGTTCGGGAGGCGAAAGCGGAAGGCCGCACCGTGCTGCTCTCCAGCCACATCATGTCCGAGGTGGAACAACTCTGCGACCGAGTTACCATCATCCGTGCAGGTAAAGACATTGTTTCGGATTCGCTGGATGCGTTGCGGGCGCAGGCGACAGTCCGCATTGAAGCGAGGTGGCCGGGCATAGGTCCGGTGCGACGAGATGTTGCGCCGACGGATGTCGTCGCTACCGTATCTCGACTCACCGAGCAGAAGCCGGCGGATCTCACCGTCACGCCCGCCAGCTTGGACGAGCTGTTCTGGCGCCACTACGAGGAGACCTCCCGATGACCGCCGGTTGGATACGCATGCTGCGTCTGCAATGGCGCACATCCTGGGGGATGCTGCTCGGGGCACCGATCCTGCTGGCAGTGCTGGTTACCCTGATTGCCGCTGGCATCTCTGAGCTGTATCCAGATCTAGCTGCGCGAGAGATCTACGCCGCGACGATGGCCACCTCGCCAGCCGCGACTGCTTTCAATGGCCGCTCCTATGATGTCGACACCGTGGGAGGCATCGTCGCTGTGGAGCTCGGCTTTATGGGGCAGCTGGCCATCCCGATCGTCGGCGCCTTTCAAACGCTTCGGCTCACACGTCGTCTCGAATCTTCCGGTGCTCTCGAGCTGATCACCGCCTGCCCGGTAGCACGCCCCGCGGTGCCATTGGCAGCTTTCGTGTCTGCGCTCCTGTCCTGGAAACTGTTTGCGCTGTTCGCATTCTGTGGGTTGGTCACGCAAGATCTTCCGTGGGTCGGTGCTGCGCATTTTGTGGTGATTCTCGCATTGTTCGGCTTGGCATTCAGCGGCATAGGCCTGCTCCTCGGCGAACTTGCCGGCAGCTATCGCACCGCCACCGGCCTTGCCCTCGGCACGGTCTTTGCTGCGTTCATTGCTCGCGCGCTTGTCGACGGCCTGGGCCTGGGTCTCACCTGGGTGAACCCCATGGGCTGGGTGGCAGAGGCCAAACCTTGGGGAGACCCTGAGCTCTGGCCCTACCTTTTCTTCTTAGCGCTCGCATTGGCCTCCGCGTGTGCCGGAATCTCGGTGTGTACGCGCCGGGATCTTGGTTCTGGTGTCATTCCCGCACGTCTGGGTCGTGCCGTCGCTCGGCCGGGGCTGGCCACGCCCTGGGGATTTCTCTGGCGCGTGAGTATTGGCGCTAGCGCCGGTTGGCTCGTTGGAATACTTGTGTGGGCAGCGGTGATCGGTGCGATGTCGCAGGAGTTCGTGGATGCGATTGCCGCGAATCCTTCGCTCGCAGCGTCCTTTGGTACTGCGCCGGAACACATGGCCACTGTGGTGGCTGTGTTGCTGGCTGCTGCGTTGGCTACGGCGGCCGGGCTATCGGTGTTGCTCTCGCACGGTGCTTCGGAGTTGTCTTCTCGGTTGGGGTTGCTGCATGCCGGGCGCTACTCGCGGGGACTGTGGTGGTTGGTGTGGAATGTGTCATCGCTGCTGGTTGCTGGGGTCGCGCTCCTCGGTGCGGTGACGGTGCTTGGGCTGGTGCAGCGTAGAGTTATGGACCGCCCAGCAGCGCTTTCAGATGCGGTTGGTGCGGGCATTGACCTGCTCATTCCCGTTCTTGCGATGGTGGCAATCGGGTCCTTTTTGGTCGGCGTTGCTCCTCGATCGCGTGCCGTGGCGTGGCTCCTGCCTGCATGGACTGTTTTGGTGGGCCTCCTGGGCACCGCGTTGCGCATGCCGGAATGGTTGCAAAACACTTCTTTCGTGCACGTTGTGGGTACGGTTCCAGTGGAGGCTGCTG
The DNA here is from genome assembly GCF_037482665.1 of Corynebacterium sp. H127. Classification (NCBI taxonomy): domain Bacteria; kingdom Bacillati; phylum Actinomycetota; class Actinomycetes; order Mycobacteriales; family Corynebacteriaceae; genus Corynebacterium; species Corynebacterium sp. H127. Next base: position 11,052 of record NZ_JBBHKY010000007.1, read on the forward strand.
ATGGTGATGCGCTGCTAGCGCTGGGCGTGTTAGGGGCGGCCTTGTTGGTCCTGGCCTGGCTCGCTTTTCGACGCCGGGACCTTGCGCGCGGGTAGCCCACGGAAACAAAATCTGTATTACTGTAGTTAGTACAGTTTTTGCCGAAGGAAGGTGTCATGGTTTCAACTCCCGCCCTCACATGCATGGCCGTCACGCTGGTGCTGTGCGTGCTTATCCCGCTAGCAGGCATCGGGGTGCTCGCGCGTCGAAACAAGCAGGTTCTCAGGGCGTTCGGTGTCGGCGCCTTGGCGTTCTTTGTGTCGCAGATGCTGTTGCGGATCCCACTGATGTCGCTCGCGACGGCATTTGCTCCGGATACGATCGGCGCGTTCCTGAGCTCAGTCCCGGTCGCGAGCTTCAGCGCCGGTCTGTTTGAAGAGACCGCGCGGCTGGTGTTCATGCTGTTGCTGCTGAAAGGCTTCCACCGGCTTGTCGACGGCCTTGCCTTCGGATTCGGGCACGGCGGAATTGAGGCGATTTTGCTCGTTGGCATGACGATGGTCAATAACCTCGTGATCGCGCTGATGATGAATGCGGGAATGTGGAATTCGATCGCGAAAAGCATGCCGCCCGAAGCTGCTGAGCAGATACAAGCTGTACTCACTGAAACTCCGGCTAGCAGCTATTTGGCTGGCGGTGTGGAGCGCATGTGGGCAATCGGACTGCATATCGCCTGCTCGCTGATCATCATGATGGGGATTCAGCGAGGAAGGAAATTCCTTGCTTGGCTGCTCGCGGTGCTAGTGCATGGTTGCGTAAACCTCGGCGCCCTCTCTGCCTTGCGGCATGGGATTAACACCTGGCTGGTGGAACTGTGTGGATTACTGGTCATCGCTGCCCTGCTGGCGCTGGTGATCGGACGGGCTCGAATGGTGCTTCCTACTGCCTTTGAGCAGCGCTGACATGTAAAAGCTGTGAAGTTTTCCGCAACACTTGACAAGAGTCGACTCAACTTTTAGTCTGTGGTTGCAGGCAAGGGGGCTTGCAACCACAACTAAACAAGGCATCTGTGTAGAGGAGATCTATCATGGCTGATATTTCAACCTGGAATCCATTTGCTGAACTGAATGCACTGCAGAAGGCATTCTTTGGGGACAACGTGAACACCCCGGTCCGTGGAGTGAACATTCCAACTACTGACGTCTACACGCGTGATGGCGCGATTATCGTCGAGGCGCATCTGCCAAACTTCAAGCAGGAAGACATCGACTTGGATGTAGATGGCCGTACCCTCACCATCAGCGCTGCGCGACGTGAGGTGGAGAAGGACGCGGAGAAGAAGTACGTGATCCGTGAGTCGGCATCCAACTTCCAGCGTCGCATCACCTTGCCGGAAGGTACGGACATGGACAAGATCGAGGCCAACCTGAACAACGGAGTCCTCGCTGTCACCATCCCGACCCCCGAGGCGAAAAGCTCTAAGAAGAAGATCGAGATCACCTCGGGTGAGCGCGCGACAGATCAACCGGAGGCGATCGAGGCAACAAACGAAGCTGAGGAGAACTAAGAGTTAAGTCCCGTAGCTAGCCAGGCCTGCCACCCGGGCCTGGCTTTGCCAATTTAGGAGTCGCTCCTAGCGGTGAAAGCTCCAGGCTTGCCCGCTCGCGTCATCCTTGAGGGTTAACGTGCCATCCTTGTGCTGCTCGATTACCCGCACACCCTGCAAAGCTTGATGCACCTTTTCTGGCGTATCGTCTGCGTCCAAACATGCCATCCGCGTGGTGGCGAGCCCATCTCCGAAGTCGATGGTTTGTGGCGTGGTAGTGGAGATGGTCACGTTGCCCATCAAGTGGTTGCAGGAATCGCTACCGCTGAGCTGGGTGCCCTCGATGCGGAAGTTCGCATCGGGGTTATCCGCAAAATGCCAATCGACGCCAGTGACCATCACTTCCTGCGCTCCTCCGGTAGAACACCCCAACAGCAGCCAGGAAGCAGACATCGCGAGGGCACCGAGTAGGGCAGATTTAGGCTGGATCATGACTATTAGTCTAGTTGCTGATAGTGCGGAATGACTGTGATTTTCGCTAAGCCCCACCTGCTTAGAAAGCGCACGCGATCGTTAAGATCGCTAGACCGGCCACCGCACCGCCGAGAGTTTCTAGCACCGTGTGATGGCTGATGCGCACTCGGGCCCAGGCAATTAATGGGGTTAGTGCGAATAGTGTCCACCACAGGGGATGGACGACTACTGCCAAATACCCGGTCACGGTGAGCCACAGCCCGACATGTACGGAGATTTTCATCTTAAATACCACTGTCACCAGCGCAAACATGAGAATGAACCCGAGGGCGGCGAAAACTGCTGTCCAAATGCGATGGTCAGCTCCAAGCCAGATCAATACACCTATGAGCACTCCGAGTAACAAGGCGATACCCATGAATATTGGTCCGCGGTGGCTGCGCTGTGTCACATGATGTGAACTCACGCGTCCGCGCTTTTGCAGCAGCAGAATCCACGCCATCGGCAAAATGCTAGTGAAGAGGGCGCAGAGCGCGCCGATGCTCACTTGGCCGCAATGTACGCCGAATACAACGAAGAGCACGATGTTTGAAATCCAGGGCGCGCAGATTTCGCTGAGAATCCGGGCGAGGAGGGTACTGAGGCTACTGTGTGACACAGTTTAGGAAGAATAGCGCATAGGCCACCAAACTAAGGCGACCTATGTCGCGAGGGGATGCCGGTTGCCGTCGACAAGCGCGATGGTGAACGGGCGTTCCTGATAGGCGCAGGTCAGCGCCACCTCCCAATCCTTTCCGCGGCGCCTTAGGGTAGGGCGTTCGCCAAGAGTTATGTGGTCCCACATGCTCTTAAGATCCGGGGTTTCTAAACTAATCGCGCCACAAATTTCCTCCTGAGTGCGAAGCTGGAACTCGGGGCGACTGAGCAGTCGGAAGTTCATAATTGCAGACATCAAGCTATGGAGATCCGCGTCCTTCGCCGAAGCACACACCGCGAAGGTAAGTGGCCTATTTGCGATTGGTACATGCAAAGGATCGGTGTAAAGGAACGGGTCTATAAATCTAAGCGTGCTAATTTCGGGAATATTCTTAATCACGATTGCATAGATTAGCTAAGTTGTGCGTCGATGTCGCTCGTTGACGTCGCGGGGGTGAGATCGGAATGCAAGCTGTGTCTCACAGGACGGGAACTTCCTCAAGATAGCCGGGGCTTAAGCGTCCCACAGGCGATGCTCCATCAACTTGCTGGTCAGGGTGGACACATCAGCTTCCTGGACAATCGGCTTGAAGTGGCGCTTTGCTTCCGCGAGCAGGATTTCTACCTCCGGCAGGTCAGGAGTATCCAGCACGATCAGCCCGTCGAATTCAATGGAGCGGGTGGTCAAATAGGTGCGTGAGATGTCTACTTCGCCGAGCTTGCCACCGCGCTCTGCCACGACGAGCGGGGTAACCCCGGCGTCGAAAAGCTCGGCCACTAGCTTCTCGACGCCCGCGGGATCCGAATCAGCATTGGTTAAGATGCCCACTTGGCGGCCGTCGATAGGCCAAGTCTTGCCCACCTGACTCAGTGCTGGTGATGGAGTAACCTCAGCTACTTCGACAGGCTCTGGAGATGCCAAGCCGAGCCCCGCAGCAACCGTGGCCGCGAGCTCGCTATCAATGTGCGCGAGCACCGAGACAGCTCGCTCCTTAATGGCCTTCTCATAGCATTTGCCCAGTTCAAAGGTATATGCCTGCGTGATATGGAACTGTTCGACGGGGGAGAGGGAACGGTAGAACAGGGTGGCCTGAGAAAAGTGATCCTCAAACGAAGCTGGCTTTTCCCTGGTGAACGTACCCGCGACTTCCTGAGGGACCTCGATGAGGGTGGCCTCGCCCGCAATGAATGGGCAGCCACCACCTACAGAATTCGGGTTGTATGGGGTGCCGCCGTGCACCGCAGTCTGATGCATGCCATCGCGGAAATTGTCGTTGACCGGCGCATGCGGGCGGTTGATTGGCAGCTGGGAAAAATTCGGTCCACCCAGCCGGGAGAGCTGCGTGTCTAGGTAGGAAAACAGGCGACCCTGCAGCAGCGGATCGTTAGTGAGGTCGATGCCTGGTACGAGATGACCAGGATGGAATGCTACCTGCTCAGTTTCGGCAAAGTAGTTGATCGGATTGGCATTCAGTGTCATGGTGCCGATGACCTGGACCGGGGCCAGTTCTTCGGGCACGAATTTGGTGGGGTCAAGGAGGTCGATGCCCTCGAAGGTTTCCTCCGGAGTATCGGGGAAGACCTGGATGCCTAGGTCCCATTCTGGGTAGGCGCCAGCTTCAATGGCATCTGCGAGATCGCGACGATGGAAATCCGGGTCCATGCCACCGGTGAGCTGAGCTTCCTCCCAGACCATGGAGTGCACCCCGAGTTTCGGCTTCCAGTGGAACTTCACCAGGCACGTCTCTCCTGCCGCGTTGATCAGGCGGAAAGTGTGAATGCCAAAGCCCTCCATCATCCGCAGTGAGCGCGGGATGCCACGATCGGACATGTTCCACAAGGTGTGTGCGGTCGCTTCAGTATGGAGGGTGACAAAATCCCAAAAGGTATCGTGCGCGCTTTGAGCTTGAGGAATCTCCCGGTCCGCATGTGGTTTGCCAGCGTGGATGAGATCTGGGAATTTGATGGCATCCTGGATGAAGAAGATTGGCATGTTGTTGCCGACCAAATCAAACGTGCCTTCCGCGGTGTAGAACTTAGTGGCAAAACCGCGAGTATCGCGTACTGTGTCGGCGGATCCGCGGGATCCTAGCACGGTAGAAAAGCGCACGAAGACATCCGTTTCTACGCCTTTCTGTAGGAATCCAGCGGTAGTGAGCTTCGTGGCGGCACCATTGGCTTTAAACACACCGTGGGCTCCGGCGCCACGGGCGTGCACTGCGCGCTCTGGAATGCGCTCGTGATCAAAGTGGGTGATTTTCTCCCGGAAGTGATGATCCTGCATGAGTAGGGGGCCGCGCTGACCAGCCTTGAGGGAATGATCAGTGTTATTGATGCGCGCACCTTGCTGGGTGGTGTGATACTCGCCTTGCTCGGCCATATCCGCCTGGTGAGCGCTCATTGGGCAACCAGTTGGGGTATGTGGCGCCGGCCCGCGTTGGTCGGGCTTGGGTGGGATAGGTCCGTGCGGTGAGGTTGGCTCCTGCTCCTGTGCCGGAGTGGAAGTAGGTACTCCTGGAATCTGGCGGCTCATGGCGATCCTCTCTAACTGCGGGTGAGATGGGCTGTGCCATCCACACTAGAGAAGCGGGAATCGCTTTCGCAGGAGAGAAGAATTTGCCTTTACTGCAGTTCAACGGGGATTTATGCGGGCGTTGTTGCCGGCGTGTTATGAAAAAGTTGCACTATTGGGGTGATGTCACCAACTGTGCTGGAAGCTTGGGGGACTGTAGCTCGGTGGGGCACAAAGAGGTTGTCGATTCCAGATTTGGAGAGATCTCCATTGGGGAAGCTGATGTCCTGGGATGGCAAGGATACATGATGTGCACTGCGGTTCCTGTATGAGGCTAGCCGGTAAAATGGCCAACTACCGGCATTTTTTGGAGGATGGCCACTGCGTGGCTGGACTTGAGGAACTTGTCCGTGCCGTCGGTTCCGGCCTTAACTCCATGATGCTGGCCGCGCGCCCAAGCGGGAAAGTTGGATAAGTCGTAGACCACGTCGTCTACGAGGATCCAACATGCCGCGCCATCTTCGCAGGTCGCTTTGCTGAGTTGATCTGGGCTAATCGATGTTGTTTCCAGTTTGGCCTGTTCGGCCACGCTGAATGTGCGTTCCAGCTTTGTTGGGTCATTGACGTTGGGCGGGCTCGGCCATATCAACATGGCGATGACAGCCGCCGCAACAACCGAAATGCCAATAATCAACCACATGCGAATCCTCCTTGGTACATTATGTCTCACATTGCTCATGATACACTGTGTCTCATGAATGGCAAGAGGAAAAGCGAGGCAGAAACTCGGGAGCTCATGCTGCAGCGCGCGAGCGAAGATCTCATATCCGCCGGTCCGAGCGTTGGGTTGGAAGTCGTCCGGATGGAAAAGGTCATCAAAGCGGCGGAAGTGTCCCGCGCCAGCGCTTATCGTATCTGGCCGAATCGCGAAGAATTTTTAGCGGAAACCCTGGTCACGGCGCTGTCTCAAGTGACGCTGCTACCGGAGGGGATGGCGGAGATCGCGGCTCTCTCTGAGCTCATTGGGCACTACCGTCCCGTGTTGGATACCGAACAAGGGCGCCGAAACCTAGTGGTGGAAGGCCTGCGGCTTTCCGTCGATGCGGACGTGCGGCGCATGTTGAACTCCCCGAAATGGCGGCTCTTTCTCGGCATCTCCACCACCTGTCACACATTGGAAGATGAGACACTCCAGGAGGCCGTAGCTGCGGAACTGGCTCGCATCGAGCAGACCTTTGTGATGCGCCGCGCCCAGATTTACCAGCAGCTATGCGCGCTCATCGGCTACCGGCAACGGAAACCATGGCAGGGCGTAGCAGGATTCCAGGCCCTTTCTGAGCTCGCCGGGCTCACCATGCGTGGAATTCTCTCCCGGGGGTTGGCAGATCCAGCTTGGCTGGAACAGCGCGTAGCAATGGAACTATTCGAAGCTGACGCAGCCGACTGGTCGCAAGCGGAAATCGCCATGGTCACCGTGCTGCTCGGCCACCTCGAACCGGATCCAGACATCGAATGGACCGCCGAGCGTATTGCGAAAGCAGAGCAGGTTTATGATGCGATGATAGCGGAGATGCTGGCCTAATTGTGCAGCTCAGTCGAGCATGCTCACATCTGGCGAGGGCAGTGCGGTGGGCACAATGATGAGGTTGTCCTCCACGTGGTGGATGTGCACGCTAAGCCCGAAGACCCGGGAAATTAGGTCAGCAGTCAGAATCTCGATCGGAGCGCCTTCCGCAACGATTTTTCCCTCGTTCATTACCACCAGATGATCCGCGAAGCGGGAGGCCTGCTGCAAATCATGCAGGACCGTAATCACTGTCCGATTTAATTGGGTCACCAACGACCGAGCTAGTTCCAAGAGTTGGTACTGGTGGGAAATGTCCAAGTAGGTTGTGGGTTCATCGAGTAGCAGCACTGGGGTATTTTGCGCCAAGACCATTGCTAGCCACACTCGTTGACGCTGTCCGCCCGAGAGCTCATGAACCCGTCGGTCTGCTAACTCTAGGACGCTCGCAGCTGTCAACGCTGCAGTAACTGCCTGCGAATCTGCCTCTGACCATTGCTTGAGCAGGCTCTGGTGCGGGAACCGACCTCTGCGCACCAGCTCTGCGACAGTGATGTCGGGAGGGGTGGTGGTATGTTGCGGCAACAGCGCCAGCTGCTTTGCGACGCTCCTTGTCTGCATACCTGACATCAACTGCTCTCCGAGAAATACTTTCCCTGCTGTCGGTGAAAGGATTCGCGCCAAGGCCTTAAGAAGAGTGGATTTGCCACAGCCATTAGGGCCAATGATCGCGGTGAAAGCGCCAGCAGGCAAAGAAACGTTCAAGTTCTTGCTGATGACGTTCTTTTCCCAGGCAAGAGTGACATCATCAGTGCGCAGTGCGATGGAATTCATGATGGATCCTATCGGAGGCTAGCGGTTAGTGGTGGAAGAAGAAATGAGATAAAGTAGATAGCCGCCGCCGATGACCACCGTGACTAGGCCTACGGGGAGCTGGACGGGCGCGAAAGCTCGTTGCGCCAGGATATCGGCCACTATGAGCAAGGTGGCGCCGGTGAGGGCACTTACCAATAGCGGGGTTTTCGGTCTCAGCGTGGTCCGTTGCGCGATGTGAGGCGCTGCGAGAGCAATGAAAGCAATCGGGCCTGCGACAGCAGTTGTGGCTGCGATGAGAAGCACCCCAGCCAGTAGTAGAACTAGCTTCAGCAGGTTAACTCGCAGTCCCAGAGCAGTTGCGGTTAAATCCCCCAACGCTAAGGCGTCCAAATAACGTCGCAAAGGCAAGGCAGCTGCAATCGCAATTGCTAACGCCAAGCAGGCTGGGCCGGCCAGCGGCCATCGAATGCCATTGAGGCTGCCGGCGCCCCACGTGGCTGCTGACATCATTGCTTCCAAGTCACCTTGAGTGATGAGCCAACGATTGAGGGCTGACAGCATTGCGGATATGCCTAGTCCGACGAGGATGATGCGCAGGCCGTCGATACGCGTGCGCACTGACAGCGCGACGATGACTAGGGAGGTAGCGATGCCTCCCAGAAGCGCCCCGAGAACTGTGAACCGAAACTCCGTTAAGCCCAGCAGCATAGCCACTATGACTCCGGTGTATGCGCCGGTGCTGAATCCGATGACATCTGGGGACCCCAGTGGGTTTCGGGTGAGCGCTTGGAAGAAGCTGCCGGCAATGCCGAGTGCAGCGCCGACAAGTAGCGCGGTGAGTATCCGTGGTGCGCGCCATTGCAACACCACGGTCCGGGCCAGCCCCTGCTGGTTGCCGGTGAGCACGGCGAATGCTTTCGCGCTCGACATGCCAGCCCCGGGCATCGCCAGGGCAATGAAAGCAGCGAAGAGGATGGCCAGGAACAAACCAGCGGCGATCAGCGTGTTTCTAGTCATGGATTAGACCCCTCGTTTAGCCGATTGTGCATAAGCAATGAGGAACGGGGCGCCGATGAAAGACACCACAATGCCTGCCGGAAACTCACCCGCAATGATGACGCGTCCGACGATGTCCGAGAGCAACAACACTAGCGGGCCAAGAAGCATGGATGTGGCCAACAACCGGCCGAAGGATGATCCCACCAGCCAACGCGCCAGATGCGGCACCATCAAGCCGAGGAACACAATCACTCCAGCCGCGGCGGTCGCGCTCGCAGCAAGGATCGCTACTGCCAGGAAAGTGAGCAGCCGTGTCCTGGCGACATTGGCACCCATCGATGTTGCCATTTCCTCACCGAGCGCAAGGGCATCTAAGCCACGGGCTGCCGAAGCAGCGAGCACAGCCCCAACTACCAGGCCCAAAGCGGCAAGCACTAAGGGTTGGTAGGAGCCGGTGTCAACGCTGCCGAGCATCCATCCCTTCAACCGGTCGAAGGCTTGTGGGTTTACTAAAGCAAGCCCATCACCGATGCCTCCCAAGATGGCGCTCAGTGCCACTCCCGCAAGAATCAATCGGAGCGGGTCTACGCCAACTCCCTGGGTGCGGCTAATAACGTAAACACCAGCGCCCGCGAGGAAGGCGCCGGCGAGCGCGAGAACAAAAACGTTCGCTGCGGATCCTTGAATTCCGAAAGCAAGCCCGGTGACGATAGCAAAGGCAGCACCTGCGTTGATGCCGAGCACGCCTGTGTCTGCCAGGGGATTGCTGGTGAGCGCTTGAATGAGCGTGCCGGCCAGGCCAAGTGACATGCCCACTGTAAGTGCAATGAGTGTACGGGGAATGCGACGGTCCCACACCACTGCTGAGACAGTAGGGGAGGAGTATGGATCTATCAGCGACGCTAGTACTTCGGGGAGGGCGATCGCGCGGGCACCGACCGCTAGGCTCAATAGGCTGGCGCTGCACAATGCGGCTAGGAGAATGCCGATTACTAGCGAAAGCGCCAGGGGTTTGGATTGCATTCGGATAGTTTAACTAAATACCAAAAGGTTAGGCTAACCTACTCTCATGAGAATCGTAGAAACACATCGGCGACGCGCCGCCCTCGCCCTGACAGCAGTGGCCACTCTTGCATTTTCCCTAGCTGGCTGCTCGGCCGAATCGGATCCTGGCGCTAACTCGTCTCAAGGAAACAAAGAAGTCGCCGTTGGCGGCGCCCAGTTTGGAACCGCGGATGCTGAGACGGCGAAGCTCGGTAGCGATGCGCAGCCGGGCACATTCCCGCGCACCGTCACTCATGCGGCTGGCACCACCGAGATCAAGGAACGCCCGCAGCGTGTTGTTGTGTTGGATACCGGTGAACTAGACGCTGTCCTCTCGCTCGGAATTACCCCGGTTGGCATGGTCACAACGAAGGGTGCGCAACCAGTGCCAAGCTATTTGGCGGATAAGGTCAAAGACGTGCCCAGCGTAGGCACGCTCAATGAGCTAAATGTAGAGGAAATCGCTGCACTGGAGCCAGACCTCATCTTGGGCAGCCAGCTCCGCGCCGATAAGGTCTACCCGCAACTTTCTGAAGTTGCGCCGACCGTGTTTTCCATTCGACCAGGCTTCCCATGGAAAGAAAACTTCCTGCTGGTTGGTGAATCCCTAGGCATGGAAAAAGAAGCCGAAGCGAAGCTCGGCGATTACGCCAACAAGGTGTCGGAATTGAAGAAGAACGTTCCCGCCAACACCACTGTTTCACTGGTGCGCTTTATGCCAGAGAAGCTGCGACTCTATGCCAACAAGTCCCTCATCGGTGTCATCTTGCACGATGCTGGCATCGCGCGCCCCGAAAAGCAGAACATCGATGACCTCGCCGTGGAGATTTCCCCGGAAACCATTGACCAAGCCGCCGGTGACGTGATCTTCTACTCCTCATATGGCAAGCCCGAGGTAACCGGAGAAACCGCAATCACTGAAGGTGCTGCCTGGAAGAATCTCCCGGCAGTGCGGTCCGGTAATGCACATCAGGTAGACGATGATGTGTGGTTCTTGGGTCTCGGCCCGACCGGAGCGATGCAGATTGTCGACGACCTCGGCCACCTACTTCCGAAGAAATAGCACCTTAGTGCTCGACTTCCGGCCACTGTTTCGCTAGCTCGTAGCCATCCGCCCCAGTTACCCATTCCAGCTGGCCCCGGCCATCAGCTGTCTCTATCGGAACGGCAGTACCGTGCGCCAGTAGGTGCTCGCCCGGGGTGAGTTCGCGGATAGCGACGCGCTCAACACGCCCCGGGTGCTCCATAGCCAGGTTCCCGTAGGTGAGCGGGTCATGTTGGCCATCATCACCCACCAGGATCCAGTGGATATCCGGGAAGTCAATGATCAGATTACGCAGCTGCACCTTCTTGTGCTCCTGGCCAGAGCGAAACAGGCCGGTCTGCGTTGGGCCCCAGTCGGTCAGCAAAAGCGGACCCTTCGGGAAGCCATGTCTTGCTAGGAAGCTGGCCAGCGAAGGAAAAGTGTTCCAGGCGCCGGTAGACAGGTAAAACACCGGCATGTGCTGCCCGTACTTCTCCCGCAGGCAGGCATAAAGCTCAGCCATCCCCGGGACTGGCTTTCGAGCATTTGTTTTAAGGAACCAGGAGTTATAGGCCGCGATCATCGCGCGCGGCAGCATAGTCACCATCACGGTGTCGTCCACGTCAGAGACCAGCCCATACTTCACGCCTCGTTCCAGCACGAGGACCTCGGCCTCGGCGGATTCGCCGCCTTCGACGTCGATACGCACGCGTTGCCAGCCGGGTGCCAAACCATGGTTCGAGATTGGCACGTCGATGTAGCCGTCGTGATTAGTCCGAGTGTGCACCGTTTGCTCGCCGGCGTGGATCGTGACGGCGGCATCGCCCACCTGGAGCGTAAAGAATTGACGAAAACCGCGCTGTACCTCGGCTTTCGGCGGCTCCGGATTGTGCATCAGTACCCGTGCAAGCACGCGGATCCGATCGGCATCGCCGTAGCCGTAGTAGCCGGTGACAGCGGGGCGCCACCCGGCCTGCGCCGCGCGCCGCGTGCCGACGCCATTGATGGTGTTATCCAGTTTCCGAACGATATCTGAAAGCGCCATGGGGCCAGATTAGCGGAGCTGGCTGGAGCGGTGGGGCGGTCAGCGAGCTTCGAAATCGGATTGATACTAGGACTTTTTCAGTAACGATCCCATAACTTCCTGACCAGGTGGTTTGGGGAGAAATCGGTGCCCGCTTGGTGGAATTGTTACCACTTTTGGCCAGGACAGCCAGCAGATTTCCAGAAAAGTGCGAACACTAGATGACATGACCACCCCAAATTCAAACCCAGCCAACAACATCCTGAACACCATCCAAAACAACGTCCAGAAGTTCCTAGACCAAGGCAAGTCTGATGCCGCGCCGGCATTCATTCAAGAGGGCTACCTTTTCGCCGCGAAGATGCGTCGCAAGGCAGGACTCGCCCCAGACAGTGACCAGCCCTTCACCTTCAACCTGCTCGGCAAACCCACCGTTCTTGTGCGAGGCGCGGAAGGCATCCGCCTGTTCTATGACACCACGCGGATGAAGCGCCACGGCGCAATGCCGAAGTTCATCTCTGGCCCACTCTTCGGCGCCGGTGCCGTGCATGACCTCGACGGCGAGGAGCATGCCAAACGCAAGGCCCTCATGGTTTCCCTCGCCTACGACGACGCCCGCGTAGAGCAGTTCAAGGGGCTCGTGGCCGAGGAAACTGAAACGATGCTGGATAAGTGGCGTGCACAGGAAGGCAACGTATACGACGATGCCGCAATCGCCTATGGCCGCGCCGCCTTCCGCTGGGCGGGCATCCCCATGACTGACCAGGAAATGGAAGAACGCGCCACCCAATACAGCCGGTTGCTGGACACCTTTGGCAATCCGCTGACCAACGTGGTGTCTTGGCGTGAGCGCAAGCGCCTCGACCAGTGGGCCGAGCAGGTCATCCACCAGGTGCGCGCCGGGGAGCTCGCGGTGGAGCCGGATTCGGTCGTCGCCAAGCTAGCGGAGTCGGACATGGATGACCGCACCGCCGGCATCGAGCTGCAGAACCTCACGCGCCCGACCGTTGCCGTCTCCCGCTTCGCTGCCTTCGCCGCGGCCGCGCTGGTACAGCACCAGGATTGGTTGCAGCGCATCCGCACCGCCGCTAACGGCACGCTTATCGACGTCCCGGAAGCAATCGCCTTCGCCCAGGAAATACGCCGTACCCACCCATTCGTGCCGTTGCTCCCAGCCGAAGCAACCCAGGATACCGAGATCTCCGGCTGCCCAGTGCACAAGGGACAACGCGTGCTCATCGACATCCTGAACACCAACACCGGCAGCAGCTGGGAGCGCTCCGGCACCTTCGACCCTTCGCGATTCCTCAATGTGGATGCAGAGGAGATCGAGACGTTCATTCCACAGGGAGGCGGATCCGTGCATGAGGGCCACCGCTGCCCTGGCGAGAAGATCGCGGTGACGGCGCTCTCCGCAACCGTGGCTGCGCTATCTCGCCCCGAAGTGCAGATTTCCGATGACCAGGAAGACACCACCTTCTCTTGGACCAGCATGCTCACTCGCCCGCGTACCGGCGTGCGAGTGAGTGTCAGTAGCTGAGGGTAGGGGAAGGGGCAGGGCGGCAGTGGCGGCCACTGGAAATCTTCCCCCTTAAACAGCGGTTTTTCCTGGTTCTGAGGCTGTTTTTCGCGGTTTGGCGGGGAAGATTTCCCCTTTCCCCTTCCCTCCTTCCTCTTCCAACTCACTCCACCCGCGAAATCGGCACGTCATTTTCCTGCGCCCAGGCTAGAATCTCGGCAACGGTCTGATTCCCCAGGTCAGCAACGCGCCCGGCCATGCGCTCCGCAAAATGTGGCTCTAGTGCAGCCACTGCCACCCAGCCGTCTTTGGCCTGGTAAAGCCCGTAGGTTTCCAGCCCGCCGCCAAGAATTCCACCCGGTGCAGTGATGCCGTGGCGCAGGGGAGTGGCGGCATCTGTGGCGGCTTGTTTGAGTCCGATGCGGATGTGGCCGCCATGGCCGTCGAGAAGCAGGGCGAGGGCTGCAGAGACGGCTTGCTCAGCACCCATAAGGTCTCCCAATAGGATTTTTGGCAGGTGCGGTGGGCTGAGCGTCCCTGCTTCTGCCTGATAGGTGAGGTCGTGGCCGGGGTGTTCGGGGTCGGCGACATCGCCCACGATGTCCACGTGGCACAGGTGCTGAGTCGACGCCGGGCTCAGCCCCATCCGCGCGAGTGCCGACGGCCGGTGCGAGGTAATCAGCACGTCGGCAGATTCCAGCAGCTCCGCGAGCCGCTGCTGCCCCTCGGATGACTTCAGATCCAGCGTGATCGTGTCGTAGTGGGCGGAAAGTTCTGCATGCCAACTAGGTGAAATATGGCGTAGGGGATCGCCGTTGGGTGGTTCGATGCTGAGCACGCGCGCGCCGAGTTGGGCAAGTCGCGCGGCGGCCCAGGGGCCAGGCACGTTGACGGCCAAATTGATGACGGTGGTGTTAGCTAAGGGCTGCATGGCCCCAGCCTAATGTGACCCAAGTCTCTGTTGGATGGTTTCGGGGAATTGGCTGCGGCAACGGTTGCCGACATTCCTGGCACACTGGGAGTTATGTACCACTTTTATGAGCCCACTAAGGACATTGGCCTGCCATACTCGCCGGTCAACGCGATCATCGCGCCCCGCCCCATCGGTTGGATCAGTTCGCTCGGCGCGGACGGCACGGCGAATCTTGCCCCCTACAGCTACTTCAATGTGTTCAATCGACGCCCGCCGATCATTGGTTTTGCCTCCATCGGGTACAAGGATTCCGTCGCCAATATTGAGGCGGCGGGTGAATTCTGCTGGAACCTGGTCGACGAGTCTCTCGCCGAGGCAATGAACGCCACCTCCGCACGGGTTGCGCCCGGTGTTGATGAGTTCGAGCTGGCGGGCCTTGCCAAACGTAGCGGCCGCATCGTTTCTGCCCCGCTTGTCGACGCCGCCCGGGCCGCCTTCGAATGTCGCGTCTCCCAAGTCATCCGCCTGAACACTGCCAGTGGTGATGAATTGGATACCTGGTTGGTGCTCGGGGAGGTTGTCGGTGTTCACATTGACGAGGATCTCCTCGTAGACGGGCTTTTTGATACCGATGCCGCTAGGCCAATCGCCCGGGCTGGCGGGCCCGCGACCTACTACACATTGGGTGAGGCCTTTGAGATGGTGGGGCCTTAGGCACCCAAAGCATTGACACCCCCCTCCCGATCGGTTAGGTTAGCCTTACCTGAAGCATAGGAGGGGTACGGTGAATTACGCCATAAAGGGCGCCGAGCGTAAGGTCGCGCGCAGCCAGGCTTGCCGCATTATCAGTGGTGGCGGGGATATGTCATTGACCGCGTATCAGATCAATGCGGGTGAGCAGCTTGACGTAGTGGCCCACGGTTTGGATGACCAAGGGCGGCTGACATTCGTCTGCCGTGCGGAGGATGCGCTGCTCTATGAAGATATGGCCGTGCGCGTTGATGCCGTCCTCAAGGCCCCCGAGTTTCGGGCCGACATCATTTCCGCAAGCCTGCATGGTTTGGGAGTGGTGGAGTGGCAGGAGTTCCATGGCCAATTCCGCTCCGGGATTATCCAAGTTGAGCAGGTATTTGTGCACAATTTTGCGCAGCCGATCCCGTTCCAATTCGGTGAGATTGTTGGCGACGCCATGCATCTGCCGGAAGTGGTGGTCGATGAATTCGCGGCGCGCGAGGCTGTCGGCGAACTGAGCAAACAGCAGTGCAACACGCTTATCGACGCCGTCGTGGCAGAAACCTACCCCGGCGGGGCCGTGACGATGTCAGGCTTTGGCGGCTGCGAGCATCACGCGGATGAGGTCTATGTCGTCGACATCTGCGAACACGGCATCACGTTGATGCAGACGGCAAACGGCCGGATGGCCACGGCGTTAGTGCCATTCGCGAAGGCTGCATACACCATTGAAGACTTGGCAAGGCGCGTCGTCGTGCTTGCCGCTGAAGCCTCGGCGCGGCACGCCTCATCGCGTATCTGATAGCCGTGAACCGAGTGTGGGCGCGGGGCTCCTATTAACAGGGGGTCCCGCACTTCCCACGACCCGACAAGTTAGGCAACTTCGTAGTCAGCGCACTGTGCGGTGTCACCAACGATGGAGATGGACTCGTTGGTACAGAGCAGATCCTTGTTGTGGGTACATTCCAGGCGGTGGCAAGCGCCAACCTTGCCGTCAGGGGTGGCGAGGCCGCCACGAGCGTCCAGGGTGATGAAGGTGCCACAGCTGCCGGTGCCGGCAACGGTGATGGCGACTGCAGTGCAGCCCTCGTGATTGAAAGCGCATGAGGTGGTTGCGCAGGAAGAAACCTTGGTTGCGTTGGACATGATGTGGACTCCTAGAGAATTGGTATGCAGTGAATTGCGTATCTGATACCTCTGATGCTAGGGCGCTTTTGTAGGGGCCGCAAGCAAGGAAAGGCTCCCCTGACCTGCGGAAATAACGCAACACGAGTGTATTCTAAATGCTATTTGCGCCTAGAAAATCGGCGCACAATGGTCGTGATGATCCCGACGAACACCAGCAAGGCAATGACTCCGGCGATGGCGTAAAGTCCAATCTTCTTGTTGCCCGAATCAGCTGCAACCGTGGCAGGCTGGCTCGGGCTCTTGGCTGCATCAGTAGGGGTGGTCACGGGTTGTGCGGAATCGGTGAGCGTCACCACCGCCACGGAGGCGCCGTCACGCACTGCTTCCATAATGAAGGGATTATCCGGAGTTTTCCCCTCCGGGTAGGTCAGCGTCAGGGTGCGGGATCCCTTATCTATCTCGCGCTTGATGCCCTTGATCTCGGTGCCATTGACATCGAGGTAGCGCAGCTTCATCCCCTCGGTAGAAGTATTGCCAAACTGGTTGTATAGGCTCATCGCCTGGGAAAGGCTCAGTTTGGCGATGATCTGGTTGCCCTCGATCGTCGAATCGAGGTGAATCTGCTCTGCAGCGGAACGATCTACATCACCCGGATTCGCAGCGTCACCGGCGGCGCCTCCAGCTGAAGGAGTTCCCGAGGCAGCCCCGGAGCTAGCCTCTGATTGCAGCTCCTGCAGCTCCTGTGTCGGCACTGCGATAGGTGCTGCGCCTTCCTCCGCAATCAAAGTAATGGAAGCGCTCTGACCGGCCGCAGAGACTGGGACATTAGCAGTGCCGGAGGCGGGAGCGGTCACTGTAACGGCGGAGCCTGCGGATACAACGTTCCAACCGTTGCCGGAATAGCTTGCGGATACCGGGATGCCTAAGTCTACGGTCGTCGTTTCGCCAGCTGGAACCGAGATGGGACCGCCGATCATGGATTGGGCGTCGATACCCGCGGGCAACTGGGCGCTGGCCGGGGCGGCGAGGCCAAGGGCGGACGCGGTGAGGAGGGTGGCGAGGATGCGACGCACGAGTTAAGTACCTTTCGACGAATACGTTGGTGCCAACTTAGCAGTTTCCTGTGGCGTGCGATTTCGTAGACATGTCTGCAATATACTGCTTTCATGCGAAAATTCCTCGATGTCATCTCCGCCATTGCCCGTTTCTACATGGCGTATGTGTGGATACATGCCGGCACCGCAAAGCTCGGCAACCACATGGAGATGACCCAAGCGATCACCGCTTACAAGATCTTCACCCCAGAGTGGTCCGGATACTTAGCGCAGCTGATCGGCCCGCTGGAGCTCGCCGGCGGAGTGCTCCTGCTACTCGGGATCTTCCTGCGCCAATCCTCCAAGGTCGCTGCGGTGGTGCTGGTGCTGTTCATGGTCGGCATCAGCCAAGCGTGGGCGCGCGGCCTGGCCATCGACTGTGGCTGCTTCAATGTGCAGGGGCTTAACGACGCCCAAACCATGGACTACGTGAAGACGCTGGCGCGCGACGCAGGCTATCTACTCCTGACGGGTTGGACAATCTGGCGTCCCTTCCGCCGGTTCGCTATTTACTCTAAGTAGATCTAGGGAAATCTTCCCCCTAGTAACGCGGAAAACTGGGGATTTCAGGCATCTAAATCGTTGCTTGACGGGGAGGATTTCAGGCGCTGCAGCAGGCGCGCGATGCGGTTCCTAAAATGCAGCGGTGTTCGCATCTGATGCCTGGTAATCCGGACGGGGTGCCAGCCCAGCATGATGAGTTCTTGGACAACCTCGGAGTCATAGTCGTGTTGCTGGCGTTGGAGGTGGGGTGCGCCGTCATAGAACAGTGCCAAGCGATGTTCTGCTGCAGCCAGATCGGCGCGCGTAATCAACGATCCATTGCTTCTTCTGAAGGCGTATTGAGTCTGCCAAGTGGCAAGACCCAGTACTGAAAGCCGCAGATATGTTTCTGGTGGCGAATCGACTCCCAATGCGCTGAGTTGCCACAGCTTAAGGAACTCATCTTTATCGAAGCGGTCCGTGCACGCCGCCAACACCTCAGCATGGTGAAATCGGACAAAACGTCGAAAACTATCAATAACCTGCACTGACCGAATTTGCTGAGGAGTCCACTCCGGTAACTCGGGCACCCACCAGTCGCAGTAGCCATCACGGACCTCGGTTAAACAATCGACGAGCGCGATGGCCGGGGGCACTAATCGTAGTGGCATGGAGCCACCACTAGCTTCGAAGACGCTAAACCTATGAGTAATGAAACGATGGTGCACCTTCAAATCTGAGTCTTTTGCCAGCGACTTAGAAAAGGAATGGATCATAACGGGAGCATTTTCGTGGAAGTAAGGAAGGCCCCAGAACTGCGCGGCAGCCCAGCTTCCTAAAACTCCCGAAGGGAAACGTAAAAGTGCAGCCTGAGAGCGGATACGTAATGGCAATTCGCCAGCCGGAACCATGGAATTGGGAAGGTAAATGCCACGTGAAATACGTGTAAAACGCGTGCGAATATGGTGTTCAGTAAGTCCGCATCGGAGGAGTTCGCTTTTGGTCTGAGGTAGAGAGCCCATACTAAGTTAGACTGCGAACCTCATCGAAATGGTTGCATCACACTGAAGGTGTGGGTGCCCCCTATGGGGTCCTGGTGTGCCGGCTCGGTGGCCGGATTGCCGGCGAAATCTTCCCCGCGGAACTGCGGCAGATCCCGCAAAACAGCGAGTGTTTTCACGTTTTGGCGGGGAAGATTTGCAAGGGGGCAAGGGTGCAAAGGGGGGGGCAAGCCCGCAACTCAGCGTTGGAGGAGTAGTTCGCGTACGCGCGGCACGACTTCCGTGCCAAAGAGCCGGATGCATTCTTCCGCGACGGAATCGGGGTGCAGACCACAGGTGTAGCGCATGATGAAGCGATTCAGCCCTAGGTGCTCGACGGTACTAGCGATCTTCGCAGCCACGGTGTCCGGGGAGCCGATGAAGAGCGCGCCTTGCTCGATCTCCTTGCTGAAGGTTTCGGACATGTGCTCAGCTGGGATGCTGTCCCCAACATGATGGGCCCAGGACGGGAAGGAAGCTTCTCGGGCGACGTCATCACTTGCAGCGACGAACCCCGGTACCAGGATGCCGAGTGGCAGGTCGCGGCGGCCGAAGCGGGAAATAGCTTGGTGGTACATGTCCACGAAGTGCTTCTGCTTCAGCGGATTGCCGGAACTGATTTGCAGCATGATCGGGATGTTGTGGCTTGCGGCCTGCAAAATTACGTCGGACCGGCCGACAACTTCGATCCATGTGGCATCTGCCCGGCACTGCTCAATCATGGCGACCCATTCGGCGAGCTGGGCGTTGAAGGTTTCGCTGGTGCTGGCATCTGCTGTGGGATCCGCGCCGGGTGGGGAGAAGTTGTCCCGCTCCAACACGATTTCCGAGCGCTTGCCGGTGAGCTCGAGGACTTGGTGGAATTCTGCGTGTCGTTGGCTTAGGTTGGTGCTGTTTACGTCACCTATCGAGGTGGTCAGTTTGATGCGTGACGTGCGCTGTGCAACCTGCTGGATAAGGCAAAAGGGATCAAGCTCAAGAAGCGTGGTGGAAAAGGAATCGTTCACCCCGAAGACGTCCAAGCCACATTCTTCAGCGAGGATAGCCTGCTGGAGGGTTGCTGCGCGCCGGGTTGTGGCATCGCCGTGCGTTAGGGGCGCGGGATGGCCGGGCACGTGATAGTTGGCAACACCGAATTCGACTGCGAAGGTGTCTGCCTGCGCGATTGGCATCGCGACCTCCAAACCTATAGGTATTTAAATCGGACTTTAGTATATCTGCAGCATTGGCTTTGAAGTGCATTTCTACCCACAAATAATGTCCGAGATCACTGTAGATCTGTGGTGGTGTCTATAATTTTCTGAAATTTTTCGCGCATCCTGGCGATGGAAAGGCTGCATTAGCCGTGTACCTGGCGACAAGACCGCGACATTCCTGAATTATGTAAGCATTCACTAAGTGAAGTGTTAATCTGTGCTAATTCATTCAAATAGCACACCCCCGAGAATGAAAACATGTTCTTCAAATCCCAATACTGGGGGAGATTGTGGGGGATTCCTGTTAGTGGAAACGAACTTCCACCTGATAGTCGGTTTTGCCGGATTGCTCCAGGTAGAGCTTCGCTTGGGCTTCGATCAAATTGGTGAGTTGCTCTTCTGCACGGGTGAGTAGGCCGCCGGCAATGGCTTTATCGGTGGCGCGAGCTTCTTCGGCTGCGATGAATTTGGCGTAGTCGGAGACCTCGTTCGGATTGAAGGGGTTCATTGACTGGTCGTAGACCTGGATCGAGTTCTGGTCGATGTTCGCGGAAAGTACTTCCGGCTTCGGAATATCAAAGCTCACTTTCCGGGCGGCGTCGTCATATTTAGGCTCGATGGTTGTCGCATCGGGTAGCCCCGCCTTCACCACGCCGTCATAAGTAATAAGGAAGGACTTGCCGGTGAGGGGCACCGTCACATTGAGCAGTCGAAGACCTTCTTCGTCGGACTTTCCCACATTGGTGAAGGAGTATTCCTCCACGGCTAGTTCGGCGATGTGCTCGAAAGATTCGCTCACTGTGGTGGATTGGTGGCTCACCTTGCTCTCGCCTGGTTTCGGCAGGGGCGAGACCCAGTAGATGCCGGCGAGAATGGCGAGCACTCCGATAATGGCCAGCAATTTGGTCAGGAGGGGAGTGCGAGCGATTTTCGGGACGGGATGGGACACGGGTGCCACCTTTCATTTCGGGTTATCCCCAAAATTTTAGTTCCTCATCTTCATGACATGACAGCATTGCGGGCTACCGCGTGCTTATCGACGCTCATCGGTGACCATATTGTTAGGTATTTTCTTTCACAGCCCTCAGAGCCGCCAGCTTTCAGCTAGTAAGGTCGATGCGGTATCTAGAAAGGATTTCAGGCATGGCAGAGGCAGTAATCACAGCTCGAAATTTGCGACAGAGGTTCGGGCGCGGTGATGCCCAGGTGCAGGCGCTCGATGACGTGTCGGTGGCCCTACCACGCGGGAAGTGGACCTCGATCATGGGGCCCTCCGGCTCCGGTAAGACCACCTTGCTGCACACCCTTGCGGGTCTGTCCACGCCAACGAGTGGCAGTGTGGTCCTGGCGTCGACAGGCAAGCACACCGATCTGACAAAGCTCAGCGAGAATAAGCGGGCGGCGTTGCGACGCACCAAGATCGGTCTGATCTTCCAGGATTTCAACCTCGTTCCCGTCCTCAACGTGCAGGACAACATCAAGCTGCCAGTTCGCCTAGCTCATCGCAAGATAGATAAGGCCTTCTATAAAGAGATCACTGATCGCCTCGGCCTCCAAGGACGCCTCAAGCATTTGCCGCATGAGCTGTCTGGCGGTCAGCGTCAGCGCGTCGCCATCGCCCGGGCTTTGCTCGCCCGCCCCGACATCATTTTCGCGGACGAACCTACCGGCAACCTGGACTCGGAGGCCGGCGACAACGTGCTCACTATGTTCCGCCAGCTTGTCGACGACTATGGCCAAACCCTCGCGGTGGTCACCCACGATCCTGCCGCCGCCGAACGCGGTGACTATCTGATTCAAATGCGGGACGGGAAGGTGGTCTCCGCGTGATCCGCCTGGCAATTGCTCAACTGCGACGTCGTGGTTGGCGGTATCTTTCACTGTTCTTCGCTGTTTTCGCCGCTGTGGCGTTGACGGTAGGAACTGCCGCGATCGTGGAGTCACTGCAAGCCACCGTCAACGGGATGTTTGATAAGCCCTACAAAGGCGTGAACACCGTCGCACAAGTCCGCTCTTCGGATAAAGCAGCAGTTGATGAGGCTCTTGCACAGATCCCGGGCGAGTATGCCTTTGACCAGCAGTTCTCTGTTTCTGTGAAGCAGGAAGGCTCGTTGTACCAGTCCACCTATGTTCGCAGCATCGCCGATGGCTCCTTACAGTGGCGGGATATCGTGGAGGGGCGGCTTCCCGTCGGTCCTGGTGAGATTGCAGTGGTGGACAATACGGCGCTCGGCAGTACGCTCCAGCTCAAAACCCCGGGGTCAGATGAGCTCAAGACGGTGACCGTAGTGGGACGGACCGAACAGTCCGCGCAAGAGCAATTGGGCGGGGCAACGGCGCTTTTTGTGGATGCTACTGTGGCACGAAACTGGGCGGGTAACTCAGTTAGCGGGGAGCTGCGTGCCGCAGAGGCTACGACGCAGCAGCTTAAGACGCTGCCGAAAGCAGTGGTGTCAGAGGTCGCGGACGCCCAGGCGCATACTGCGCAGCTGGCGGGCAAATACCTGTCTGGTCGGGACCAGTACTTTCTGCTGCTTACGGCGTTCATGATCATTGTTGCGGTGGTGGCAATGCTGGTAATCTTCTCCAGCTACTCCGTGATTGCAGCAGAGCGTCAACGTGAGTACGCCTTGCTACGGGCGGTAGGCGCCTCGGCCACTCAGTTGCAGAGTTCCGCAATGGTGGAGTCCCTAATACTTGGCGTTGTGGCCGGCGCGGCGGGTATCCCGGCGGGTCTGTGGGCCGCGGGTTGGGCGGGTGTGAACGCCGAGAAGATTGGGGTGAAGGTTCCCCTGGTGGATGTGAGCCTGGCCCCGACCTGGTTGGCGGCGATTTTCGTTGTTGCCTTGGTGGTGTGTGTGGTCTCCGCGGTGCCGGCGGCACGCGGTTCAGCGCGTAGGCCCCTCGTGGATTCGCTTACGGCCAGCGCACCGAAGCAGTCGATCCTGGGCGTGCTGGTGGCGCCCCTGCTCGGCTGCGGGCTTTTGGGCGCGGGCGGCTGGGGGCTCACCAGGGTCTCCGGCTATGCCGGGCGGCGGGCGCTGGTCCTCGCGATCGGTTCTTCCGGCCTGATCGTCCTCGGTACGGCACTGGTACTGGCTGTGGTGCTCCCGTGGCTGATCTTCCAACTATCGCGCTTGTTTGCCTTTGCGCCGACCCTACACCTGGGCATGGCGTTCGTGGGTCGGCAGAGGCTGCGGGCCGGCTCCCTCGTTGCGATAGTGCTCGCCGGCACTGCCCTCGTGGCAGCTGTCTTGAATGGGCAGCAGCAGATCGAGGGTTACTTGCTCGGTAAAGCCACTAACAAGGGTGCGGTGGACGTAATGGTCCGAGCCATGGATGGGACTGCCGAGCAGCCGCTTATCGACGCGCTTGAGGCTACTCCAGGAGTCGTAAGCGCCCTCTCTCCGGTAGCGCTACCTGTCAGTGCAGGCGGTGCTAGTGACAATGTGCTAGCCCTATCTGCAACAGAGGGTGCCTCGGTGCTGCGTGGCCCAGTCACGGGTGCGGGACCCGGTGAACTCGTCCTCGGGGCGAACTCCCCGCTGCGCAACACACTAAGCGACGGCCAACGGACACAGATCACGATTCGTGGGCAAACCCACGATCTAAGCGTCCGTTATTCCAGCGGACTAGAGAGTTTCGTCGATCCAGTGGTGACCCCGGAAGTGCCAGCAATAGTGCGTCCAGGAGTAGATACTCGATTGCCTAACCCAGCAGTGCTGATTCGGGTTACTGGTAGTCATGCCCAGCCTGCCGACTCTCCGGTCGTCAGTGAGCTGCGTACTGCAGCTGCAAACGCAGGGGAAGAAGTGACATTTCAGGAAGCCTTCTCAGCTCGACAGGATATTGCGGCGATGGCCGCGCGAGTATTAACACTTTCTACTCTCATGAGCGTTGCTGCAATGCTCATCGCTGGAGTTGGTGCATTGAATACTGTAACTCTAGCAATCCGTGAACGTGCGAAAGACCAAACATTGCTAAGGGCAATTGGATACGGTGTGCTCCGGAAATGGATAACTCAAGCGGTCGAAGTGATAGCCGTTGTAATTCCGGCCCTGTTCGTTGGGTGGGCTTGTGGTAGTGCACTGGGGTTGCAAATTGCGGATGTCTTAACTCACCAATGATTCGATAACTAGAGCTACAACTGCAATTTGAATGATAATTTTCCGAGATCGTAGATTCGCAACATGCCTAGAGTTGGGCAGGGGGTACGTGTCCAGGTTGAAGGGGCCTAATCTAAATTCCAACCGTATCTAAACTAGATCAAGTGGTAATGTCGTTATTTGTAGAAGTGTGACTGAGCTATTGCCAATTCTAAATCTGTGTCGCATTTGTTATTGAGAAACACTCTGAAGGTAAGGACGGCTATGGTCGCGATGAAAGTATCGGATTCGAAAATTGCAGTGATTGGCCTAGGCTACGTTGGCCTGCCACTGGCAGTTGAATTTGGAAAGAAACTGCCAGTAATTGGCTATGATATTAACTTGGCTCGCATCGAAGAGCTCAAGAACGGTGTCGACCGTACTTTGGAAACAACCGCGGATGAGTTGGAATCGGCAACGGAGTTGAGTTTTACTGCTGATTCTGAGGATCTGCGTGAGGCCAATGTGTACATCGTTACTACTCCGACCCCGATCGATGAGTACAAGAAGCCGGATCTTTCGATTATCCTCGCCGCAACGAGGACTTTGGCCTCTACCATCAACCGTGGCGACATTGTCATTTATGAATCAACGGTGTATCCCGGTGTTACTGAAGAAGAATGCGTACCGCTGATCGAAGAGGTTAGTGGGCTGAAGTTCAACAAAGACTTTTATGCTGGATACAGCCCTGAGCGCATCAATCCTGGTGACAAGACTCATCGACTGCCAAGCATTGTGAAGGTAACTTCTGGTTCGACGCCTGAAATCGCAGACTTCGTCGATGAGCTGTATCGTACGATCATTACGGCTGGAACGCATAAAGCACCAAGCATCAAAGTCGCTGAAGCCGCCAAGGTTATCGAAAACACTCAGCGTGATGTCAACATTGCGCTTATAAATGAACTCGCTGTCCTCTTTAACAAGATGGACATTGATACCCAAGCTGTGCTGGATGCTGCGGGAACTAAATGGAACTTCCTTCCATTCCGTCCGGGGCTTGTAGGCGGGCACTGCATTGGCGTTGATCCCTACTACCTGACGCACAAAGCGCAAGCGATGGGACACAATCCTGAAATCATCCTCGCTGGACGTAGGCTCAATGATTCAATGGGACAGTACATTGCAAGCCAGCTCATCAAAGCAATGATGAAGCATTCCGCTAAGGTTGAAAATGCAAAGGTACTGCTCCTTGGTTTGACCTTTAAGGAAAACACTCCTGATATTCGAAACACCCGCGTTGTAGACATCGTTGCCGAGCTTGAAGATTATGGGATTGAAGTAGACGTTTACGATCCTTGGGCTGACGCGGAAGAAGTTCAGCACGAATATGGTATTCAGCTAATTCAATCGTTGAAGCCAGGGCACTATGATGCTGTGATTCTTGCAGTTGCGCATAAAGAGTTTGCAGAGATGGGCGCAGAAGAGATTCGTGCGCTCGGAAACGAACAAGCGCTCATCTATGACCTAAAGCATGTTCTACCAAAGGATGCCTCGGACTTGCGACTGTAAACTAGTATTTCGCATCTACCAAACAACGCGTAAGGAACGAACTTGAAAATCTTAGTCACTGGTGGCGCTGGCTTCATTGGGTCAAATCTTGTGAAGCAACTTCAGCGAGATGGAGTCGACCAGGTTGCTGTAATTGATGATTTCTCGACCGGATTCCGGGAAAATTTGAAAGATCTTGATGTCGAACTCTTTGAAGGCTCGATTCTGGATCGAGACCTCCTAGGCGAGGCTGCTGCAGGTGCTCATGCAATCGTTCACCTTGCCGCAAGGCCATCTGTGCCACGTTCCATTCAAGATCCGGTGGCTTCGCACCACGCAAACGCCACCGGAACGCTTTACGTGCTCGAAGCGGCCCGAAAGGAAAACGCGCACGTCACATTGGCATCGTCTTCTTCTGTGTATGGCGCAAATAAGGTGCTTCCAAAGTCTGAAGACCTTAGGCCGATGCCAATTAGCCCGTATGCAGTGAGCAAGTTGGCTACCGAGACCTACGCACTCGCATATAGCGAAGTATATGACCTTCCTGTTCTACCGTTCCGCTTTTTTAACGTTTATGGTCCTGGACAGGCTGCAGGTCACGCTTATGCAGCCGTTGTACCTGCGTTTGTTGATGCAGCACTGCGTGGAGAACCACTTCCGATTAATGGCGACGGGTTGCAGACACGAGACTTTACATTCGTAGAAACGGTCACCCAAACTATTTCAAAGGCAGCCAGGGAGCGTATTCGCTCAAAGGATGCTGTGAATTTGGCTTTCGGAACGCGGTACACTCTACTTGACGTAATTGAGATTATGGAGAGCGAACTAGGGCAGCAGCTACCTAGAGAGTTCAGAGATCCACGTGCTGGTGATGTTCGGGATTCGCAAGCTGATAATGCGGCTTTAATGAAGCTATTCCCCGAAATCGAACCAGTGGGTCTCGAGCAAGGTATCGCGAAGACGATCGAATGGTTTAAAATGCTTTCCCGGTAGCTGACTGACAAAACAATACAAGCAACAGCTAGCGTTCAATGGAGAACATAGATGATGTTTGTATTGTCTTTATCAAGACGGAACTCCTTTCGTTTAAAAGTGGTTGGACCGATGAAATAACTAAAATTACCCGCGTTGGAGAAAACGGCCTCGACAAGAAAAGGTAACATTGTAAGTGCGAACCGCCAGAATTTTCCAGATTGGAATTATTGCCGGCGGTTCTGCCGTGTACTCGCTAGCTCAGTGGTTGATGCTGCTACTTTTTGCTAGAGAAACTTCAATGACCGAAATGGGAGCATATTCTTATGCGATGTCCGTTTCGGCTCCGTTTTTCATCTTTTCTGCTTTGTCACTCAGACAGGTTTATGTTTCTGATCCGCAACGAGGTTCAAA
This sequence comes from Corynebacterium sp. H127, assembly GCF_037482665.1. Taxonomy (NCBI): domain Bacteria; kingdom Bacillati; phylum Actinomycetota; class Actinomycetes; order Mycobacteriales; family Corynebacteriaceae; genus Corynebacterium; species Corynebacterium sp. H127. The sequence continues at coordinate 37,854 of NZ_JBBHKY010000007.1, forward strand.
CTGGAGAAAGTATCTTAAGTTAAGAATTGTCTCCACAATTGTCGCTTTGATTGTTACGTGCCTCTTTGCTTTAATGAATCAAACTTTCAACGGAATCTTTTTGTTTGTGTCGCTTATTAAGTCTGTCGACCTAATTGGTGATATTTGGTTAGCACCAGCGCAGTCCGCCGGAAGAACAAGAGCTTTGGGGCTTTATCAGTTCATAAATGGCACGGTTTCGCTTTCACTTTTTAGTCTGGGCATCTTTTTTGGAATGCCCGCGACTTACGCTTTGGCGATGTCACTATTGGGTTCGATCGTAGCTACATCTTTTTCGCTAATAGTAGGTCGGAAATCAATTAAAGACCCTAGTAGTGCACCAGCGGAGAAAACAAAACCCAAGAATTCTGATATCGTGCGGTTGGCAGCAACTGCGGCTCCTTTGGGGATAGCGGGCTTCTTAAATTCAGCAACCGAGGCGGCACCAGGGTACTTTCTGGAGCGAACCGACGGCCTTGAAAGCGTCGGTATTTTTAGTGCGATGGTGTACCTTCTACTTGTGGGAAACACGGTAGTGAGTGCGATAGTCCAGTTCGAGCTCCCGCGTTCGGTCGCGCATTTTCAAAAGAACGGGCGGGCTGCAATGTTGAAGCGAACAAGAGGTCTTTCTTTTAAGATGGCCGGTCTTGGGCTCATCGCAGTTTTGCTAACTCTAGCAATCGGCGAAACAGTAATGCAGTTGCTATACGGACCTGAATATCGTAATCGAATAGTCTTGGTTCTACTGGCGATCTCTTGGGCTGTTGGTGCTATCTCTTGGATGTGGGATTTGGCATTGGTCGTACAGAGATCATTCAATGTCCAGCTGATAGCTTCCATAGTTGGCCTGTCATTCTCGGCAGGAGCTTCAGTGTTGTTAATTGGGCCATATGGCTTACTTGGTGCAGGTATCTCAGCGCTGGTCGCGCGAATAGCTGTGGCTATCGTAAGGTTGATAGGACTTATTATTGAAACTGGCCATAGGCCCAAGCATCGGCTATCACGAAATCGTATGGCGTGGAAGTAAGTCTAGATGCCTACTGGTCACTGAATACAGCGTGAGTGACAAATCCACACATCGATGCGAGCAACGGGGTCATAGAAACTGGCTATTGAGTTTGGTGAATAGTCCGCGAGTGTTAGGTCTCAATCACTAGCGAAGACGAAAAGAAGTGGGATAAGTTAAGTTATCCATTATGTACCTAGATAAGAATTGAATCGCTTAAAACCTGACTAAATGGCAGATGCAGCTGACAGTGGCCTTTGTTGGTGACAATCTTTTTGAGCCCTTCGCAAAAAAAGAAGGCGTTGATCTTAATCAGTAGTAGTACGCGGTGGATTATTGGCGGGAGTGCGAAGGCATTCCGGGCTTCAATGGTCCAGAATGCAGTTTCGATTTTCTCTGGTCCACGTGGCCTCCGTATTCTGGATCGGGTTGTTAGTTTCTCTGGATGACATCCGTGATCCACGCCATTATTTTCCCTCTTGGTCGGATGCCGAACGGTATAAATGATTGCTTGAGTCATCTGACTCAGTGGTAGTCGAAATGTACCCCAGTTTCCGGCCGGTTTGCTAAGCACTACGTTCGGGTCTGACATGGGCAGCCTCTTGCTGCCCATGTCAGCCATACGGAAGCGTTTCCTAGTGCGTGGAGATTTCAGCGAGGTGATGCATTCGATCATCGTTGTGTCCACTGCAGCACTGTGGGGAGCTTTGGCGCTATCGCTGGCACATTCGAGAACTTGACAAATAGACAGGCGCGGGGCCAAGTACTCCCCGCGAGCAACTGCATTTTCCAACACCCGGAAAGTTTGTGACGTTCAGACTAAGTCAAACACTGGTGGACAATTTTCAGCTGAAAAACTACGCGGATTTGACAAGTTTTAACAACTCCTTTTGCCACGAATCAATATTCGGTTGCAGACTTTCTCCAGAAAAAAGGCGTGAATTGGTTAAACAGTCTCTTGCTGCTTTTTCTTGGAGCTCTTGGCTACTCAACAGTTTTCCGATGACTTGAGCAAGAAGTTTCGCATTTGCCTTTGGTACAAGTAGGTAATCTGGCAAAAGCTCGGGAATACCTCCAGCATCACTTCCAACGCATGCCACACCGACTGACATAGCCTCGAGGAGAGCACGCGGCAAGCCTTCGGTAATTGAGGGCATGGCGAAGACGTGAGCACTCTTCATTAGACCAGAAACCGCATTCCAGCCCTCCAAGAAATCAATAAACTCTACCGAATCCTGAACGCCTAGCTGCGTTGCGAGAGCTTCGAGTTCGGGTCGGCATGATCCTTTCCCAACGAGAACTAAGTGGGATTCAGGGTAGTCCTTTATGATTTTGGCTAGCGCCTTAATCAAATAGTCATGTCCCTTGTACATTCTTTCTTGTGTGCCGATTGCCACAATTCTTCCAGCAACATACTCGGGCGGATTTGGCACTTTGGTGACTGGAGTTACCGCTGCATCGGTAAACCAAAACTGTGCCTTAGGGTCATAAGCTGGGTACTTTTCTTGCAAATAACTGCGCGTTGGGTATCGCACGGCATCTGCTTGTGAAACTGTCCATTGAGTGATCAGTTTTGAAAGCTTACGAAGTATGGAACCAGCTATGGAATCTGGCGATTCGGTAATTGAATCCTCGACATCACCCACGCAGTGTACCGCTAAAGGGGTATTAGTGGCTTTGGCCGCTATCGCACCAACTGTGCCAACGAGGCCAGGACATTTGACAACTACGAGATCGGAGGATTTGGCTACTTTTACAGCCTTAACTACAAGCTTCGGAATTTGAAAAATAGCTTGCTTGATTCCGACGTAGTAAGGAAGACCGACGACTTCTCCATCAACGCGGTGGGAAGAAGTAGACGCGGTTGGCGCTCCTAGTCGTGCGCATAGAACTGAAGTTAGTCCTTCAGGGCCGAGGGACGTCCATTGTGCGCCTGCTAGGCGTCGATTTGATGAAAAAACCTCGCCAGAAAAAGACGCTTGAAGCCGATCCTCGACAAAAATTGCAATCCTATCCATCAACTAAGCTCGCTTCTGCTTGGTGATTACATCGATTACGCGTGTTACGCAACTACTTTGGTCGAACTCGTCCAGCATTAATTTCCGCGAATTAACGCCAAATTGAACAAGCTCACCGGCTTGCCAAGACTTGTAAGCTTCTTCCAGTTTGGTTGCCAAAGAATGGGAATCTCCCCGTGGGAATACCCAACCACCGTTGGGTGCAAGCGCCTCTGGGAGTGCTCCGGCATCTGAGACGATTGAGGGTACTGCCATCGAAGAGGCTTCGAGCAACGCGCCGTGGTTCTCTGACAGGGACGGGCTCATACTCAGATCAGCGCAGCGATAAATGGTTCGGACGTCGTCTACACTATCGATCCAAGTGATTGAGTCACTTACTCCCAACTGTTCTGCTTGTGCGATTAGTTGCTGACGATGCAGTTCTCCTTCTCCGTCAAACCCTGAACCAACAAACACCATACGGGCATCTGACTTGTCGGCTACAAAGAGTCTCCAAGCTTCCAATGCTGTCTCATGCCCCTTAATGCCTACGCCTGGAAATACTAACGACTTGGGGGCGTAAACGTAGGCAACCATGATAGTTACAAAATCCGTTGCAGAAATATCGAATTCTTCTCGAGAGTCTGACCGCTCAATGCTTTCCGGATCAAACTTGACCGTATCCACACCATAAGGGATAGATACTAGGCGTTCTTTTGGCATGCCAATTTCAATGTACTTGTCTCGCGTGTAATCGCTTCCAGCGATTATTGTGCTATCGAGTCGACAAAGGAATCTCTCTACGAAACGAATTAGTTTGTTTTCAAGATAGAGTGGCCCGGCCACCATATGCACCTTGCGTATTGATCTATTTCCAAATGTGGCTATTCTAACTGCCAGCGCTGATGCATAAAGATGGTAAAAAACCAATTTAGCTTTAGATCTCTTAATCATCTGGTGTAGTTGCCATAAACCTGCAAAGGTGGACTTAGAGGCGCGAAAAGTGAAGTCATAATCGATGGGAGTTACTTGTAGCCCTGACTCGATCGAGCTCAACTTCTCGAGACTACGGGCGAGTCGGCCTGGGCCCTGTGGGATGATTGCTTGAACGGTGTAGTTGCGCCGAAGGGCCTCCTTGATTTGAGGGAGGATCCACATGCCGCCCTCATTTGTTTTTAGGACGAACACAATGCTATTTCCGAAAGTGTGTTGCGATCGTGGGGACGTACGGGTTCTTTTAAGCATCTTGCCCTTCTTTTGTGTCGACGCAAGGTATGTGAACGGTACAAGTCTAGTATCCCTCAAGACATTGAAGTAAGCATATTTGCCTATAGAGTGCTGCATGATTGAGGAGTCATAGGCTTAGTTCCTACGTATTCGAACTTGGGAGAACTATTCCTGGGGCTTGATCAAATTGTCAACAAATACGTATTGGGACCAGCCGGTCGTTAAGACAACGTCCTGAGCTCAGACGCAAGCTGGGGGAAGGATGTCTACCAGAGTGTCCACAAGATACGCCTCCAGAAATATTCACGTAACGCTGAGTTCCTGTGCAAGTCGGCACAAGCATCCTAGATCTATGTCGCTTGTTCCTTAATAGCAGGAAGCATGTAACCCCTCGGGTCTAGGCGGTGCGAAAGCTTCGTGGGAACGAGCTGCAACCAAAGTACACATGAATTCGTCGTTCACGCCGCTGGAGTGAAAAGTTTTGATAACGAAAAGTCTCTTGTTATTTTTCTAGCTCGTTGCAGGTATATGGATCGATACTGCGTTAGTCGCAGCGTGGATAGATGGAGCAAGCGAGATATCTGGTTGTTTACTTGAACTGGCTCTGATTCCCTTAGCCCTAAATTTCGCAGCGGGGGTACTCCCTTTGCTTTCGAGCAGAACGCCGGTTATCCAAAGGTCAGGCCTCCAGCCTCTGGGTTAGTACATGTTGGCAGCCCTGCGGAACCTGCTCTACACCAATTCTAATACGAGCGTTTGAGTGGTTGCTCTGGTCTAGTGCGATATATACTAGTTAAGTTGCACGGAGTGTCTAATTTTGGTGAAGTTTATTAGGCTGTCGTATAGATTTTGGCAGTTCCTGGCTCGCTAAACGAACAATCGCATGTTGGTTTCGCCGCAGGGCGGATGACAGGTTGACTTCGAAACGAGCATTTGACGTGAGTTAATTAAAGGTAAGAGGATTCCGAAGCATGGAAATACGCGACTATGTGTCGATCATTAGAAAAAACTGGGTGCTGATTGTAGTTGCATCCGTTCTTGGTTTAGTGGCGGGGGCTGCTTACTCGGCAATTGTGACTCCTGAGTATCAGTCACGTACCCAGCTATATGTTTCGGTGCGTTCTGAAGCTGGCACAACCGGAGACCTGGTGCAAGGTGCGAACTATTCAAGGCAAGTAGTAAATAGCTATGTAGATGTTATCGGTTCCAGTGTTGTGCTACAGCCAGTAATTGATGAGCTCGGGCTAGAAATGAGCGCGAGCACGCTGGCTAAACAGGTGACAGCAGTTTCGCCGAATCAGACTGCATTGATTGACATAACTGCATCGAGTCAATCAGCTGACGAATCAGCCGCTATTGCGAACGCGGTTGGTGAGAGCTTCAAGCGAGTGGTCTACGATCAATTGGAGCCAAGCTCAGCCGTGGGGCAAAACCCCGTAAATATTACGACAATCCAGTTGGCAGAAGCGCCTGCTGCGCCAGTGAGTCCGAAGATAGCCTTAAATGTATTGCTAGGGCTGCTAGTAGGCCTAGCTTTGGGGCTCGGGTTAGCTGTTTTGCGAAGCATACTAGATACTCGGATTCACTCTCTTCGAGACGTCGAGGAAGTTACAGACAAGCCACTCCTCGGAGGGGTAATTGATGATCCGAATGCATCCAAAAACCCTCTTACTCTACAGACAAAACCATATAGCCCTCGGGCAGAGTCGTTCCGAGCCTTGCGAACTAACTTGCAGTTCGTTAATTACGGAGATGATTTTCCCTTGTTTGTTATGACCTCGGCTAATCCGGGTGAAGGAAAATCTACGACTTCGGCTAATTTGTCACTAGCTTTGGCGGAAACCGGAGCGAAAGTGGCATTGGTTGAAGCTGACTTACGACTACCGATGGTGCACAAATTCTTAAGTGTTGAGGGGGGCGCCGGCCTAACCGATGTCCTCATCGGCAAAGCAGATTTAACAGATGTTCTGCAGCGATGGGGGCGAACGAGTTTGTACTTTTTACCTGCAGGAAAAATTCCGCCAAATCCGAGCGAACTACTGGGATCTGAAGCGATGTCTGATGTTCTCGAATCGCTTTGCCGTGAGTTTGACTACGTTGTAGTCGATGCCCCGCCAGTTCTCGCGGTGACTGATGCTGCGGTCATCGGGCATGGAAAATCTAAGGTCTTAGTGGCTGTTGCCTCTGGTGCTACTAAGAAACCTGAGTTGAAAGCAGCGCTTTCAGTGTTGGAAACTGCGGGTTGCATGGTTGCAGGAATTATTGTAAATATGTTGCCTGCCAAAGGCGCTGGCAGTTATGGGTACGGAAATTATGGCTACGGTGACGGCATCAAAAGTCTAAAAGATCTGGACGAGAGCAATGTCTGACCAATTTAGAATACTTACCATCTGTACAGGTAATGTTTGCCGTTCCCCACTGGCAAAATTACTTTTGCAAAAACACCTCGCAGAATTCAGTTTCATAAAGGTTGACTCTGCAGGTGTTGCGGCGATGCGAAGTCATCCAATGCCACCAAATTCCTTGATGATCGCGGAGCAATTGAATCTCGATGGAAGTGAGCTGCATCGGGCGCGACAGTTGTCAGATGAAGATCTAGCAAATGCTGACTTGATTTTAGCGATGGATCGTACGCATAGACGGTCAGTTGTTGAACAAAGTCCCAGATCGGCTAGGCGCGTTTTTACGGTTCGAGAACTGGCTAGATTAGTTGAGGTCGCAAAGTTTGAAGATTTTAAAGAGGAGATAGGTAATAGAGACCTGTGCGACGCTGAACTATTACGCACAGCTATTGGTGTAGCGCAGTTTGGACGTAGTGAGTTGTCTCCGTTTGACCATCCAGAAGATGAAGATGTTATCGACCCAATTGGCGGGCCGGAAGGAAAATTCATTCAGAGCGCCGAGCAGCTTGTGCCTGCAATCGACGCTATCTCGCGTTATTTTAAGGCTACGCTGAAACAATTCGGTGGTGAAACAATATACAGAGATTGAGGCAACTTGCGGGTCCTTGGCCTTGGCATCGCTGAAAATAACTGAAGCTACCAGCCCATCGTCTGTATTGAAAACGAAGTTGTTTAACACTATATTTCAAACTTTAGACGCCAAAAACGTCTGATCCATTTTATTGGAGGTATTAAATGTCGTCCAACGGTTCTGTGTCGAAATCAAAATATCCAACCGGAAAACTGTTTTATGCGCTAGATTCTATTTGTTGGATTGTTGCTCTATTTTCCGCCATCGTATTAAGGTACGACTTTGATCTGTCGGAGCCTAATTGGCCTGCCTTTGGGTGGTTTTCTCTCGGGGCTGTTGCACTTCAATTAGTATTCGGAATCATTTTCCGCATATATCGAAAAGGCCTACGTTCTCAAGTTGGCAGTTTTGAGGATGCATTAAGCGTTTCGATTGTAGTAGGTCTCACTGGTTTGGTGTTGTGGATCGCTACCCTTGTAACTTTTGTAAATCTCCACTTTTCTCGAGGCGTTATGGTGATTGCTACGGCAATTGCCCTATTGTTCATCCTGGCCGTACGTTATGTTGCGCGGTTGAGGATCGAGAGTCAGCTTAGGCCTGCCTCTGATTCTGCGAGAGCGGTAGTCTTGGGCGGTGGGTACATCGGTACGAATCTGATTCAGTGGATGATGAATGACCCAAAGTCTCCTTTTATGCCTGTCGGTATCATAGATGATGATCCAGACCTAGCTTCTCGAAAGATCCGTGGAGTTCCAGTAAAAGGAAAATTCAGCGATATTGAGCAAGTGATCAAGGAGACTGAAGCTGAGCTACTAATTGTAGCCATTGGTGACGCTGATTCGTCTCTATTGCGTAAGGTACAAGATGTTGCTACGGCCAATAATCTATCGGTGAAAGTGATGCCTCCGATTGGCCAAGTCGTCGCTAAGGGCGTGCGTGGAAATGATTTGAGAGATCTTTCAATTGAAGATTTGCTCGGACGGCAGCCGGTGGAAACTAATGTCGGTGAAATTGCGGGGTACTTAAAAGGCAAAAGAGTACTGGTAACTGGCGCGGGTGGATCCATCGGCGCTCAGCTGTGCGTCGAAATCGCAAAGTACAGTCCATCTGAATTGATAATGCTGGATCGTGATGAGACTGGATTGCAACAAGTCCTAATTAATGTATCTGGTAATGGTCTCCTAGACACTGACGCGGTTGTTCTAGGTGATATCCGTGAACCAGAAACAATGAAGGAGCTTTTTATAGCTCGTCGACCACAAGTTGTTTTTCATGCCGCCGCACTAAAGCACCTACCGATGTTGGAACGTTATCCAGACGAAGGTTGGAAAACCAATGTGCTCGGTACTCGAAATGTCTTGGCTGCCGCTGCAGCTGTCGATGTTGAAACCTTCGTAAATATCTCAACAGACAAAGCAGCTAATCCCACCAGTGTTCTCGGGCATTCTAAGCGGGTCGCAGAAAAGCTGACCGCGTGGTTTGGCCTTCAAACTGGTAAGACTTATTTGTCAGTAAGATTTGGAAATGTGATTGGTAGCCGAGGCTCTATGCTTCCAACATTTATGCGCCTTATTCAAGAAGACAAGCCGCTAACTGTCACGCACCCCGATGCCACTCGCTTTTTCATGACAATTCCTGAGGCTTGCCAGTTAGTCCTGCAAGCGGGTGGAATCGGAAAGACTGGCGAGGTTCTGATTCTAGATATGGGTGAGCCGGTCAACATTTTGGAAATCGCACAGCGAATGATCAAGATGTCCGGGAAGGACGTAGATATTGTGTTCACTGGCCTGCGAGAAGGCGAAAAACTGCACGAGGAACTAGTAGGTTTGGGTGAAGTTGAAACGCGTCCGTATCACTCCAAGATTTCCCATGCTCAAGCAACCGTACTAGATCCTACTAACCTGAACTATGACGAATTCATGGATCGTTCAGGAAAGTCGTCAAATCACTCTGAGGAGAACAAATGATTCAGCAGCAGATTTATCTGTCTTCACCGGACGTTGGAAAGTTGGAGGAGGAGGCAATTGTTCGAGCTTTTCATTCTGGCTGGATTGCGCCTCTCGGACCAGAGGTAGATGCGTTCGAAGCGGAACTCGCTGAATATTGCGGCAGAGACTATGCTGTTGCACTTTCTTCTGGAACAGCAGCATTGCATCTGGGTCTAATTGCGCTCGGAGTAGGACCAGGGGATATAGTATTAACCTCAACCATGACGTTTGCAGCAACAACTAATGCAATCGTCTATACGGGGGCTGAGCCTGTATTGGTTGATTGTGACGCTGCCGGTAACATGGATCCATTGTTGCTCGAAGATGCTTTCAAGACTCTTGAATCTGAAGGCAAATCTGTTAAAGCTGTTGTCCCAGTAGATTTGCTTGGAAAAGTTGCAGATCAAGAGGCGATCGAACGAATCGCAACGCAGTATGGCGCTGTCGTGCTGTCAGATGCAGCGGAATCACTAGGGGCTACTAGAAACGGAAAGCCTTCTGCTTCTTTTGGTCTTGCTGCGGGGGTTTCTTTCAACGGCAATAAGATTATGACCACTTCTGGTGGCGGCGCATTGTTAACTGATGACGAAGAAATTGCTAAGCGCGTGCGACACTTGGCTACTCAAGCTCGTCAGCCCGTAGTGCACTATGAGCATACTGAAGTTGGATACAACTACCGCATGTCTAACATTCTTGCGGCCTTGGGACGTGCACAGCTGAGTCGTCTCGACTCGATGATGGAACGTCGTCGGCAGATGAGAATTTTCTACCGAGATCTTTTTTCAAATGTCGAAGGCGTCGAGATTTTCGGAGAGCCATCGGGCGCCGACGGAGGAAAGACTGTCGATAACTTCTGGCTAACTTCGATCTTAGTCGATCCGACTAAGTGTTCTTTTACCACAGAACAGCTACGAATCGCACTGGGACAGAAGCAAATTGAGTCTCGACCGCTTTGGAAGCCCATGCATCTTCAACCTGTATTCGCTGAAAAGCGTAGTTTTGTTAATGGTACTAGTGAGCAGCTTTTTCTCACTGGATTGTCGTTGCCGAGCGGTTCAGTATTGGATGAACCACAGCGCGAGGCTATCGGAGATGCAATTCGGGAATTCCTGAGAGAGCATGATGAAAGTCTCACGTAATACGTATGATGCATTTAAGCGTGCATTCGACCTCGCGTTCAGCGGGGTTGGCCTAATATTGACAGCTCCAGTTCAGTTGTTGGTTGCTTTATTAGTTTTAACAACTAGTGGGCGGCCGATACTTTTCCGTCAAGAGCGCCCTGGCAAGAATGGCAAGATATTTGAGATGGTGAAGTTTAGGACCATGCTTCCACTGACGGCAGAACGAGCTACCGATGAACTGCGGCTAACGCGAACAGGAAAGCTAATTCGGGCAAGCAGTCTCGACGAACTCCCAACATTATGGAACGTCTTTAAAGGCGACATGAGTCTGGTGGGGCCACGTCCTTTGCTGGTCGAGTATCTTCCGCTCTATACGTCAGAGCAGTCTCGAAGGCACGAAGTGCGACCTGGAATTACGGGACTAGCTCAGACGAGCGGACGGAACTCGTTAACTTGGCAGGAGCGGTTTCAATATGATGTTGAGTATGTGGATAATCGCAGCTTCGTTTTGGATCTAAAGATCCTTTGGGGCACTCTCAAAACAGTTCTCGCACGTGAGGGAATCTCACATGATGGACACGCTACAATGCCACGGTTTGGAGAACAGGATTCTCATGAATAGTTCCCAACAAGATCCGATAGATGTGGTCGTGGTGGGTGCCTCCGGCTTCGGTAGAGAGTGTCTAGACGTGCTTGATGCTATGGCATTGCACGGACATCACGTGGAGGTTGTTGGGGTAATTGATGATGCTCCCTCGGAGGAGAACCTTTCGCGGCTAAACGCTAGGAACGTTCGATACCTTGGAAAGGTCGAGCACTGGATACGGAATGCTCCTAGAGAAGTTCAGTTTGTAATAGGAATCGGAAACCCTTCAGTCAGGGCGCGGCTTGCGCAGATCTTCGAATCCTTCGGTCATATTCCGTTTACTGCCATACATCCTTCGGCCGTACTCGGAAAGAACACTGAGCCGATGGCCGGAACCGTGATTTGTGCCAACGCTACGGTTTCGACAAATGTCCAATTTGGACGGTATGTTCATGTGAATCCAAGTGCAACAATTGGACATGATTCGATCCTTCATGACTTTGTTTCAATCAATCCGGCCGCAGTGATCTCTGGCGATGTAGAAGTTGGAGCACGAACACTAGTGGGGGCATCGGCGACAATTCTGCAGGGGCTCAAGGTTGGTGAGAATTCTTTAGTAGGTGCGTGCGCATGTGTCACGAAAGATTTTGAAGACAGCGTCGTAGTCAAGGGCATTCCGGCCAGGTCATCTTAGGATTTAACTGGCATGGGCAAATGCTAAATGGCGCCAAATTTCTGTAGCGTTCAGCAGCTACTCGGATAAACGCGTTTCTACTCCACTAAGGGGTGACAAATAGATAAATTTTAGAACTGGGTTCTTCGAAAATTGGAGGCAATTTCGATGTTTTTGTTTTGGGCTAGTGTGTCAAGTATAGCTTTGATCATCTTGAACCTCCTATTGCGGCATTCGGGTCCCAGTTCGCTAGCCTTTGTTGCTATTTATTACATCTATTTTTCCTTTGGGCCAGCAATATCGTATTTCACAGGCGGAACAATTTATCGCGGTACAATCGTCAGCTTGATCCCCGAGGCGACATTAGGTTTTGCCCTTGCCCTTGGCGGACTGTGGGTAGCAGATCGGTTGTACTTAATCCTCAAAGGCCTGTCGAAAAATAGTAGCGAAGCGCCGGAGAGATTTGAGCTATCCTGGTCATCGTGGACCTATAATGTGTTTCTTATAATTGGTGGTCTATACGGTCTTCTTTTTGCTGCAATTGTTGTATTGCGCGGAGGTGCAGGAAACAAGCTCGCTGCAATCGGCGATGCTGGCTCTTTCCACTATCAATACCTTCTTTTGATGTCTTTGTGCCTCTGTTGGACGGTTGTGTATTGGCGTAACTCTTCTAAAAGTCGCTTGTTGGTTGTTTTTGCCTGGTTTTCATTTGGAGCTTATGGCATGGTTACGGCTGAACGTGATTTTATCCTGATCTTGTTCGCTATCGGCATTCATTTGGTCGTTCGTAATCGTTCTCGAAAATTTGTTTTCGAATTCATCGCTATGGGGCTAATTTCTGCGATTGTCGGCACACTTATTTTCGTAACACGCGCTGGTGAAAAATTATCATTTGATGCTCTCTTAAATCAAGGTTCTACCCTCTTCATCGATACATATATTTATGATTGGATCGCCTCTGGAAGTTGGTATCCACGAAATTCCTGGTGGTCGGCTCTTACTCGGCAGCTTCCAACTCCAGAAGGATCGCTGGCAGACTGGTTCGTAGTGCTTTTTACAGGTAGTTCCTATTCAAAGTCGGGATATGGATTTTCTGTGACCGCGGAAGCATTTATGATAGCCGGCTACTTTGGCATATTTTTCTTCTTTTTCCTTTTTGGCATGTGTCATCTTTGGTTGCTATCAAAAGCGGAGAGATCGGGGTTATGGCTCGGCATATCTGTTGCCTTTTTGTACATTTTAATGTATTCAATCAGAGGTGAATTGTATTCGATGATCTCTGCCTGCATGACGATTTGCGTAATTGCTTTGATATTTCGCATGGGGCAGGCGCGAACAACTGAATTAAAGAGCCCGGTCTGAGTTGCTAGGAGTTTGGCGCCGACAATTCTGTAGGGCTGTTTCATTTGTGCGTGATTCTGTATCAGTGGTCCTACTTAGTGCATCATAGACAGTGGGGCGCGAGGATTGTAGGTTCCTATCGGCTTGTAGCTTACTTCGCAGTAGGTCAAGTCGCCGGTTATCACTTTGCCTGGCCTGTTCGATGTTGCTGAAATAGTAAGGACGTGGGCGTTTCTGCTCACTCTGGTCTAACGGACTTAGTCGTCTGTATCCGGTGACTATGGTTTGTGGATGATTCCTTCTATCATTCGCCATTTCCTAATGGCCAGATCCTGTCTGGCAGAAGTGAAGGTTTGGGGATTGTTACTACTTGCTGTGCCGCTCAACATAGATTCTTTCGTTTGTGTGTGGACTTAGTAAGGCGGTCAAATATGTCAGTGCCACTACGGCCTTAGATCAGTCTTGCGCTGGCCCTATGCAGTTGATGATCAAGCTTAAAGTAAGGACGCTCGGAAATAGCAGCGATGCGGGGCATAAGAGGTGCTAGTGCAATCACGTAACTATCAGCGCTGCTGGCCCTCGCGTTCTTTGAGAGGGCTTGGCCCTGGGCTCGATTTAAGACAGGTTCTTGAGGCATTTTGATAAGTTCGAAATCCGTGCTCAGAATTTACGCGCTGGCAGGCAGGCGCACTGGATTTGGCAAATGGCCACGTTCGTTCGGAGTTAACTGTGGCAATTCAGTTCTGCGCCGTCTCTTGACTATTCATATAGATCTGCTCGATGAAAAGTTTGGCTTCCAAGTTTTGTTTAAATCTGGGCAGGGCCAAGTTTCTCAGAGCTGAACAGCATGCTATGTCTTTTCCAAGTGCAGAAGAATTCTTCGGTCATTGCCTTACAACTCAACAACAGTCAGGCGCTTACATAGGCCTTTAGAAACCATTTGAATGGTTGATTAATCGTTAGATCTAGCAATTGTAAGCAAAGCCGTTTTTCAATCGACGACAAGATAGAAATAAAAAAGTGGACCCGCAAGGGGCCCACGAAATTTTAGCCAAGCGGCTAGACATCAATTAGATGATGATGCCCTCGTGCTTGAGCCAGTTGAAGCCTGCGAGCACAGCGCCACCGATGACGCCGCCAGCGAGGGTGTACAGGCCAACATTCCAGAACTTCATCCATGCAGGAGCGTCGGAGTCGAGCTCTTCGCCGAAGCCGTCCTGGCCGTTGGATGGCTGATCGCCATTGAGCCAGATGCCCCACTCGGAAGAGGTGGTGGAGAGCTCAGCCTCTTGGACTGGCTCAGCAGTCGCAACTGCGGTGCCGGACAGGGTCAGTGCAACAGCAGCTACAGATGCAACTGCAGCGTTCTTAAACTTACGCATTTTGTTTTCCTTTCAACCCGACTGGGTTGGGTTAGAGAGAAGGGTTGATTACCACTTAGGAAGTGGGAGGATGTTGTTGTAAGCCAGGAAGTTGTATGCAGGAGCGATCAGCATGGAGAAGACTGCTGCGCCGATGCCAGCGTAGGTGAGGGCACGCATGTTGCCAGCCCACTCAGGAAGATCTTCGGAGTCCTTGTTGGAAGAGCCCCAAATGTCGGTGCCGACGGCGTCCTGGTCAGCTTCCCACTGGTCGCCAACCTCAGAGGAGATGCCAGCGTTTGCAACGGAGGTAGCGCCGAAGGTTAGTGCAACGGCGGTAGCGCCCGCGATGGTGACGTTTACGAACTTACGCATGAAGTGATCCTTCACAGTTTGTATGGATGTGAGTGCTTTTGCTTGCACCTTCGGCTGCGGTGGTCGCAACCTTCAGGAAGAATCTTATGACACATTCCGGTTAAAGTCTCCCCGCTGGGGTGGTTTTCTAGCGAGTGAAGCCCCTGTACAGGTATGCATTTGCCGGATTCTTAGGCATAACGAATTCATAAATATGAATAAAACTGTAGAGGAGCGAACAAAGTGCCTGTTAATTGGTTTCAACTGCGTTACACCTCCAGGGTGCATATTTTCACCCTTAAGGTTTGCTGAGAAAACTCTTTCCTAACGCCAAAGCCCCCATTACGGGGGTAATGGGGGCTTTGTAGGGGTCCGTTTCTAGCCGATTGCCCAGAGGACATCGCCCTTGTGGTCGCTCATGTAGCGACCCCATGGCTGCCAGGTGTGTAGTCCGTTGCCGAAGTGGCGATGGACATTAAGTCCCTGGTTGCGTGCTTTGGCGGTAAAGGAGTCGGTGGACATGTTGATCAGCGTCTCGCCATGGATTGAAATAGCATCTGGGCCAAGGGAGCCTGGGTAGGACTCGCCGGGGCCAGGGTGAGAGTTGCCGGACCATACGTGCACATCAACACCGCCGTCGCGAAGCTTACCTGCGTTAGCTACTGGATCTGCATGTAGGGCGCGGGCGCTGGCTTCGAGTGGGTTCCAGCTCCACCAATCCCAAATGAACGCGCCAGCGTTGATGAGCATGGCGACGCTGAAGCCTGCGATCATGCCTACGTGGGTAGCCATCGCCGGGTCAATGAAACCGGAAAGGGCATGCGCCTGACGGAACTGGTCTGGGTGGTGCGCTGCCAGGGTCAGTGCTGGGATCGCGCCCATGGAAACGCCTGCAATAGCATTGCGGTTTGGCGATACTCCGAAGTTTTGCTGCAAGTATCCTGGGAGCTCGTATGCGAGGAAGGATTCCCACATTGGACGCTGAGGGCCGGATGAGAGGCTGCTGGTAGCTGGTGCGGCCCAGTCGGAGTAGAACTCGCCTGCGCCGCCGGCCGGCATAACCAGAGTCACGTTTTCATCCGCATAGTTAGCGGGAACGGTGGAGTAGGAAGCCCAGTTGGAGTCACGCTTGCCAACCTGTGCGCCATCAAGGAGATAAAGGCCACCGTCGCCACCAGCGCTGGAAGCCTGGATGAAGACCAGCATATTGCGATTGTTGGCTGGGGACCACACTTCACAAGCCTGGATCCAGTTGCCTTGGGCCGCCCAAGAACAGCCTGGACGCAGCCAGTCACGGTTGGCAGCCTTTGCGGCTGGGGTAAAAGTGAACAGGAGCGTGATCGCGACAATGGTTGCGATGATAGCGCGCGTCCACACGTTACGTGTGTGACTGATGTGACTAGTGTGCATAGTGGTTAGATTATCCTATGTCCTGGGAATTGCAAGTGGAATTCATAGCTATTCCACCTAAGGTTTTCCACGCGAAACTTCGGCCGAGCTTTACAGTACCGTGATCAAGTTGAAATGGAAAGACATAGGGCCGGTCGGTAGGGGATTGTCAAAAGCGGTCCAGGTCTACTGCGGATAGACACATAAAAAATCCCACTGCGATGGCAGTGGGATTAACGCTTGTTTCGGCAGGTTTAGATGTGGATGCCGTACTTAGCTAGGAAGTCTGCAACGATCTGCTGAAGGTTTGGCAGGGTGACCCACTGGCCACCTGGGAGCTGCACATTGTAGGAAGGCATTCCTGGTGCTGCGAGATTGATAGCGCCAGCTGGAGCTGCCTGTGCTGGGGCGGGTGCTGGTGCACCACCGTTGTCGGCAGGTGCGGGAGCTGGAGCTGGTGCCTGCGGTGCTGGTGCGCCGCCGTTGTCAGCAGGAGCTGGTGCGGGAGCTTCTGGTGCTGGTGCCGGGGCCGGGGCAGGTGCGCCACCGCCCTTGAGTCCACAGCGGTTTGCAGCTTCGTCGATGCGGCCAAGGGCATCTTGAATCTGTGGGCCACGGGAGTCAACCATGGCAAGCATTTGTGCCTTGGCGACCTTGTCGTTGTAGTCAGCTTCGTTGGTCCAGTACTTGGTGGCCTGCTCGCAGGAAATCTGTCCTGCTGGCAGTGCTGCCAGGGCCTGGTCGACCTGGTCGGCGTGAGCTACTGCAGGAGCAGCTGCAATGCCGGTGGTCAGGGCAAAAGTAGCGAGGGCACGTCGAGATAAAGAAGTCATGGTGATCAATATTGCATACTTGACCAAAAATTGCCATGTCGACAACCTTCACGGTGGTCACTTTGGGAACGATGCTGGCGCTTTTTCGGGTGGTGATGTGTTGCCTCAGCCCTCAGCTCAGGGTGGAGGATAACGCGTCGAAATGCCAAGTAAAGAGCCGCTTTTTAAATAGGTAGACCGTATGGAATTGTCCGACGCTAATTCTTGGAAGGTTAACTTCCTATAACAATCCCGCTTCGGTGTCCTCTCGGCACGGTTCCACTTGTTAATCTCGCCCCAAGTATGTCCTGGATCACAAAGGGGCGGCGAGAACAGTGCGGAAAGGACACTAGTCATGACGATGGGGAGGAAGAACCGGACGTCGAAAAGCGGCGAGTCCCTGGGTGGCCGCCTGCTCAACGGCATTGAAGTGGTGGGCAACAAACTGCCGGAGCCCTTCACCCTCTTTCTTATCCTGTTCTTGACCACGGGTGTGCTGTCCACGATCATGGCAGTGATGGGACTGAAAGTGGCGGTGCCAGGCGCAGAAGAACTTCGCATCAAAGGCCTGTTTACCTCCGAAGGAATGGCGTGGTTCACCACCAACCTGGGCAAAAACTACATTGGCTTCCCGCCACTGCTAACGGTGCTGCCAATCTTACTGGCCGTCGGTGTTGCTGAACGCTCCGGAATGCTGAGCGCCTTGGTTCGTAAACTTTTTGCCTCCGCCAAGCGCTGGACGCTGCCGTATGCGGTGGGCATCGTCGGCGTTTCAGCCTCGGTGATGGCTGACTCTGCGTGGGTGGTTATTCCACCACTCGCGGCGATGGTATTCAAAGCGGCAGGTAGACACCCCGTCGCGGGCTTGCTGGGTGGCTTCGCCGCGGTAGGAGCCGGCTACTCCACCTCCTTCTTCCCAACTAGTCTTGATGCACTGTTCGCTGGCATCACCAATGCTGTGATGATCTCCATTCCGGATGCCGGGGCGACTGAGACGAACCCAATGTCCAACTTCTACTTCAACTTCGTCTCCGCCCTAATCCTGGGTCTGGTTTCCGGCTATATTACGGACAAAGTTCTAGAGCCTCGCATGGTCAAGCTGGGCGTACCAGCAGAAGAGACCGTAGATCCGGAGGAAGCTAAGACGCGCGGTGACCGCGACGAAAACGGTGAGGAACTCTCCCCACAGCTCAGCGCTACGGAAAATAAGGCACTGTGGTGGTCCCTGATCGCAGGTTTCGCGCTTACGGTGCTGGTGCTTGCATCGGTACTGGTACCGAGCTCGCCGTGGCGCAACGAGTCTGGCCAGTTCTTGCCCAAGTCCCCGCTGATGGACTCCATTGTCTTCCTGGTCTTCGCCTACTTTATGATCCTGGGTTTGGTGTATGGCTGGATCGTCGGGAATATTCGCAGCACCTCTGACATGGTGGAGATGATGGGCTATGCGATGAAGGACATGACCAGCTTCCTAGTCCTGGCCTTCATCCTCGGCCAGTTCGTGGCGCTATTTACCTGGACCGGCATCGGCACCTTCACTGCAGTCAAAGGCGCGGCGTTTCTAGAAAACATGCACCTCACCGGATTCGTGGCGATCCTCGCCTTCATCATCCTCGCCTCCTGCCTCAATCTGGTGATCATCTCCGGCTCTGCGATGTGGACGCTCATGGCAGCCGTCTTCGTTCCAATGTTTGCCCTGCTCGGCTACGAACCGGCCTTCATCCAGGCCGCCTTCCGCGTTGGCGATTCCGCGACCCAGGTAATGACGCCACTCAATCCGTACATGATTGTCGTGCTTGGACTGCTGCGCCGCTACGAACCGGAAGCAGGGCTCGGCACTTTGATGAGTCGCCTAGTGCCATTCGTGGTTCCGTTCTGGCTTTCCTGGGTACTCATCCTGTTTGTCTGGTACCTGACAGGCCTGCCACTTGGTCCGGGCGCGGACATCATGATCGCAAAGTAAAGGGTTTCACTGTGGTTTCTTCTGCTTACCTCGCACGCGTCAATGACCAGATGGACACCGCCATCGGAGAACTGACCCCACCACCGACTGTCCTCGATGCCTATCCGGAGCAGGCTGCGCTGTGGGAGCAGGCGGCTGCTGCCGTCGCAAAGCTAAAGCCCGCCCTGGAATCCGCCGCGCGGGACATCCATGCCCAGCCGGAGGTTGCCTTCGAAGAAACCTACGCGCAGCAGCGTCTTGTCGCATTGCTATCCGATTTTGATGTGGAGCTGGGAGCGCATGGGCTGGAAACGGCCTTCCGGGCCACGTGGAGCACCCCCGAATTCGACCCGGCGGAGCACCCCACCATCGCGCTGCTCAGCGAATACGATGCCCTTCCTGGCATCGGCCATGCCTGCGGGCACAACCTCATCGGTACCGCCGGAGTTGGCGGCTTCCTCGGAGCGGTGGCAGCACTGCAGGATTCGGACTTCCAGGGACGGCTGGTACTGTTCGGCACTCCGGCAGAAGAAGGGCGCGCCGGCAAGGAGCTAATGATCCGCTCCGGCATGCTCGCAGGCATCGACGCCGCCGCAATGATCCACCCCTTTTCCTATGACATCGGTAGCCACGTGTGGGTTGGCCGGCGCACCCTGCATGCGACCTTCCGCGGAGTTTCGGCACACGCATCCTCCGAACCATTCATGGGACGCAACGCCCTCGATGCCGTCACCTTGGCCTACCAAGGCATCGGGCTGATGCGCCAACAGATGCCGCCCTCAGATCGTGTGCATGCCGTGATCCCGACCGGCGGCGAGCGGCCCTCCATCATCCCAGACGCTGCGTCCCTGCTATTGAACGTGCGCTCGCTCTACCCAGAGACACTGCTGGAGCTTTCCGCCCGCGTCTCCGAAATCCTAGAAGGCGCTGCGCTCATGGCCGGGGTGTCCGTTGAGCTGGACTGGGACCCCGATCCAGCAACGCTGCCCGTGCGCAATAACGAAGCCATGGTGTCCCGGTGGGCTTTAACGCAGTCTCGGCGGGGACGCGCCGCGATTCCAGCTGGTGTCATCCCCGCAACGCTCGCTGCTTCCACCGATTTCGGTAACGTGTCCCACCTCGTGCCGGGAATCCACCCGATGGTGAAAATCGCGCCCGTTGGTGTGGCCCTGCATACCGCCGAGCTGCGGGAAGCAGCAGCCTCTGAAGACGGGATGGTGGCCTTGGAAGATGCTGCAGTTGGGCTCGCGCAAGTAGCGGTGGACCTCATTGCTGATCCTGCGTTGTTGGCGGCAACGCGGGCTGAGTTTGCAGAAAGCGGGGGAGCGGTGACAACTGCGGAGCTGTTCGGAGGCTAGAGCTTGGGAAGCGGGCTTGGGATACGGGCAGTTTCCCGTCGCTGCAGCCTTTCCTGTTCACAGATAGGCTGACGAATATGGAACAGATGGGAAGCCCGGCTGAGGCCGTCGATAAGCTGATCGAGCTCTATGGTGCCGCCACTGATCTCGGTCTGGAACTGCTGCAACGCGACACCGCAGATGGTTATGAACAGGTGGTTTACCCAAAGCTTGTGGTGGATGTCCTTGAATGGCGCCCCATCGACCGCACTGAACCTTTTGGCTATGTGGATCGTGCCGGTCGCTACGCCGCCACTCTCTCCCGGCCTGCCCTGATCCGCTCCTACTTATTGGAGCAGCTGGAGCGCCTCAGCAGCAATTACCCGTGCGAGATCTTCGTCGGAGCTTCCGGGGAACAGATCCCGCCCGAGTACATCGACGATGCACCCGCGATCGAACGCTCACCGGCATCGAAGCTGCCGCGTCCCTCCCTCGACGCTGTTGACGACGCGATTATCGACGGCGAATGGGGAGCCTTCCACGGCGAAGAACTGCCACTGTTCCACTTCACCGCCCAACGCTTCGACATTGCCTGCAAACGCATCGAGCACTACACCGGGCTCCCCGTGGAATCGGTACAGAAATTCATCCTCTTCACCAACTACAACATGCACACCACCGAGTTTGTGCGCTTCGGCCAATCCGCCGGCGGCCGCTACACCTCGCTCGAGGTACCACGTGATGGCGTACAAATGCCACGCTATGACCTGGTCACCGAGGCCGGCGACGGCATCACCATGATCAACATTGGCGTTGGCCCCTCCAACGCCAAGACCATCACCGACTGCCTCGCAGTGTTGCGCCCCGAATGCTGGATCATGATCGGCCATTGCGCTGGACTCGACGGCCGCATGCGCATCGGCGACCTCATCCTCGGCAACGCCTACCAGCGCCGCGACCACATCCTCTCCGGGCACTTGCCCAACGACCTCCCCATCCCCGCGATCCCCGAAGTGCAGCGCGCCCTCGAATCCGCCGTCCGAACCATCTATGGCGACGACGCCGAACTCATGCGCACCGGCACCGTACTGTCTACCGACGACCGCAACTGGGAATGGCACACCCCCAAGCGACTCTGGAAGCAACTCCGCGGCTCTACCGCGGTGGCAGTGGACATGGAATCCGCTGCTCTCGCGGCCAACGGCTACCGATACCGCGTCCCCTACGGCACCCTACTTTCCGTCTCTGACCTGCCGCTCCACGCCGTTCCCAAGTTGCCGGCCGCCGCGCAAGCCTTCTACTCCTCCTCCAAGGAGGCTCACGTCATGTGCGCCGTGCACGCCGTGGAGGCGCTAGCCGCTGATCCGGCTCGGCTGCGTACCCGCAAACTACGACGCACGATCGGCGAAGTGCCGTTTAGATAGGGGTTTTCCTGCCCGAGACCGTCCGCTCACCGAGGATCCAAAACCTCAAAGGCGCCTCAGGATTCTTGGTGATGCCAATTCGCGGCCCCGAAACAAATTCCGCCGGTTGAGCTGGGAGCTCGAGGCTGAATGCGCCGGGAGAATCGAGGGAGATTGGCGTGGAATTGTCGTCGATAAGCAGGCCGAGCGCCTTGCCCACATTCCCCGGGCCCGACGCCAGCTTGTGCGGGGCGACCTGGCCGCGCCGCTGCTTTGCGACGTCCTGACCAGCGACAATCTCGCCAGCGCGAATGAGGACTCCGCCGGATTCGCCATGCGGATGCGCCACAATATTGCCCGCCTTATGGATGCCATAAGAGTGGTACACGTAGAGATGCCCTGGCGGCCCGAACAGCGCGGCATTCGCCTTGGTGAGGCCGCGAGCAGCGTGGGAAGCAGGATCGTTGATGCCGAGATACGCCTCAACTTCCGTGATTCGCAAGCTGACACCGTCATGCGTGAGGACGGTATTGAGTAGCAGCGGAGCGACGACATCAGCAGGGCGGGCGAAGAAGTCCATGGGTTGATTCTGCCGAATTTCTCACTTTGAATGGAAGTTTTCGGGCAGTGCGACCTTCCGGTGTGAGAAATTCGGCCTCGCCCCAACTGACACCTCACCCCGCCTCCAGATGAAAAATCTCCGTATCCTAGATGCCATGAATCTGCTCTTCGACCTTTATGGTGTCCTGCTGAAAACTCAAAGCCCGTCGGCGCTGAAAGCGCTGGAGGATGCTACTGGTTCGGGCCCGGAGCTGTGGCCGGTGTATTGGGATTTGCGCCCGGACTTCGATGCTGGTCGTGTGACTGCGGAGGAGTATTGGGAGCAGGTGAAGCAGCGGCTGCAGTTGGAGGCCTTCGATGTGCAACAGGCTATCGAGGCGGATTATGCGGGCTGGTTGGAGCCGGATCCGGAGATGGTTGATTTGGTCACGAGTCTTGGTGAGCAGCATCGGGTTGGATTGCTGAGCAATATTCCCGAGGGGTTGGCCGAAAGGGTGAAGGAAAAGCACACGTGGCTCCGGGATTTTCATAGCGTGGCGATGTCTTGTGACATCAAGGTCGAGAAGCCTGACCCAGAGGCGTACCGCAAGGCCCTGGAATTGCTGGGGACAAAGCCAGAGGAGACGCACTTCTTTGACGATAATGAGGCCAATGTGGCGGCTGCGGAAGAGTTTGGGCTAATCGCGCATCACTTTACTGGCGTCGAGACGCTGAAGGCGGTTCTATGATCAAGGAATTCAACGGCAAAGCGCCCAAGATTCATCCTTCTGCGTTCGTGGCGCCGAATGCCACGATCATCGGTGATGTGGAAATCGGGCCGGATGCCAGCATCTGGTACAACGTGGTGATCCGTGCGGACGTGAACAAGATCCGCATCGGTGCCCGGACCAATGTGCAAGATGGCTCCGTGCTGCATGTCGACCGGGATGCGCCGTGCATCCTCGGCGATGACGTCACCATCGGTCACATGGCATTGGTCCACGGCACTACCGTGGGTAATGGCACTCTGGTTGGGATGAAGTCGGGTCTGCTGAGCAGGTCAAAGATCGGTGAGGGCTGCCTGATTGCTGCGGGCGCAGTCGTGCTGGAAGGGCAGGAAATTCCGGATAACACTCTTGCCGCGGGTATCCCGGCGAAGATCAAACGCGACAACACCCAGGAGTTTGTCACCCACGCTGGGCGCTATGTGGAGTTATCTAAGGAGCATGGTCGCTTGTAGCGTCGAAAAGCGGGCGTCGAAAAGCGAACCGAATAGGCTAGCTTTTCGCCAGATCCAGCGGGTGCGCATTGAGGATGGACAGGGAAAGCGCATGGGTAATGGTGCGCCGGGATTCCAGCTCGGGGCGGGTCAAACGGAGAATGATCTTGTCGCCGTGGGCAGCTTTGAAGCGCTTGCGGATGGTTTCGCGGTTCTCCGGATCCGTGAAATAGGAGCCAGAGAAGACGATCTGCTGCGGGCGTAGTTCCTCAATGGCGTAGGTCAGCCACTGCTCGGCGGTGAGGTTTTCCGAAGGAATGGACACACCAGTATCGGTAATTAATGCCGCTGAGGTGGTGAAATCGGAGCACAGCACCAGCACTTGCTCTTGGGTTACGTCGTGCTGGATTTCGGCCAGCGCGATGGCAGCTGCGGTGTTACCGGTGATGGTGGGAACGTGGAATTCGAACTCGAGGCGCTCGCGGATGGCGGAGAAATCATTCCAGTGTTGGGAGGAGGCCGTCAAAGCGATGCTACGCAGCGGCATGAGCAGGTCGCCCTTGATGCGGTAGATCGCGGCGATGATGTATTCGAGGACGTCTTCGCACTGGTAGTTCTTGGCGAACTCGCTGACCACTACTTCGCGCAGCAGGCGACCACGGGCGTCGTGGCAGCCGATGAGGGCATCATCTTTATCGATTGCCACGCCGATCATCACGGCGGGCCAGGTAGCTAGCTCTAGTGGGACGACTGGCCTTCCGGGCCGCTCAGTGTTGATCAGATCGCGGCGTTCCCGAACCAAGCCAGCGCTCGTGAGGGCGGTGACCGCGCGCGTAATCGTCGGCTGAGAAAGTCCTGTTGCTTTTACAAGTTCGCCACGACCAACATGCGGTGTACGCCGAACGTGGTACAGAACCTGTGCAGCAGGAGTAGCCGGTTTCTCAAAGATCTGGCTAAACGCGAGGTGCATATTCAAAATCATAGATTCCGCCTAAGCGGTGCTGTCTCAAAAACAATTCTAAAATGACGCTTTCCAACGCTCGATAGCGGATGCGCTGGCAGAACGCCGATTGGACGGGTAGTAGATTTGCTAATTCGGGTGTGCTGGTCGGGGGTGTGGGCTATCAACCAACCTCCCGGCTTAAGACGATTTTATAACATATGGTGGCCTGGGGATGAGCGAGTTCGGCAAGTCCACAGGAAGTAGTTAGACTGGCCGATTATGACTCAGCCATCCCCCAACCGTGAGCCATCCTTGCTCGACGCCACCTGTGAGGCCTACGTATTTGACGTCGCGGCGCTCTCGCCGACGGATGCCACCGCGTGGGGTATCGCAGGGCACGAAGGCGAGCTCCAAGATTTCTCTCCGGCCTACTGGGACGGCCTGGCTGAATTGGACCGAGACCTCCTGGCTGACGTAGATGCCTTCGATGACGCAACCGATGACAATGATGACGAGGACGACTTCGACCACGTCGACAACGTCACGGCAGCCGTCCTCCGCGATCGCCTCTGCCTACAACTGGATCTGCACCACCGGGCGGAACGCTACGCGCAACTGGATAACGTCGCCTCCCCGGTGCAAACCATCCGCGATACCTTTTCTCTTATGTCAGACCCCGATGCCATTCGCTCCCGACTGGCTAAAGTTCCGGCGGCACTCCATGGCTATCGTGAGTCGCTGGCCCTAGCCGCAGGGCAGGGGCGGGTGGCCGCGTTGCGTCAGATCGACCTGCTGGTGACCGAGTGCAACAATCTGGCCGCCGCGAGTTCTTTCCTAGATACCTTGGGCGCTCCAGAAGCAGAGGTCGTCGTGGCCAAGGAAGCTTTCTCAACGATGGCGGACTGGCTCTCGGAGCACCTCGCCAGCTACGCCCCCACCAATGACGCAGTGGGCCGTGAACGCTACGAGTTGTTCTCCCGCGAATTCGTCGGCGCTGCGGTGGACCTCGACGAAGCATATGAGTGGGGATTGCACCGCTTGCAGGAGATCTCGGAGCAACAGCGCCAGCTCGCTGCAGAGCTTTATGGTCCGGGAACCTCAGTCGCCGAAGCGGCCTCCCGCCTCAACAAGGAACCGGACTACACGATCGAAGGCGTCGATGAGCTGCAGCAATGGATGCAGACCGTGGCGGATAATGTGATCGACACCCTCGATATGGAGATCCCCGAGCAGCTGCGCACTATCCAGTGCTGCATCGACAAGGCAGGTACGGGCGGAATCTTTTACACCCCGCCGGCCGCCGACTTCTCCCGCCCAGGCCAAATGTGGTGGTCTGTAGTGCCAGGGGAGACCACCTTCCATAAGTGGCAGGAGCTCACCACGGTTTTCCACGAGGGCGTCCCCGGACATCACCTGCAAATCGGATCCGCCCTGCTCGCGCCTCTCAATCTGTGGCGTCGAGTAGTGTGTTGGAACTCCGGGCACGGCGAAGGCTGGGCGCTCTACGCCGAGCAACTCATGGAGGACCTCGGTTACCACGCCAATCCCGGTACCCGCATGGGGCTTCTCGACGCCAGTCGCCTCCGCGCCGCCCGCGTCGTCTTGGACATTGGCGTGCACCTGGGGAAGAAGGTTCCCGAAGGGACCTCCTGCTGGGATGCTTCCTACGCACGGAACTTCCTCCGGGAAAACTCCGTGATGAGCCCCGGTGCCCTCGAATTTGAAATCAACCGTTACCTGGGGTGGCCTGGTCAGGCACCCTCCTATGCTCTCGGCCAGCGGCTCTGGGAGCAGTTGCGCGATGATGTCACAGCTAGTGGAATGTCTCTTTCAGACTTCCACACCAAGGCGCTCGCACACGGTTCGATCCCGATGGGGATTCTCCGCCAAGAACTGCTGGGCTAAGACTTCACTTGAGAATCTTGGGCAGATAGCCCGCAACCAGCAGGATCGCTATCAGGCGAATGACTTGGATGGCGGCAATGGAGGGGCCTGCGCCAAACTCGTCGGCAAGCGCAAGCACGGTCTCCAAGCCGCCGGGGCTGGCGGCGAGATAGGCCTCGAAGTAGGTGGTGTCGAGCCAGAACATCAGGCCAAATGCTGCGAGTGCGCTGGCGGCGAGCAGGATGAAAATAAAGAGGAACGTGGCGGGTAGTTGGCTCGCGAAGAGCTTGAGCGCCGGTACGGAGAGTGCACCACCAGCTGCCCAACCGATGGCAATGAATGCGGCAATCTTCAGCACAGGTGGCAAAGCCAGCGCCGCGGGGTCGGGGAAGAACTGCGCGGCCACAATCGTCAGCAACATGGAGCCAAGGATCGTAGGTGCTGGCAGTCGGAGGAACTTGCCCAGCGGTTCACCGACAACAATGATGCCGAGGATGACGATCAACGCGACGGGGTCATAGCTGATCTGCAGGTGATCTACCCCGCCACGGGGCACATCCATGAGCGGAACCAACAGTGGAAGGGTGACCGTAACCGCTAGCAGTCGCAAGTATTGGGTGAGGGTGACGTAGCGGAAGTCTGCTCCCAGTTCCTGGGCTAGCACGGGCATGACCGAGGCGCCGCCAGCGAGCATGGAGAGCACGCCGGTTTCTCGCGAGATCTCTGGCGTGGAGCGTGCGAGTATGAGGCCACCGACGATGCCGATTCCGATGGTGATCACCGCCATCGCGAGTCCAGGGAGGATGAAGTGGGTGAGTTCTACCGGATCCGCCGCCACGATGGGTGCCGCTGCCATAATTGCGATGAGGTTTCGGCCGACGCGGCTGACCATTCGATGTACGGGGAGATCGCGGCCGGTGGAGATAGACATTCCGGCGGCTGCGAGGATCGCCGCGAGAATCCAGCCAGCAGGAACGTGCAGGTAATCAAAGAGCATCCCGATCCCGATGGTTGCCGGTACCACCACGGTCCAGCGAACCGGATTCGACCACATCATCAGGAATTCCTCGGGTGCTATAACTAAAACTGTCTAAAACAAGGAGTCTACTCGTGGACATTGGCATGCAAACTTGGGCAATCCTGATAGCCGGCGCAGCCGCAGCAGGATGGGTCGATGCGATGATCGGCGGTGGTGGTCTAATTCTCATCCCACTGATCCTGGCGGTATTACCAGGGCTGCCGCCAGCAGTGGCACTGGCCACCAACAAATTGGCGGCAGTATCTGGCACCGCATCTGCAGCGGTGACGATGGTGCGCAATGTACCGGTTAATCGTCGGCTGTTGCTCGGATACGTGCCATTGGCAGCAGTGTGTTCCGGTGGTGGAGCACTTGTAGCAGCCTTATTGTCGAAAGAGGTCATGCGACCGGTGGTGATCGTATTAATGATCTTCGCTGGTGTCTTCGTCGCTTTAAGGCCCTCCTTCGGGAAAGGGGAATCGCTCGCAGTGCCGGGAAGAACCCGTCAAATGCTGACTCTGCTTGGTATTGGAGGGATTGCGTTTTATGACGGCATTTTCGGCCCCGGTACCGGCATGTTCCTGATCATGTTGTTTACTGGTGTTCTTTCTCAGAACTTTTTAGCCTCCACTGCGCTGACCAAAGTGGTCAATACCGCGACGAACCTTGGCGCGCTAGCAGTATTCGCACTCCACGGGCACGTGTGGTGGGAACTCGGCTTGGGCTTGGCAGTAGCAAACGTGATCGGAGCCCAAATCGGTGCCCGAACAGTATTGGGTGGCGGGGCAAAACTCATTCGAATCGCACTCCTGACCATGGTCGTGGTCATGAGCGTTTATCTCAGCTGGCAGCAATGGGGCTGATCTCCCTTCTATTCCAACCCTGGGCGGTGTTGGTTTATGCGGTGCTGCTCGCGACTGCTTGTCGACGTCCCTGGCTAGCCCTGCCCGTGGCCTTGGCGAGCCTCACGACGCACCTGCTCAAACCTCTTTTTGCGGTTCCGCGTCCGGCGGACGCCATGGTCTTTGAGCCTAGCTACTCCTTCCCGAGTGGCCATGCCACCGCGATTGCAGCGCTAGCGTGTGTGCTGGTCTTGCTGTGGCCACGGTGGTGGGTTGCTGTGCTTGCAATAGGGCTAGCGGCTTTGGTGGGATATTCGCGTCTGTACTTGGGAGTGCATCGACCGGTGGATATTCTTGCTGGTTATGCCGTTGGGATGATGTGGGTGTTGGGGTGGTTTTACGGCAGGAAAATCTTCCCCACCTTCCGGAGATTTCACTCGCTAAATGGGTGAAAAATCGTGGAATGGTGGGGAAGATTTCCAAATCTAGGCTTCTCCTGGGTGGAACAGGTCCTCGATCGGACAATTGAAGAACCTTGCGAGATCAAAGGCGAGGGGGAGGGAAGGGTCGAAACGCCCCTTCTCGATGGAGATGATGGTCTGGCGAGAGACGCCAATGGCGTCGGCAAGCGCTAGCTGGGAAAGTCCACGCTGCTTACGGGCCTCGGGGAGGAAGTTGCGCAATTATTTTTCCTTGCGCTCGATGAAAAGTTTGCGGATGAGCCAGTCGGTCGCTCCATGCACAATTTCGCACTTCATGCCTTAGCTCCCTTGCCGTTTAGCGATGGTGTAGCGGATGCCAAAGCTCAACATGCCAATCATGAGAAGCGCGAGGACTAGATGGTTAGTCGGGAGCTCTAGGTGGCCAACGTTTACCACGGTGGTTAGTAGGCCGAGAACGATTAACAGGTCCGTGCCGGTACCGGCGGCGGCATCATGAGACCAGTGGTTTTCTACGCTGTCGTCGATGCGCTCGGCGCGACCTTTCAGGGTAGAAAGATCCACCAGCAGTGCCCATGTGCCAACGCAAAGGACAGGACCCATGCAAGCGATGCCGATGAGGAGAGCTAGCCAGAGTGCAATGTCTGG
Source organism: Corynebacterium sp. H127 (assembly GCF_037482665.1). NCBI lineage: Bacteria > Bacillati > Actinomycetota > Actinomycetes > Mycobacteriales > Corynebacteriaceae > Corynebacterium > Corynebacterium sp. H127. The sequence goes on from NZ_JBBHKY010000007.1 coordinate 66,913, forward strand.
GTAGTTTTGGGACATCAGCCAACCTAGTGCGGCGGCGATGCTCAAGCCGATGGTGGTGGACAGAGCTAATAGGGTCGTGGTGGAATGCCCGCCGCGCATTCTTCCAAAGGTTGTCTTGTGCATACCCTCACTCTAAATGTAAAACGAGCTTTACGTCAAGTGTGCTTTACATTTGGTGGGACGTTAACGGCTTCGCTTCTTAGTACGTGCTGTTGCCGGCGCCGTCCACGGATCCTCCGGCCACGGATGCTTGGGGTAGCGGCCCCGCATATCGGCGCGCACTCCCGCATAAGGGCCGGACCAGAAGCTAGCTAAATCATCAGTCACTGCGAGCGGACGCCCCGCAGGAGACAACAAATGAAACTGCACCTTAACGCCACAAACTTCCGGAGAACTGTCAAGGCCAAAACACTCCTGCAACTTCACCTGGCACACCGGTCTTCCCGTGTCATAGTGCAAGCGGTGGGTATTCCCGCTTGTCACCTGAAGCCGTTCCGGGGCAAGCTCTGCGAGCCGAGAAGCCTCAGGCCACGGCAACAACGGTTGCAAAGCAGCGGCGCCAATTTCTAGGGACGTCCCCAGCCACTGACAAACCCGGTCCTGCAATGCTGCATCTGAAACATCGGGCCAAGGGGCGCCGAGGTGCTCATGCAGAAACGCCAATCGTTCCCGCAGCGCAGTAAAATCGGCAGACAGACGCAGTATCTCCAACCCAGAGCTACGCACCGCATTAGCCAACGCCTGCTGTACCTGTCCTGATTCCAAGCGGACCGGGGTGGAAGAGAGCGGGATTGCGCCCACGCGGCGCACCCGAACTCCCTTGATCTTGCCGTCTTCCACTAGAACCGAGTCTTCCTCAGAGATGCTCAGCACCGCCAATACATCGTCGAAGGGCAGCGCAGTAGCCGCACGGATCACGCCACCGGTGGCGGAACGCGTTACGGCAGCACAAGCGATCCACTCGTCGTGGACATCTGTGCAGGTCGCGCGAGTGCCGGAGGCAAGCAAATAGGTGTCCGGCCCAACTCGGTGGCCGATCCACTCTGGATAAGCCAGCGCGGTGGTGAGTCCGGGATTGCGTGGACCTGCCGAGACCAAGGAAGACAGCCGACGGACCTCCTGGGCGGGGGCGTGTCCACGAGAAATGTCGCCGGAGGGTTGGTCGGAGAGCAAAGCTACTGTTGCAACATCACCAGTAGCAAGCAGCGCTCGCCCGAGGCGAGGCTCCAGCGGTAGCGCCGCGAGTTGACGGCCAAGATCTGTCAGATTGGGGGCGAGCGCACCGAGCTCACGCAATGCCGCTTCCGCATCCGCCAAGGCAGGCGCCGGCGGTTGATCCAGCAACGGTAGCTCCAGAGAACCCCAACAATGCATGAACAATGCCGCTTGGGTGAGGTCTGCCGACAAAATTTCCGGGGTGCTGAAAGGCTGAAACGCTGCATATTCCGCAGCAGAATAAGCGCGGATCACCAGCCCGGGGCCTTCACGTCCGGCACGGCCGGCGCGTTGGTCTGCCGATGACTGGGCGATGGAGGAGGTCAACAACCCGGTCATTCCGCGTGCACGATCGCGCCGGGGTACGCGGGCCAAACCGGAATCAATGACCACCCGGACACCGGGCACAGTAAGCGAGGACTCGGCGACATTCGTTGCCACCACTACCCGCGGGGAGTCGTTCGACAGCGCTGCATCCTGCTCGGCGGGAGAGAGTCGGCCGTGCAGCGGTATGGCATCAATCGCTGAGCAGACTAGGTTCACTTCGCGCACGCCCGGAACAAAGACCAGCACTGAATGTGGTCCGACATGGGAAGCCGCCAGCCGCGCCAACTCAGCATAGAACTCGCGTTTCCCGGCGAGGCGACCCGGGATTGGTTGGTATCGGATGTCGAGTGGGTGCGTGAGCGCGGGGGTTTCCAGGATCGGGGCGTCGCCAAGCAGGGTTGCGAAACGGGAGGCATCAATGGTCGCGGACATAGCGACTAGGGCGAGGTCCTCGCGCAGTTCGGTGAGCTCGAGCAACATGCCAAGCACAAGGTCAGTATCCAGGCCGCGTTCGTGAACTTCGTCGAGGACTACTGCGGAGACGCCCTCGAGGAAGGGATCGTGCAGGAGTCTGCGCAGCAGGACACCCGGGGTGAGAAATTCGACAAGCTTGGAAGGTCGGGAAGCGCCACGGACGGCGTAGCCGATGGGCAGGCCGGAAAGCGCACTCAGTCGCGCCGCAGCAGCACGTACTGCAACACGTCGCGGTGCCACAACGATCACACGCCCGCCGACAGCATTAAACACCGCCGGCGGCACCAACGTAGTCTTGCCCGTGCCAGGCGGTGCTTGGATGACGGCGCGGTGGGCGTCGTCAAGCAGCGGCGCTAGCTGGTCGATTCGTTGCAGAACCGGCAGGCCAGCGCCGATGACGGAGAGATCAAACAAGCTTTTCTTGGATCTGTCCAGCGACCATGTCGAGGTCAGAAGTGATAGAGCGATGCGCACGACGGCGCTGCTCTGGGGTCATGAACTCGGCGTTGTCCACGGCCTTATCCAGCTCATCAAGGCGCTCGTTGGCATCAAGCTTGAAACCGCGTGGCAGTGGAGCCTCGTCCACATTCTTGCGCAGGCCGGTGATGCGAGCCTTGAGCGAAGCGCCATGGCCCGCAAACTGGGACATCTCAGCCGCGGTCACGCCGTGCTTCTGCGCGCGCTGCTTATTCACCAGCTCTTGAGCTTGAGTCATGCCACGGTACATCAGTGGCAGTACCAGCGGAGCCAGCATGCGTGCCACACCGACATAACGCTGCACATTGTTCTTATTGACCTTACCCGCCTTGCGCTTTGCCAATTCCGTCTTGGCCAGCTTGATCTCCTGCTTGCGCTTAGCCTTCAAGCCCTTCTGCTCAGCCTTGATCAGCTTGTGCTCCTGCTGCGCGAGCAGCTTCTGCTGGCGGATGCGATCCTTCTGCGCCACCTTAACTTCGGCCTTAGCCCTCGCCTTTGCGGCTTTGACCTCAGCCTTGGTCTTGGCGCGTGCCTTGCGGATCGACTCAAAAACGCCCATGGTTTACTCCTCGGATTACGTTGGTTTCTTTTAACCACCCTACCTGTCCCGGAACGCGCGTTCATGGCAGAGTATTAATCGTGACTTCCCCGAGCGAACTGGTCGGCTGCCGATACCGCGCGGTGCAACGCGCTGCGCACCCCGACGTTCCGCCGACGGAAGCAGCCCAGGCCCGCGCCGCGCGTATCGACGCCGCCCTCGCCGCCGTACACAACCTTCTGCCACAGTCCCCGGCCATGGGGGATGCGCGCTATTTTCGACGAGTTAGCGCAGGTAAATCCTATTTTGAGACCCTCGAATGCCTAGCTGCTGGGGACACGCTGATTACCGAGGCGGTGCTCGAATGGGGCAGGTTCCAGATCACAGTGGATATCCTCGTGGCATTCGAAGATGGCTACCTTCCGATCATGGTGAGTAACCACCGCGCAGCCCGGAATCACTCCGGGGTGCAGGCGCGCTACCTCGCAGTGCCCAGATTAGGCCTCGGAAGTGTTCTGACCGGCGAATTTAAGATCAGACATCACGCTTTGGATACATATCGGCTTGCATTAGCTGGCCGAGCGTTATCTGAGATGGATTTGTCCTGCGGACTGGGTGGCACGATTGGCCAAGATCGCACCCGTGCGTTCCTAGAACCCCTCGCGCCGCTGGATGAAGCTCTCACGCGCGCGCTCCAGGTGGAAACGCCGCGTGCCCCTCGCAGAGTGAAGGAATGCGATTCCTGCCGCTACTGGTCGCTGTGTTCTGTTGAACTAGAGCGGGCCGATGACATTTCGCTACTTTTGCCCGGCGACCGCGCCAACCCGTATCGGGAACGTGGCATCCACACTGTCGGCGGTCTTATCGAGGCGGACCTCGGTGAAGCCTCGCTGCTAGCTGCGGCTTTTCGCTCCGGTCAGACGGTAGTTCCGCGGGGTTTGCTGAGCGCTCCACGGTTCGATGTAGAGCTATTCATCGACCTCGAGGCATACCTTGACCAGGGTGCCTACCTTTGGGGTGCGTGGGACGGCTCGGCGTATCACGCTTTTACCGCGTGGTCGCTCGCTGAGGAAGCAAGCGCATTCGCCGATTTTTGGGCTTATCTATGCGATACCCGCGCTACGGCAACAGCTAACGGCCAGACCTTCGGCGCGTTCTGCTACTCCGCGCATGGCGAAAACCACTGGATGCGCGCCTCAGCTCGTCGATTCGCCGGGCAGCCCGGTGTGCCAACCGTGGCCGAGGTGGAAGAATTCATCAATTCCGGATACTGGGTTGATGTTTTCCAGCTCGTGCGCGCGCAGCTCATCGGCCCCTTCGGACTTGGCCTGAAAGTGGTGGCCCCTGCTGCGGGTTATCACTACAGCGGGGACGTCGACGGGGAAAGCTCGGTGAATTTATTTCTGGACGCTGCTGCCGGCTCCGCGGCAGCCCGCACAGCGTTGCTGAACTACAACGAAGATGACTGCCGAGCGACGGCTGCGGTTAGGGATTTCTTAGAACGCTCGGATGCCCCGTTGTGACGCGCTAGTAGTTTTCTTTCTTCTTCACCCACGCGATAACTGCATAGGTCACTGGCATCATGCACACTTCCACGGCGGTCTTCCATAGGAAGCCGACGATCGTGTAGTTCACCGTATCTTCAATAGTGCTGATGCCGATGACAGGCGCCGCGATGAGGCAGAAAATCAGGGTGTCGCCGAATTCGCCAACGACGGTGGAGGAGAGCAGCCGGGCCCAGAGGGACTTCTCGCCGGTTTTCGCTTTCATCTTCACCAGGGTGAATGAGTTTAGGAGCTGGCCGACCAGATATCCGGCGAGCGAGGCCAAGACGATCTGTGGCACCAGGCCGAGCGTGGTGGCGAAGGCATCTTGGCCTTCGTAGAAGTCCGCACGGGGCAGGGCGATGGCGATATAAAAGGCGAGGACGGCGAGCAGCATGCCTGCGAAGCCGGTCCAAATGGCGTTGCGTGTGGCTTTGAAGCCGTAGCACTCGGAGAGAACGTCGCCGATGACGTAGGCGATGGGGAAGAGGAAGAAGGCGCCGTCGGTAATGACGGGGCCGAAGGCTACGCCTTTAGAGGCGGTGATGTTGGAAATGATGAAGATCGCGACGAAGAGCGCGAGCAGCACCGGGTAGAAGGAACGCTGGACAGTGATGTGGCGGGGTGTATGAACGGACGCAGCTTGTTCGAAAGAGGCTGCGCCCTCCCCAGACTTAGAAGTATTCACTAGCATTAATTACCATGATCGGACGCTACGCACCTAGCCCCAGTGGTGATCTGCATTTTGGGAACCTGCGCACCGCGCTGCTGGCCTGGTTGTTTGCGCGTGTCGACGGCGGTTCATTTCTCATCCGTGTTGAAGACGTCGATTCGGGGCGCTCCTCTGCCGAATCCGCCGCCCGCCAGCTGGAAGATCTCGCAGCTATCGGCCTGGATTGGGATGACGAGGTGCTGTACCAGTCGACGCGTTCGGAAGCTTATTCCGCGGCCCTGGCGGCACTGCCCACCTATGAATGCTTCTGTTCCCGGAAGGATATTCAGGAGGCTTCCCGCGCGCCGCACGCCATACCGGGTTCATATCCTGGGACCTGCCGCGACGGGGCGGTGCCAAAACCAGACAAAGCGCCAGCATTGCGGCTGCGATCTGCCGTGAGTTCCTTCACGGTGCACGACTATTTTGTTGGTGAATACTCCGGTGATGTGGATGACATGATTTTGCGGCGTGGAGATGGCGACTGGGCCTATAACCTGGCGGTGGTCGTCGACGATGCTTACCAGGGAGTCAATCAGGTGGTTCGGGGTGATGATCTGCTGTCCAGCGCGCCACGCCAGGCTTACTTGGCCAGTCTGCTCGGGCTACCGGTGCCGGAGTATGTGCACGTACCGCTGGTGCTCTCCCCGGCGGGAAAACGATTGGCTAAGCGCGATGGCGCTGTGACGCTGCGGGAGATGGGTATCGATTTTGCCATGCATAAGCTCGCGGCATCGCTCGGTTTGAAGCCCGGTTCGGCGCAGGAACTGCTTGCCCAGTTTGACCCTGCCGCGGTCCCGCGAGAGCCGGTGATCTTTTGATCCGCGGGCTGCTGGTTGACCAGCACGGGCGCTGCGAGCACTACCATTCGGAACTGGACGTGGTGGCCAATAAGTGCAGCGTATGCGGGGACTACTGGGCATGTCACTTGTGCCATGCGGCGGAGTCGGCTCACCCCTTTGGGCAGATGCCGTTGGATGAGCCTGCCATTGAATGCGGCGTGTGTGGGCATCGCATGAGTTACCAGGAGTATGGCCCGCGGTGTCCGGCGTGCGAGGCGCAGTTTAATCCCGGGTGCTCTCTGCACGCCGGGATCTACTTTGCTATTCCACGATGATTTTGCCGCGGGCTCCGCGCTCAGCATCAATGAATTGGTGGTTGACCATCGTGTAGGTGCCAGGCTCTGGGAAGCGGGCTTCCACGAAACCACCCTGCGCCGCTAATAGATCTAGGGCTTGTGAGGCACCCGTGTCACTGTCTTTGAGCAGGTAGGCCCCTTCTTTGTATGAGGTGTGGAACTGTGAGCCAACGATGTGGAAGCTGAGTGAGTTGTTGGGGCCGGCGTCGAGAAGCCAGAAGCGCGCGGTCTCGCCTGCCCGCATGTGGAGCGGGTTGCGGACGTACTGGTCCTCCACGGAGTTGAACATGACGCGGTCTGGTGTGCCGGCGGCGAGCTTGGTGGCGTCGACCGGGTTGGTGGGATCGTTTGTGCTGCCGTAGAGCTCCGATTGGATGATGAGGTATTCATGATCGACGGGCGCGAGGTCTGGCGGATCGATGATCACTGCGCCGAACATGCCGGCAGCGATGTGCATGGACATTGGCATCGTGCCGCAGTGGTACAGCCAGATTCCAGAGTGGTGCGCACGGAAATTATATTGCAGAGACTCGCCAGGGTTGATGCTCTTCATCGGCTCATCAGGGGAAATGAGACCGGCATGGAAATCGATGGAGTGTGGCATCGAACCGTTGTTGACGAACTTCACCCGGAACTCGTCGCCAATTTTTCCGCGCAAGGTAGGGCCCTGCATATCGCCGTTGAAAGTCCACCGGGCGCGGCCGTCGATGACCTTCTCCTCGACGTTGATAGTGATGTCATGCACGGTGCTCGGTGGCACCACCGGGTCGATGGTGTGCGCAGGTGGCTTGCCGACGCCCGCAGCTGCCATCGCCTGATGTTGATGCTGCTGGTGCGGTTGTTGCTGGCCTTGCTGCTCAGCCGGCGCGGTCCCGGTCAGCACATCCAGTGTCATGCCTTGCATCCGGTGGCCAGCGATAGAGCACCAAGCCTGGGTGCTTTCGGTGATGACACCGGCATCGAGTTCCGCAGTCTCGCCGGGGTTTAACCTGCCAGTGGTCGCGCCGTTGGGGAATACCAGATCGTGCACCATGGAGTCTTCATTCTTTAGCGTGAGTACTAGCCGACTATTGGCCGGAACGGTGATCGAACTCGGATGGAATCTCATCTGGTTCATTGTGATGTCCATCCGCACGGTTTCCGCTCCCGCAGCGGTGCTGGCCGGTTGCGGACCTGGGTTGCCGCTAAGGAGCATTGCGGCGGCAGTGAGGACGGCGATGCCCGCCGTGATCTGATGCCACCGGGGTGCGGTATCGGGCGTGGCCAGGGGTTTATCCTTGTGGGCCATGAGTGTGCGTTGTGCCTTCACCGCCCACGGGGTGGCTGGCACTAGATATGCCAGTGAAAGGCACACTAGGGCGGAAGCCACCACTTTCAGCCAGCTATTAGAAGAGAAAATCCAGATCAGCAGCCCGCCGTTGACCAGTGTGCAACGAAACAGTCCGGCCTGATTCATCACGCGCATCCCGGCGCGGGTTGCGGCTGGGCCGCCTCCAATGGTCGTCGGCAGCAAATAGCTCATGGTTCCGATGAGCAGCTGCGCCGCGAAACCTACCGCGAGGCCTAAGACAGGTAGGTGGCCCGCTGCCAACGCAAGGATGGAGCCGATGAGCCACAAGATTGCGGCGAGTGCAGATACGGAGGCAAAGGTGACACGGTCACGCGGATCGCGCGCCACTGCCACCAAACTACTCAGGAAGCCGACGAGGGCCAGCAGCCAAGCAGCTGCGTAGATCAATAGGCCTGGGGTGAGCCAAAGGGTGCCTACCACTAATCCCACGATGGCGATCCCTACCGACCAGCGCGTGAAGTCCCATTTGATCTGGGTGCGCCACATGGCGGGGAAGAGCACCGCCAGGGAGCCTAGTGCAGCCAGGCCTACAAAGCCGCCGAAGTTGAGAAGCAGGTGTGCGGGCAAGAGCTCGGAATAGCCGAGCCCGAGGAGTCCGCCCAGGATGGCGCCGGCAACGAGGGAGATTGCGGAGGCCACGTAGGCGACGATTGAGTGAGCGAAACGCTGTGAAGGTCGGAATTGTCGGCCCAACACAATGGCGTGGCATCCAAAGAGAGCAGCAATGGCGCTCGCCCCCAAGACCACTAGCCAGGATTGTCCCAGCACTCGACCGAGGATGGTGATGATGAAGGCTACATTTAGTGCGTAAACGCGAGCGACGAAGCTGCGCCGCTGTGACTGGCTGAAGTCCGCATGCATCCATTTTTCGGTGAAGTGAAAACTCCAGAGGTGGATGGAATTGCTGAGGATTCCCAGCGTGAGCATGTGGATGAGCATCCACCGGTATTCGGGGATGAGGATGTGGCTAGCTCCAGCAATGATGAGGGCAAGCATCCACCACGACACCGGTTTGCTTGCGGTCTTATGCCAGCTCTTCCGCCCACTTTTAATCATGTATATAAGATACAGGATTAAGCTTGTTTTAGCTCTTCCGCCAGGGTGCGCACTCGGTTGTCTATGTCCTCGCGAAGCAAGCGCATGCGCTCCATGCCGGTGATGCCGTCGTGTGAAGGCTCAATGGTGTCCCACAACTCTACGGTGCCAGCAACTTGCGCCTGCTTGCCCAAAACGATGACTCGGTCGGCATTCAATAACAGCAGCGGGTCAATGGGCTTCGGAGTTTCCTGTGACATGTCGGCGCCAACTTCGGCGATGGCGGCAACGGACTCCTCATTGAGAGTGCTTCCCGGGTGAGTGCCTGCGGAGTGAACCTCGATCCAATCGCCAGCATGTTTGCGGAGCAGGGCTGCTGCCATCTGGGACTTGCCGCCATTGCTCACGCAGATAAACAAAACCTTCTTCATATTAAGACTCCTGAGGGTAGAGACGGGGCTTGAGGGATTTCATGACATACACCAGCGCGACCAGGACCGGCACCTCGATCAACGGCCCCACTGTTCCGGCGAGCGCTTGGCCGGAGCTGGCTCCGAAGGTGCCGATCGCTACCGCGATAGCCAGCTCAAAATTGTTGCCTGCGGCAGTAAAAGCCACGGATGTGGATTGGGCATACCCCATCCCGGAGCGCCAGGAAGCAAGGACGCCGATGAAAAACATTCCGAAGAAATAGCACAATAGTGGCGCCGCGAGGCGAGCGACCGCCCAGGGATTCTCGGCGATGTGCTCGCCCTGCAGGGCAAAGAGCAAAACAATGGTGTACAGCAGGCCGAGCAGTGCGAGTGGGGAGATCTGGGGAAGGAAGGAACTTTCGTACCAATCGCGACCTTTAAGCTTCTCGCCGATAACGCGGGAGAGTGCTCCGAGCAGTAGTGGAATACCGAGAAAAATCAGCACCGAGGAAACGATGGTCCAAAATGAAAACTCAGCAGAGGTGGTCGGCAGGCCAAGTTGGCTAGGCAGTATTTGGAGATAAAACCAGCCGAGGATGCCAAACATTAGAACCTGAAAAACTGAGTTCACGGCAACCAGTACCGCGGTAGCTTCTTTGTCGCCGCAGGCCAGGTCGGACCATACCAAGACCATGGCGATGCACCGGGCTAGGCCAACGATGATTAGGCCGGTACGTAGTTCGGGTTGGTCGGGCAGGAAGAGCCAGGCCAGGGCAAACATGAATGCGGGGCCGATGAGCCAATTGAGGAGCAGGGAAACGATCATGAGGCGGCGGTCAGAAGCGAGCTTGCTTGCTTTGTCGTAGCGCACCTTAGCTAGAGGTGGGTACATCATGACGAATAGGCCGATCGCGATGGGGATCGAGATTCCTGCCAGGTGCATCGAGTTCAGTGCGGGAGCTAAGTGGGGAAATATGTTGCTCAGCGCCAGGCCGGCACCCATGGCGAGCAGGATCCAGGCGGGAAGGAAACGGTCCAGGAGAGACATCTGTGGCAGGCTTTCATATCGAAGGGTATCGATATGAAAGCCTAGCTTTTATATCGACGGACGTCAATATATACTGGTGGTCATGGGTTGTTGTTCCTTATGTGATGGACCACTGTCGGCAGAAGACTCGAAAAAGTACGCCATGCTCTTCAAGGTTTTGTCGGACCCAGTACGGCTTCAGTTGCTGTCTGAAATAGAAGCGGCCGGCTGCGGGCCGCTCTCCGTAACCGATTTGGTGTCGCGCACTGATTTGTCCCAACCAACGGTGTCGCACCATCTGAAGAAGCTCAGTGATGCAGGTTTACTGCGAAAGGTCCGCGAAGGTCGCACTGTCACGCATGTGATGCAGCCCGAGGTGTTCCAGGAATTGCAAAAGGTCCTGAGCCTGGACTAGTCCTGGCCGGATTGCTCGCGGGTCGACCATAGCCAAGCGCTGATGAGAACGATCAGCGCCGTCAACGCTGAGAGCCACATCGTGAACTGGAACCAGCCAATATGCATCACCATGCCAGATAGCCAGCCGATGATAGAGCTGCCAACGTAATAACAAAACAGGTACATGCTGGACGCCTCCGCACGATGCTCAGTGGCAAGGATGCCTACCCAGCTCGAGGCCGTCGAATGCAGCGCAAAAAACGAGGCTGTGAAAATGAAAAGCGCCAGTAGAATCACGCTCAGATGGCCTGAATTGAGTACTGGCAGGGCCGCCAGCATCAGCAGCGCCATACTCAGCACCACTGGTCCGCGGCCCCAGCGTTTTACCATCGAACCTGCGCGTGCCGACGACCAAGTCCCCGCAAGGTACATGATGAAAAGCAGTCCGACAAGGCCTTCACTGAGCCCGAAGAGTTGGATCATTCGAAAGCCAAGAAAATTGTAAACCGAAACAAAGGTCCCCATCGCTAGCAGTGGCAGGATGAATAGTGCTGCCAGCCGTGGATTTCTCCAGTGTCCCAGCATGGCCTGCACTTCAGCCTTGGCATGTAGTTGCTTGGCGTGGAAATGTTGCTGTGCTGGGAGTAGCAACCACACTAGGGCTGCCATCGTCAGAGCGAACACGGCGTTGATGCCCATTGCCCAGCGCCAGCTAGCAAATTCCAGGATTGTCGATGGGATGATGCGGCCGAGTAGCCCGCCGAAGGCATTTCCCGCGATGTATAGCCCCATAGCGCCGGCGAGATCGCGAGCATCGATTTCTTCCGAAAGCCACGCCATGGCCACCGCCGGTGTGCCAGCGAAGAAAGCTCCTTGGAGGCCGCGCAGGGCGATGATGAGGTTTGGATCGCTGAGGAAAGGAATGACCAGCCCGACTGCGGTGGCGGCTATCAGGGAGCCGGCTAGGATGCGGCCGCGGCCGAACCTTTCCGACAAGATTGAAGCCGGCACCACACACAGGGCGAGCATGCCGGTCGCCGCAGAAATGGTGAGGGCCGCCGTGGTGGGGGAGATACTAAAAACTTCTGAAAAGGTCGGCAGGAGCGCTTGGGTGCAGTAGAGTCCGTTAAACGTGGCTAACCCAACGGCAAGCATCGCCCACGTTGCCCGTTTGTATGCTGCGTCCGTCCGCCTTATGCCCGTCATGATTCCATCGTGCCTATGCTGGTTGTATTAGTAAAGTGCGAAGAATGGCTCTAATTAATCCGGAGGATGAATTGAATCTCGCTAGCAGCGACATCGCCAGTTTTCTCGCCGTGGCGGAGTCCGGACACCTCACTGAAACGGCAGCTCGCTTGGGGGTGCCCCAACCAACTCTCTCGCGTCGCATTGCCCGCCTAGAGGAAGAACTGGGGGCGACGCTGTTTGATCGCGTCGGGCGAACCCTGCAGCTTAATACCCGTGGCCGCGCCTTCCAGCGCTATGCCCGCGCGCTCCTCTCGGCCGCCGAGGCAGGGAGCCGCGAAGTCCACCGCCTGATGGATCCCGAGTTGGGCACCGTGCGCATTGGCTTCATGCATTCCCTGGGTACTTGGCTCGTGCCGGCTCTCCTGCGCGAATACCGCGCCCGTTATCCGAAAGTACAGTTTGAGCTCCGGCAGGGGCCCGCGCGCGAGCTGGAGCAGGCAGTGCTTGACGACGCCCTGGACCTCGCCTTCGTCAGCCCGGAGCCTGCCAGTACCGACGTCGCCTGGACTACGGTGGCCCAGCAGCGACTAGGCCTAGCAGTTCCCGCCGGCCACAAGTTCGCCACGAAGACTGCGGTCAAACTCTCTGCAGCCAAGGATGAGCCGTTCATCGGCATGTTGCCTGGTTATGGCATTCAGATAATCCTAAATCGACTGGCAGCTGACGCAGGTTTTGAGCCAAAGATCGCCTTTGAAACCATGGAAATGACAACTGTTGCTGGACTCGTGGCCGCTGGCCTGGGAGTTGCTTTGTTGCCCATGGGGGATTCGGCGCTGGTCCCCGAGGGTGTTTCCGTGGTACCTCTCACGCCAACGCAGGGGCGCGATATTGGCATGATCTGGCGCGCTGGGCTGGCCGAGGCACCGCCGGTGGAGCTGTTCCGGCAGTTCGTGCTGGGGAAAATGCAAGTTCTCGTTTAGGGAGCGTGAGTGAATAAGGCCTGCGGAACTGGAGATCTAGCCCAGCTGGCTTGTACTCCAGCCACGACGAAACCCACCGCCCGTGCAGTGCACAGCACTGGTGGGCGATGGGTTGAGTCGGCGAGAACGATTACTTAGCAGCTGCGAAGCGCTTGGCAACTTCTTCCCAGTTGAAAACGTTCCAGACAGCCTTGACGTAGTCTGCCTTCACGTTCTTGTACTGGAGGTAGAAGGCGTGCTCCCACATGTCGAGCATGAGCAGTGGACGCAGGTCGATGGAGAGGTTGCCCTGCTGGTCGGTCATCTGCTCGATAACGAGGCGCTCGCCGAGGGTGTCCCACGCCAGAACTGCCCAGCCGGAGCCCTGCAGGCCGAGGGCAGCTGCCTCGAAGTGTGCCTGGAATGCTTCGTAAGAGCCGAAGTCGCGGTCAATTGCCTCCGCAAGCTCACCGGTTGGCTGGCCGCCAGCGTTAGGTGCCAGGTTCTTCCAGAACAGGGAGTGGTTGGTGTGGCCGCCCAAGTTGAAAGCGAGGTCCTTAGAAAGGCCAGTAACAACTGCGCCGATGGTGCCATCCTGGCGTGCAGCTTCCATCTTTTCAAGGGCGGCGTTTGCGCCGTTGACGTAGTTCTGATGGTGCTTGGTGTGGTGCAGCTCCATGATCTCAGCGGAGATGTGTGGCTCGAGAGCATCGTATGCGTAGTCGAGCTGTGGCAGTTCGTATTTAGCCATGTGCTTAAAACCTTTCGTTTGACGGTGTGACCCCCATGATAGGCGCGATTGGGGATTTCGCAACGATATAGTGTCGTATATGGGCTTCCTCTTTGCGCCGAAACCAGAAATGGTCACCCCCGAATCTGCGCTGCGTGGCGGATCGATGCCGGTGAACCCTGATCCTGCACCACACGCCGTGTTCGGCACCCCGTTGCGGCAAGATGGAAAGGAAGTCTTGATTGGCATCGGATGTTTCTGGGGCGCTGAAAAACTCATGTGGAACACCCCGGGTGTTGTCTCGACCGAGGTCGGATACGCCGGTGGCTCCACTCCTAACCCGACCTACCGGGAGGTCTGCTCTGGGCGCACCGGCCATGCAGAGGTGGTGCGGGTGCTTTTCGACGACTCACTCAGCGTTCGCGATATTGTGGCCCTTGCTTTGGAGGCGCATGACCCTACGCAGGGATACCGCCAGGGCAATGACGTCGGCACGCAGTACCGCTCCATCTTTTGCACGCATGAGCCGGAGGTAGTGCGGGATGTTGTGGCGCGTTACGGCGAAAAGCTCGCTGAGCATGGTTTTCCGCCCATCACCACGGAAGTGACCGCGATGCAGCCTTTCTACTTGGCGGAAGATGAGCACCAGCAGTACTTGTATAAAAACCCGCATGGCTATTGTCCAGTGCACTCCACAGGGATTTCCTGCGGTAACTAAGGCGGCCTATAAAGATTGGGTAACTACCCGCTGTAGGTATTAACTGTCAATAGTGCTCATGTTGTGGTGGCAGTGTCAGTACCCACAGTGAGGAAGGATTGCTATGACCGCCAAACGTTCAACTGCGCTGGTGATTGCCGGGTTTACGGCTGGAGCGATAGCGTGCACTAACCCAGCGTTCGCCGATACGGAAGCCCCAGGGGCTGAATCGATTTCGCCTGGGTTGTGCGCACATGCCCGTCATGCTGGAGGCCCAGCTAATTTGACCTCCGAGCCAGTGTCTGAAGAGGAGAAGGAAGAGTGGCTGCATCGGATTGATCAGGACGCCAAGCTCGATGGCCTCTTTATCTACTCTGGCCTGGACTCGCTCGAGTACGAGGAAGCAAGCGTCAATAAGACTGAAACGGACACCGGTGAGTACACGGAAGTTTCGATTCCGATCGGCGGCCAATACGCCGAGGGTAGTAAGTTCACCGCGAAGTTCGACCGCTCCGGTGAGACCGTGACATTCACAGAAACTTTGTACACGCAGGTAGACGAAGGTCCCGCCCAGATCGAGCTCTTTGTTAACGGCAAGCGTGCAGATGGTAGCCAAACTGATCTGCATTGCTTGAGTGAGTCGGCTGCAGTCCCTGAGCGGGGAACTGGCGCTTAACTTGCCTTAAGCTGCTCGACGGCTAGGGTCAATGCGCCAATCTGGTGGTCGCCGGGCACAAATGTGCCATCGACCATTTCAGTGTTGAGGTTGATGGAAACCTGGGCTCGCGGCAGCCTCATCGAAAAGTTGTGCAGTACGATTCGCAGCTGGTCAACGGCGCGAATAGCACCATCGAAGCCGTAGGAGATGAAGCTAGCCTTCTTGCCCTGCAACTCGACGCCGAGTGAGTCGATGGCATTCTTCAGGGCGCCCGGAATGCCGTGGTTGTACTCGCCGGTGACAAAAATGTAGGCGTCATACTTGGACATTGCGTCCGCCCATGCCTGCTGCTCCGGGACGTCGTACTTGCCCTTCATTGCCATTGGTGGGGCGCTGGTCAGTAGTGGCAGATTAAAGCTCTTGAGGTCAACCAGCTCGGCACCTGCAATGTTGGATACTGCCCAGTTGGCAACCTGGGAGCCGAAGCGGCCCTCGCGGATTGAGCCGAGTACTACTGCGATCTTCATCAATTCATCCTTTGTTGATATATCTACAACTGTCGGCAGTTATCCTAACACTGTGCCAGCTTTATTTGCAGAACTCCCACGGCCACCCAAGCGTATTGCCGCAGGAGTGGCGCATGTGCCAGCTTACTTATCCCCCAATATGCAGGCGGATCTAGTCGAGGCTGCGCGGCAAGTTAGTCGTGGCATGGCTCGCCCCACGCTGCCTTCCGGACAAATGAGTGTGTATATGCAGCCACTCGGCTATCGCTGGCAGGGCAATCTCAATAGCTATGAGCCCTCGCCGTTGCCTATGCCGCAGTGGGCGCGACAGCTCGGCAGGCAAGGGTTGCTGATGGCGTCGAAAAGCGCGCCGGAACTGTCGGGTTGGGTGAGGCGCTTTCGGCCGGAGATGCTTCTGATCAATTACTACCCGCCGGGTGCGAGGATGGGGATGCATCAGGATGCGGGGGAAGAATCGGAGGCACCAATTGTGTCAATCTCAATCGGGGATTCGGCACTGTTTCGCCTGGGTAATACAGAAAACCGCAACCGTCCGTGGTGTGAAATTCAACTGCTATCCGGTGACCTCCTCGTGTTTGGTGGAGAGCATCGGCGAGCATTTCATGGCGTGCCAAAGGTGTATGACGGCACAGCGCCGGAAGGTTGCGGCATTCGGGAGGGGCGGATCAATTTTACGATCCGCCAAGTAAATCTTTAGCCCTTGAGGTGGTCGTGGGCGGCATCTTGGGCGCGATCCACGTGCTGTTCATGTTGGCCACCGGTTTTTGCGTCAAGGGCATCGCCTGCCTTATCGACGACCTGGTCAGCCTTCTCGGGGTTTTTGGCTGCCATGTCCTTTGCCTTATCAAAAACGCTCATGGTGCTTACCTTTCGTTTCGGATGACTGGTACATGGTCCACGCTAGGGGCGCTGACGGGAGATCGCCACCTACTCTTTGGGACGGCGCGGTCATGAGCTGGTATTTTGCTCAAATCTCGATGGAAGTGAAACGGGAACGTAATGCGGTTGTGATTGGGTGACGTTGGATAGGGCATTAAAAAAGCCACGACCTTAACGGTCGCGGCTCGGTAGTGCGATGAGGCTTAGTGCGGCTGCTCAGGGGTCTCTTCCTGGGCTGGCGTGGCAGCGTGCTGGCCGTGCATCTTTTCCTTCGCCATTTGCTGGGCCTGGTCTACCTTGTCGGCATACTTGCCCTGCGTCTTGGAGTCGACGATGTCGCCGACCTTTTCGATGATCTCGTCGACTTTTCCGGGGTTCTTCTCTGCGAAGTCCTTAGCCTGGTCCATGATTCCCATGTCAATGCCTTTCGTTAGATGTAAGACTCATTCTAAGCTGTGGCGAGCCTGTCGGCTGGCTAATTGATTCAAGGGGTGGAACGCGTGTTCTAATTGTGAAGGCGGTGGGGTCCCGCCCGCCCACTAACATGGCAGACATGAACACAACCCTTAATGAACATGGCCTAGTTTCCTGCACTGATGGTCGGATTCGCCCGCAGTGGGCCCAGTCTTCCGACTTGCTGCGTGATTATTATGACAACGAGTGGGGCAGGCCCATCAGAACTGAAAATGAGGCTTTTGAACGGCTGGTGCTGGAAGGATTTCAAGCTGGCCTGTCCTGGGAAACCATCCTTAAAAAACGGCCAGCATTTCGAGCCGCCTTTGCCAATTTCGACGTGGACACCGTTGCCGGTTTCAACGCCAAAGACGTGGAAACACTACTAGCTAACCCAGGAATTATCCGAAATCGAAACAAGATCTGCGCCGCGGTCCACAACGCCGCCCGGGTACAAGAACTGCGTGACGACGGCGGTCTCCTTGCCTTCCTAGCCTTCTTTGCCCCCACGGATTGGGAACGTCCAACCCATGCGGAGACGGCTGCCACCGTGTCAAAAGAATCTGCGGCGATGGCGCGGGCCTTGAAGGAGCGAGGCTTTAAGTTTGTTGGCCCTACCATCTGCTTTGCGCTCATGGAGGCTACAGGTTTGATAAACAACCGCGTACTCGGCGCATCCGATCTATTGTAGGAACTATGACTGCAGCAACCCAAAAGACGGCACTCGTTACCGGAGCTTCTAGCGGTATTGGTGCGGCCACGGCGGAAGCACTTGCCAAGGACGGTTGGCACGTGTTCGTCGCTGCGCGTCGCGCCGATCGGATTAAAGAGGTGGCGGAGCGAATCGGAGGCACCGCCATTGAACTCGACGTAACAGATCTGGATTCCGTTGCCCGCATGGCCGAACAGATTGAGCAACTGGATCTACTGGTCAATAACGCAGGTGGCGCTAAGGGTCTCGATTCCGTAGCGGACGCAGACCTGGATGATTGGCGCTGGATGTATGAAACCAATGTCATCGGCACGTTAAATGTCACTCGTGCTCTGTTAGATGCGCTCATCGCCGCAGACGGCACGATCATCAACGTCGGCTCGGTCGCCGCGCTGAACCCGTATCCGGGAGGCGCTGGCTACAACGCCGCGAAGTTCGGTGTCCGCGCGATGACTTCGGTATTGCGCCAAGAAACCATCGATACTCCGCTGCGCATCACCGAAATCGATCCCGGCCGCGTCAAAACCGATTTCTCTCTCATCCGCTTTAAAGGCGATGCTGACAAAGCCGAGGAGGTCTACGCGGACAAACTCAACCTGACAGCAGCGGATATCGCTGAGACCGTGCGTTGGGTCGCTTCGCTGCCATCCCACGTCAATATTGAAAACATGACCATCAAACCAAAGGATCAGCTGTGATTGTTAGCACTACCAATAACATCGAAGGCCGCCAAATCGGTCAGTACATTCGGGTTGTCGCCGGGGAGACCATCGTCGGGATCAACGCTTTCAAGGACTTCACCGCCGGACTGCGCAACATCGTCGGTGGCCGCAGCGAAGCCTATGAAGGTGAAGCCCAGGCAGCTCGAGAGAACGCTCTCGCCGAAATGGTGCAGCGGGCAGCGGAGCTCGGCGCCGATGCTGTTGTCGGAGTTGCCCTGGACTACTCCACCATGGGACAGGCAAATAACATGCTGATGGTGAGCGCAACTGGAACCGCAGTGAAACTGGCGTAAGCTTTCCTTCCATGTATGACGTCGGAATCAAAGACGAAACCATCAAACTGGGTCAATTCATCAAATTGGCCAACCTTGTTGATACTGGCGGGGCAGCTAAGGAAGCTATTGCTGCAGGCCACATCACTGTGAATGGGGAAGTGGATACTCGCCGCGGAAAAACCCTTCGCCACGGAGACGTGGTGTGTCTCGGCGAGAATTGCGCCCGTGTTGTAGCCAGCGAGGACGATGATGACTTCTTCGATGAGGCAACCGCCAACGACGATTTCGACTACGAGAAGTGGAGGAACATGTAACCATGCCCGCCTTTGAAGCACGACATGGAATGCCGATCTGGGTGGAGCTGTCTACCTCGGATATCCGAAAAGCCTCCCACTTCTACTCAGAAATCCTGAGCTGGGAAATCGGTGATGAACAGGACTACCGTATGGCCCGCTGCCAGGGGCTACCGGTGGCTGGACTGGTACACCAAACTGAAGCCACTATGCCTGATATGTGGGTGACGTACTTCTACACCGAGAATCTAGAAAACTCGGTGGAGCGCGTCGCTGAACTCGGCGGCCGTGTAATCCTCGAACCTGCCCAAGTCTCCCGGGGAGAAATTGCGCTGTGTGTTGACCCAGCCGGCGCTGTCTTTGGACTCTTGGCCACCGATGAAGTCTTTGTTGCAGGCGGCGAGCCAGGCACTCCGGTGTGGCATGAACTCACCGCTACCACCAACTATGGCAAAGCAGTGGAATTCTATGAAGAACTCTTTGGTTGGGTGACCCAAGCTCTTGGTTCCGAAATCGCAGAGGGCAACGAGTTCAACTACACCACCGCCCTGGAAGATGGCGCACAGTTCGCTGGTATCTGGGATGCAAAGGGACAGTTCCCGCCCCAGGTACCGAGCTTCTGGCAGACCTACCTTGGAGTCGCGAACGTCGATGACGCTGCTAATAAGGTTACTGAGCTTGGTGGCACCCTCATTCGGGAACCATGGGACTCTGACTTCGGCCGGATGGCTCTGATTGCAGATTCCACGGGAGCCACCCTCACCTTGGCGCAGATCGCAGAACCCACGGAAGAAGGCAGAGAAGAAGACCCGCTCCAGGGCATTGATCTCAGCCAGTTTGGACTGTGACACCGCTGGCAGAAGCAGTAGTCGACTACGTCTCCGCCATTCCCCGTGGGCAAGTGGCAACCTATGGTGAAGTCGGCGCTGCCGTCGGCTGTGGGCCACGACAAGTCGGCCGCATCATGCGGGACTATGGCGGGATCACTTGCTGGTGGCGGGTTGTGCGTGCCGACGGCACCAGCGCTGTTGCAGACAGTGCTCGCCCACACTGGATCGCGGACGGACTACCCCTCACCGAAACCGGAGTGGACCTCCGCACCCTAGGCCAATAGCCAGCTCATAACCGGCGCAGTGCCCCAGGGAGCTCGTTCCTCCGACGAATCCGAAGCTTCCGATAAACGCGGGTGAGGTGGTATTCCACCGTTTTGACCGACAGGTACAACTCCGCTGCCACATCCCGGTTGGTCGCCCCCCGCGCGACCAACCGGGCAATCTCAAGTTCCTGTGGGGTGAGTTCCTCAGGTGCGTGATGTCGAGGCCCGAGCCCGACAGCGCGACGCTCTCGCAGCGCGCGCGACACAAAAGCATCCGCCCCCATCTCTGTGAACAGCTCTGTTGCTCGGCCAAACATCTCATCCGCGCGGCGACGCTGGCCAAAGCGGCGCAGCAGCTGCCCGTATTCAAAGACGATCCGGCTCTCATAAGCGGGGAGAGGGAGTGCAGAGATGCAGTCCACGGCGTCATCAAGCAAATGCATGGCTGCGCTAACCTCCCCCTGCTGAAACAGCACATTTCCGCGCGGTACGGCGAGTTTTGCGGTGAGTGAGGCGATGCCAGTTTCCAACGCCTCGGCCTCGAATTGCTCCAGCAGGGTGGTGGCGAGCTCGGTTTGGCCGTCGCGAAGCAATGCCTGGACGAAGACGTCTTCCCAAGGCCAAAAGCCGGGTGCATAGTCCGAGAGCGACGCGCGAATCTGCATGAGTTGTTCGCCTGCGCGCACGGCTCCTCTGACATCGTTTGCGAGGCTGGCAGAAGCCAATCTGCTCATATGGGAGGGCAGGCGCTGGATGGCAAAGGAGTCTTGGCCGAGGACCAGGCGGTTGGAATAGAACCGCGTTAGTTCCCGATCACCGCGATAGAGCGCAACATGAGCGCCAGTCCACAACAAGAGGGGCTTGAGCAGTGGAATGCCAAATTGTTCCGCCCGGAACAGACCGCGTTCTACTGCGGCGGAAGCTGCTGGCCAGTCGCCGAGCAGGAAATTTGCGCGGGCTAGCCAGGCATCCTGCCACAGCGCGATGCGCTCCGAGCCTTCTCCTTCGAAGCGCACTCGCAGCAGGTCTCGGGCCGAAATCGGGTCATCAAAAACCAGGCTGACCCAACCATGGGCCATGCTGAGGCGTTGCGCCTGAAAGGGCGCATCCGCGGCAGAACGCAGCGCCTCGGGGACGTGCGTGCGCGACAGTGCGGCGCTGCCAACCAGGGAGATCGCCGCTGCCTCAATGCCAGATTCATTAGCCGCAGGGCTCACCTCGCGGGTGCGCGCCGCCCAGGACACCACACCGGGTGCGTCCCAATCCGCAATAGACAGCAAGGTCATGCGTACTCCGAGTCGTGCGGCCACAACAGGATCTTCCGCAGCTAAGTCAGAAAACTGCTCTGCTAGGGGTTCCAACAGTGACTTTGCTTCAGCGCGGCGTCCCTCGTGCACGGCGATTCCACCCAGCATGGAATCGACTCGTTGGCTGTTCAAGCGGGGATCTACCCCAGAGGACAGCACACTGGCAGAGGCGATGTCTGAAGCTGAGATGACGGCTTCGACGGCGTCGAGACGCAGTTGCTGTCGCAGTCGCTGATTCGAGGCAAGCGCCGCAGCCTCATCAAAGTAGCGTCGGGCGAGCTGCCACGCGCCAAGCTCTCCAAGTTTGGTGCCGCGATCTGCGAGGAGGAGCGCGTAGGTATCGCGGCAGCCTACGGCGCTTAACGTCCGGTGGATCAACGCCTGATCGTCGCTGTTGTGGCGCGTGAAATAGTCGGCGGCGAGGCCGTGTAGTCGGGCTTGTCTGCCGGGAGAGAGTTGCTGCTGAATAACTGCGGTGTCGGTGGGATTTGTCACTGCGGCATGCAGGCCGGTGGAAGTGGGATAGACGTGCAGTATTGCCGCGTGAACCAGCTCATCCACTCCCTCAAGTTCGCGGTCCCCGGACAGCTCTTGAAGCAGGTCCAATGGGCAACTATCGCGGAAAACCCCTAAACATTCGAGCACGGAGTGCGCCTGCGGCGACAGCCCGTTAGTACGCGTGGCAAGGGACTGCTGCCAGCTCGGCGGCACTGGGATGGCAACGTCATCGTTGCGCCAATAGTCCAGGTTTCGGGTGGATAGCAGCTCGCGCACCCGGCCTGGTCTGCCACCCGACATCTCTAGCAGCCGGGTGCAGATGCTGGCAGAAAGAGATATACCGAGCAGGTTATATCCCACATCGTGCACCTCGGCCAGGGTCAGTGGCGGAAGGCTGATCGAATAGTCAGCAATGTGGGTGAGCGGTAGCGAGCTAGCGGACCCGTCCTCGGTGGCCACGCTCAGAATGAGGGCTAGGCGTCCTCGGCTCAGCCGGCGCGCCACGGTGGCGAGTTCGCGGATCGAGGCGTCATCGGCCCAGTGTGCATCGTCGATGACGATGAGGTGGGCAGCGGAATCGGCGTCGAGAAGCTCTTGGAGTGCATCTGATTTTTCGGTTCGGGGGCCGAGGAGATGCCGGATGACATTTCCGGAGTCCGCGCGCAGCCAGGGGAGTGCTGCGATGCGATGGGTGAACCACCCGGGGCATTGTTGAAGTAAGTGATGGAGGAAATCTCGCTTGCCGGAGCCGGCAGGGGCCGATAGCTCTACGATCAGCCCCTGACCCGGCTGCAGCTTTTGGATCCGCTCGGACAAGGCGCGGGGATCTCCAGAGATGGACAAAGCGTGAGCGTCATCCCTGGAGTGAATCATTGTTGGATTTTAACAATAAAGTTCCGCGTCATGGGCTGATTTAGCGGCGATTAACCTTGGTCGCCGCCCGCCACCGGCAATACTGAACCAGTGATGTAGGAGGCCTCATCTGACGCCAAGAAGCAGATCGGAGCGGCCTGTTCCTCCAAAGTGCCGTAGCGCCCCATCACGGTTGATTCGATCGTTTGGTCTACGATCTGCTGGTACCACTGCTTTTGCTGCTCATCTTCCGGACTCGGACCACGCTTGACCTTGCGTTCCGGTGCGAGAGTGCCGCCAGGCGCGGTGGCTACTACCCGGATGTTGTGCGGTGCGGCCTCCTTTGCCAGTGCGGAGACGATCCCATTCACGCCACCCTTCGCCGCGGCATAGGGAACCCGGTTCACGCCGCGGGTGGCGCAGGAGGACACATTGACGATGGTGCCGGAACCGTTCTGGATCAGAACTGGCAGCACCGCCCGGGTCACCCACAGCGTGGGAAAGAGACTGCGGTCAATTTCCTTGGTAATCTCTTCCGGGCTGTACTCCTCAAAAGGCTTCGCCCAGATGGTGCCGCCGACGTTGTTGATCAGCGTGTCTGCGCCACCAAGTTCCGTGCGCGCTGCCGCTGCTACCGCCTCGGCACCGGCATAAGTCTCCAGGTCTGCGGTAATCGCGGTGACCTCTCCCGCGCCAACGGATTCCAATTCGCTGCGGACATCCAGGACCAAGTCCGCACGATCCACCAGTAGCAGGCTCGCATCCTCATAAGCTAGCCGCTTGGCAACGGCATAGCCGATGCCCTGCGCTGCACCCGTGACTACGACGCGCTTTCCCGCAAAACGACGCGGGGTGAATATCGTCGGGCTTCCTTCGACGCCGTCACCAACTGGGACGTGGCCTTTGTCCGTGGTGCTCATCAGGCAGAAACCTCCGCTGGAGCTTTCTCGGAAGCGAGGGAGGCCGTGTTGGAGAACTTCTCGTAGTAGAAGTTCTGCGGCGGATTCGGCTGCTCGTTCAAGTAGGTGCGCACGGCTTCCACCATTGGCGGTGGGCCACACAGGTATACGTCGGCGTTGCCATTGTGCAGGTGTTCCTCAGTCATGTGGTCGGTAACATAGCCTTTGCGCTCCGCCGTGGAATCCGGGTCAGCAACGACAACGAAGTAGTCAAAGTCCGGGAGTTTTTCCTTAAACGCGTCGAGCTGAGCCAGTTCCACTACGTCGTGGTCAAAGGTTGCGCCGTAGATCAGGCGTACCGGTACGTCGAGAAGCTCATCACTCGCCAACTTGTGCAGGATGGAGGTGATCGGTGCCAGTCCGGTGCCACCGGCCAACAACAGGATCGGATCCAGTGGCTCACGAAGGAAGAAGGAACCCATCGGGCCGGACAGAGTGAGTTGATCGCCTACCTGGGCGCGTTCATCGAGGTAGGTGGACATGAGGCCGCCCGGGGTGATCTTGACTAGGAAGCTGGCATCGCTGCCGTCCGGGTCGGAGCTGAAGGAGTAGGAGCGGGTCTCCTCGGTGCCGGGCACGGTGATGTTCATGTACTGGCCTGGCAGGAAGTGCAACTGTTCGCGGTTCTTGATGTCCACGCTGAAACCGACGGTGGATTCGGAATAGCGCTCGAGGCGAGAGATGGTGCCAGTGAAATCCTGGGCGCCGGTCTTTGCCAATTCAGAGGTGGTAGCGATTTGCAGGACGACGTCGGACAGCGGCGTCATCTGGCAGGGCAAGCAGTAACCCTCGGCTACTTCGGCGGCGGTGAGTGCGTCATCGATGTACTCGCCGTCCTCGTAGTCACCGGCTTCGCAGAAGGCCTTGCAGGTACCGCAGGCGCCGTCACGGCAGTCGAATGGGATGTTGATTTTCGCCTGGTAGGCGGCATCGGCAACGGTTTGGTCTTCGGCGCAATCGATGAACTTAGTGATGCCGTCTTCAAAGGCGAGCGCAATCTTGTGATTAGACATGTGGGCCTCCTAGACCATGTAGACGTCGACGATGTGGTGGATGTAGTCGTTTTTGAGCACAATCTTCTTCCGCTTGATCAGCGGGGCGTCCGTGGTGGTGTCCAAGGTGAGGAAGGTGGTGCCGAAGTACACATCTGTGGTGTTGTACCGGTAGTAGTAGTTGGCCCAGTTATGGCGAACGTCGACCTCGTTCTCGCGGGTTTCCAAGATCTCCACATTGGTGATGTTGTGGCCGGTACGCGGTTCTGGCAGCGAGGTTGCTGAGGAGCGCTCGGTGCGGATACGGAAAATGCGATCCTCGAGTCCGCCACGGTTGGGGTAGTACATAAGGGAGATTTCACGCTGCGGATCTTCGGTCAGCTCGCCATTGTCGTCCCAGGCGGGCATCCAATAATCGACGTCCTCGTGGTACAGCTCGAGCCAGGCTTCAAACTCGCGGTCGTCGAGAAGCCGCGCCTCGTGATAGAGGAATTGTTCAATGTCGGTGTGGGTGAGTTCGGTGCTCATGGTTCCTCCTAAAAGTTGATCGTGGGCTGGGCTTATCGACGGCGACGGCGACGCGGTGCCTCGGCTTGCTGGGTGCTGGTAGCGGCTGCCTTAGCGGCCGAGAATTTCTGAGTGGCGGCGAACGCTGCCGCATCGTCCGCGGTTGCCTTGTCGGCTTGCCCGTCACGCTCCACGGCATCCAACATGATTGATTCCCAGTAGCCGTGCTGGATCGGGTAGAGGCCCTCGTCTTCGGTGCGTGCGCCGGAGGACAGCACTTCCGTCATGCCGAGGCCTTGGGCTACATCGTCAGGGCCGTTCTGCTGGTGGCCGAGGCCTCGGGTCATGTCATTCCACGGGAATGCGGAGGCCTGGTAAGTCTTCTGGCAGGAGCGGAATTCCTCGAGGTCATCTGGGGTGGCCATGCCGGTGGCGTTGAAGAAGTCCTCGTATTGGCGGATGCGGTTGGCGCGAGCGGCTTCAGATTCGCCCTTCGGTGCGATGCAGTAGATAGTGACTTCGGTCTTATCTACATCGATCGGGCGAATGTGGCGGATCTGGGAGGAGAACTGGTCCATGATGTAGACGTTCGGGTAGAGACAGAGGTTGCGGGAAGCGCCGACCATGAATTCGCCGATGTTCTCCCCGAACTGCTCTTTGAGTTCTTCCTT
The DNA here is from genome assembly GCF_037482665.1 of Corynebacterium sp. H127. Lineage (NCBI taxonomy): Bacteria > Bacillati > Actinomycetota > Actinomycetes > Mycobacteriales > Corynebacteriaceae > Corynebacterium > Corynebacterium sp. H127. The sequence continues at coordinate 92,535 of NZ_JBBHKY010000007.1, forward strand.
GCGCTCATACAGTGGGCGGTCTGCTGGGTTTCCCCACCACATCCACAGCAGTAGGTGGCCGTGGGGGAAGGAGTAGTAGCCGCCGCCCTGTTTGCCCCACGTGCCGGCATCCATGGCCTTAGTGGCGTTCTTGGACTCGCCGGTGGAGCGACGCGAGGTGGTGGCGGCGTAGTTCCAGTGGGTGGAGGAGACGTGGTAGCCGTCGGCACCGTTCTCGGTCTGGAGCTTCCAGTTGCCGTCGTAGGTGTAGGTGGAGGAGCCGCGAAGCACCTCGAGGCCTTCAGGCGACTGGTTTACCAGCATGTCGATCATGGTGCGGGCATCTCCCAGATGCTCTTCCAGTGGCACCACGTCGGGATTGAGGGATCCAAAGAGGAAGCCGCGGTAGGACTCGAAGCGGGCGACGCGGCGCAGGTCGTGGGAGCCGTCGGTCCGGAAGTTTTCTGGATACGCACCGTCCTTTTCATCCTTGACCTTGATTAGGGAGCCATCGTTGGAGAAGGTCCAACCATGGAATGGGCAGGTCAGGGTGGTGCGGTTATCCGTCTTGCGGCGGCAGAGCATTGCGCCGCGGTGGGAACATGCGTTGATGAGTGCGTTGAGTTCGCCGTCCTTGGAGCGAGTGATCACGATCGGCTGGCGGCCCATATAGGTGGTGAAGTAGTCACCCGGGTTCGGGATTTGAGACTCGTGCGCCAAGTAGATCCAGTTGCCTTCGAAGATGTACTTCATTTCGAGTTCGAACAGTTCGGGATCAGTGAAGATGGCGCGGTTGACGCGCACGATGCCCTGGTCTGGCTCGTTCTGCAGTGCAGTGGAGATCAGATTCCTGCTGTCAGTATGGCTGGTTGACATGGAAGCCTTCCTTCTTCGTTGGGATGAGTTCGGAGCCCGAAATTCGGGTTCAGGGGCGAGTGCCCAGTCCACGTTTGACGTGTCCGATGTTTCAATAATCCATACAAATGATGTAGGTCACACTAGGGACTTCCCTAGGGTTGTCTAGGGGTTGGACGTGCGCTAAATGGACGTTCGTTCACTTAGCGTCCATTTACCTGGAGAAATGGGGGACTTTTCCATCTCTTTGGCGTGAAACGGGCTTTTGGGGCCGATTTTGACGGTTGACTTAGCCCGTGACCTGAAGCACAGTACCTATCAAGTGATTTGAGGGTCACAGGCGCTGTGGCTTCTCACTCGCACCCCAACCACCCAGCCACCACTTCTCACCCACCGAAAGGTCACTGACATGACTCAGGCAGAGATCAACCCAACCGCACACGCCTCTGGCAACGCGGCTACCGACAAGTTCAAGTCAGATCGTGTTTCCGCCGATACCTCCAAGGAGCGCGCGAACGCGATCTACACTGACCTCCTCGCGGCTATCGCTAAGGTTGCTCACGATCACCAGGTCACCTACGACGAGTACCGCGTGCTAAAGCAGTGGATGATCGACGTTGGCGAATATGGCGAGTGGCCACTGTGGCTGGACGTTTTCGTGGAGCATGAGATCGAAGAGATCAACTACAACCGCCACGAATACACCGGCACCAAGGGCTCCATCGAAGGCCCGTATTACGTTGAAAACGCGCCACAGCTCCCGGCCGTGTGCGAGATGCCAATGCGTGAACAGGACAAAGTACAGCAGCCACTGATTTTCCAGGGCCAGGTCACCGACGTGGATGGCAAGGGCCTCGGCGGAGCCACCGTCGAGCTGTGGCACGCAGACTCCGAGGGCTACTACTCTCAGTTCGCGCCAAACATTCCAGAATGGAACCTCCGTGGCACCATCGTCACCGATGAAGAGGGCCGTTACCAGATCAAGACCCTGCAGCCGGCTCCGTACCAGATCCCGTCCGATGGACCTACCGGCTGGTTCATTGATTCCTACGGCGGACACCCATGGCGCCCAGCTCATCTGCACCTGATGGTCAAGGCCCCAGGCCACCGCAGCATCACTACTCAGCTGTACTTCCGCGGTGGTGACTGGACTGATAATGACGTCGCAACCGCAGTAAAGCCAGAATTGCTGCTTGATCCAAAGGAAGACGGCAACGGCAACAACGTGGTCGATTACTCCTTCGCGTTGGACAAGGAAGACTAACCCACACTTCCCAGCCCCTCCCATAAACAATGGGATGGGGCTACCGTCGTTTTGATGCACATGAAGGAGACAATGTGGCCGATTTGACCATTACGCGGGTAAATACGCGCATTCTTGATGTTCCCCTCATCCGCCCGCATGGCTTTGCCACCACTACCGCGGTCGCGCAGCCGATTCTGTTGGTTACCGTTGTGACCGAGGCAGGCGTGCAGGGTTACGGTGAAGGTGTGGTGCCCGGCGGCCCCTGGTGGGGCGGGGAATCCGTAGAAACCATGAAGGCCATCATCGACGGGTACCTGGCCCCCGTCATGATCGGGCGGCAGCTCAACGAGCTGGCAGGCATCCTCGCTGACTTTGAAAAAGTGGTTGCCAATGATCGTTTTGCCAAGGCAGCCTGCGACGTTGCGATCCATGATGCCTGGGCCCGCTCCCTTGGTATCCCAGTGCGCGACCTTTTGGGTGGTGCCGTTCGTGACAAGATCGATGTCACCTGGGCGCTGGGCGTACTGCCCCTCGACGAAGCGGTCGCGGAAATCGAGGAGCGCATCGCGGATTATGGGCATCGTTCTTTCAAACTCAAGATGGGTTCCGGGGATCCGGCCGTCGATACGCAGCGCTTGGTCGACCTCGCTGCAGCGGTGGGGAACAAGGTGTCCCTGCGCATCGACATCAACGCGCGCTGGGACCGTCTCACCGCCCTGCACTATCTGCCGCGGCTTGCCGACGCCGGGTTCGACCTTTTCGAGCAGCCCACGCCGGCACACGATTACCACACCCTGCGGGAGATCACCCAGCGAGTAGGCGTGCCGGTCATGGCGGATGAATCCGTATGCAGCCCGGCGGACGTGCTCAAGGTGATAGAGATGCAAGCTGCGGATGTAGTTGCACTCAAGACCACCAAACTCGGCGGTTTGCGGGAATCCATGAAGGCCGCCGCCATTGCAGAAGCAGCCGGCCTGGCCTGTCACGGCGCGACTTCGCTGGAAGGGCCATTTGGTACGGCTGCCTCGCTGCACTTTGCCTGCGCCACCCCAGCGGTATCCTACGGTTCCGAACTGTTCGGTCCCTTACTGCTGTGCGAAAGCTACACCACTGCTGACCTGGTCTACGCGGACGGCACCGTCACCCTGCCGGAAGGACCCGGCCTGGGACTCGAGCCCGACTGGGACAAGATCAACCACTTCACTAGAAAATAAAGGAGCGCCACCATGGCACTGTTTCACTGCCACATGATCGTCAATCTCCCAGCCGATATGGATCCGGAGCTGCGGGCTGACCTGATGGCTCGTGAGCGAGCCTACTCTCAACAACAGCAGGGATCGGGAAAATGGCCGGAGATCTGGCGTATCGCAGGCGAGTACGCCAACATTTCCATCCTGAACGTTGCGGATGCGGACGAACTCCACGAGATCCTGTCCGGCCTACCGATGTTCCCCTATATGGACATTAAGGTCACGCCGCTGGCGAAGCACCCCAACGACGTCAAATAGCAACCACGCTCGCTCCCCTAGGAAATACCTGCCTAGGGGAGCTTCTTCCTGTCTAAGGCAGCGGCCGTAGCGCAACCGAAGAGCAAGCCCCAAAATGGGGCGGTGATCCCCAACAAAGTGAGGTTAGCCACCGTCACGAGGAAACACACCAGCGCGCCCGTGGTAGCTGCACCCGAAAACGCGGCCACAAAGGCGTTCTTGAGTGGCACCAGCATGGCAACCCCTGCCAGCGTAGCGATGAATGCCCCTGGCATGGCCAACATGAACCCCACCATCACCGGTGCCAACAGTCCGATAAGGATAGCGCCACTACCGGTGACCAAGGCTGCGGTGTAGTGGCGTTTAGGCTCGGGGGCGCTGCAGATAATAGCGTTTGTCGGACCGGTTAGGCAGGTGGGAGAAGTGCCCAGCACGCCCACCAGGATTGACCAGATACCGCTGGCAGCTGCCGAAAGGTTAGGGCCTTGGTGGTGTCGCGACGCCGAGAGCACTGCAGTGCCCTGGCCGTTCTGCACGATCACTACAGTGATCGCTAGCGGGATCACCAGTTCAATCAAGGAGTTTGCGCTGAACTCGGGTCGAAATAGCATCGGCTTGGCGATGATCCCGTTAGCAAGCGCCCCGCTCGAGAATTCCCCAGTAACTAGCGCCAACAGCGTGCCGAGGACCGCGGCCACCGCAACAGGTGGAGCGTATTTCCCTAGTTTGGGCAGCGCGGATAGCGCCACGAATACGGCAATCATTGGCAGCGCGATGATAGGTGCACTGCGCGCAGCACCGATCAGATCTAAACCGAACCTTAGGAAAATGCCCGCCACCATCGCCATCACAATCGTGGGTGGGAGCGCCGTCATGATGCGCCCGATGAGACCAGACCATCCCAGCGTGAATACCACCAGACCGGTGACCAAGTATGCTCCGATGACCTCGGCGAAGCTCAAATGCGTGAGAGCGTCGCCCACCAACACCGTGCCCGGGATGGTCCAAAAATATGCTTGCGGGGACCGATACAGGTAGGTGAGCAGCACCGTCAGGATGCCGTTGCCAAAGAAGGCTCCGAAAATCCAAGAGGCGGTCTGTTGCCCGCTGAGGTTTCCCGCGGAGGCAGCCTGCAAGATCACCGCGATGGCCCCTGAGGCGGAAAAGAGCAGCGCAACTAGGCCGACCCCTATCTCTTGAATACCAAGATCCCGGCGAACCTCCTGCCAACTTGGGCGGGGTAAGGTCGGCTTCTCGACGGCAAGCAGCGGCCATATGCGGGCCATGAAGCGACTCCTTTAGGGCGGGATTAGCTGGCTAGGTGGGCTTCGATGAGCCGGTTCACCTGTTCCGGTTGTTCCAGATTTGGCAGGTGCGCGGCGGGCGAGAGTTCGGCATAGTGCGCGTCGGGGATCGCGTCAGAGATTTGTCGCACTACAGCCGGCGCGGTGGAGGGGTCTTCCGTGCCGGCGATAACAAGCGTTGGTACCGCAATTTGTGGCAGTTCGGCATGGAAGTCCCAGTTGGCAAGTGCCTCACAGGCCAGGGCGTAACCTTCTGCTGGGGTACTTTCGATCATGGCGCGGTAATACATCCGAGAAGCGGGGTGCTGCTGTAACCAGGTCGGGGAGAACCAGCGATCCACCACGGCGTCGGAAAGCGCAGCCACCCCGCCGGTTCGGACGGTATCAGCCCGATCCGCCCAGCCAGCTGGCTCGCCAAACTTTGCGGCGGTACAGATGAAGACCGCACGCTCCACGTTGTCATCAAAGCGGGCCAGCCACTGTGCGACGGCGCCTCCCAGAGAAAGGCCGACTACGTCGTATTTCTCGACGCCGATAGCGCGCAATGTCGTTTGGACATCCTCGGCTAGCTCCGCGACGGTGGGAGAGCCGGCCACGAGAGGAGAAGAGCCGTGACCGCGGTGATCGAGCGCGATGGTGCGCCTCGATGCGCTGAAATGGTCTAACTGTGGCAGCCACATTGCGGTATCCGAGCCCAAAGAGCCGAGAAAGACCAGTGGGGTGCCGCCGGTGCCGAATTCTTGTACGTGCAGGATTGCCATTTGTTCTCCTTAACTCTTAGTTGTTTTCCGCTTCGAAGACAGCCGCTAGGCCCTGTCCGCCACCGATGCACATTGTGGCCAGGCCGTAGCGGCCTTGGCGCCGTTGCAGCTCATGCGCCAGTGTCACGACCATCCGGGCTCCGGTCGCCCCCACCGGATGGCCGAGAGAGATGCCCGATCCGTGCGGGTTAAGCCGTGGATCCGAGGGGGATAGCTCGAGCTCTGCGAGCACCGCTAGGGCCTGCGCGGCGAAGGCCTCATTGAGCTCGATGACATCCATGTCAGCCAAGGTCAGGTTCAAGCGCTCAAGTACCTTCTTCGTTGCTGGTACTGGGCCGATGCCCATGGTCTCCGGAGGAACTCCTGCCACTGCCCACCCCGCCAGTCGTGCAACTGGGTTGAGCCCCAGTTCGGCTGCGCGGTCGCGGGTACAAACGATCATCGCGGCAGCGCCGTCGTTTTGACCAGAGGCGTTACCGGCAGTCACGGTGCCGTCCGGCAGGATTGCTCCGAGCTTGGCTAGCTTTTCGCTGGTGGTGCCGGGGCGCGGGTGTTCGTCGGTACTGAGCTGCTGCGGTGGATCCTGAGGCTTTCGGCCGGGGACAGAGACGGGGACGATTTCTTTGGCGAAAACCCCCGACTCTTGTGCTTGAACGGCGCGCTCATGTGAGGTAGCCGCCATAGCATCCTGGGCCTGACGTTCAATGGAGTACTCACGCTGGAGGTTTTCTGCGGTTTCGATCATGCCGCCTGGGACGGGATGATTTTTGCCGCCAGCGGTCACGCGAGCTTCTGCTAATCGGTCCTTGAACTCCATGGAACCGCCCTTGGTGCCCCAACGCACGTCCCCATCTACTGTGTATTCAGTGCGGGACATGGATTCCGCGCCACCAGCGATGATGAGGTCAGCGGCGCCAGCAGCAATATGGGCAGCTGCGGTTGCGATGGCCTGCAGCCCCGAACCGCAGCGCCGATCCAACTGCATGCCAGGAACTGAGGTTCCAAGCCCGGCATCCAGAGCAACGATGCGTCCTAAGGCAGGAGCTGCACCATTGGGAGAGGCCTGGCCGAGGATGACGTCGTCGATATGCTTGGCGTCTAGGCCGGTTCGCTTCAGGATCTCCTGAACAACGGGAACGGCGAGGTCTTGGACGTTGACCTGGGAAAATTGACCACCGTAACGGCCAACTGGGGTGCGCAGTGGGCTGACGATGACAATGTCGCTGGGAGTGGAATTCAACGGAGCTGGCCTTTCTAGATTTTAAGGTGATGCGGTTTTCAGGTCGGCAGAGATGGCGCGGGCGGTGTTGAGGAGCTCGGGGATGACCTGGTGGGTGAGCTCCCCGGCGTCGCGAAGCGCACTCTGGGTAGAGATGTTGATCGCGGCAATGACATCCCCGGTAGGGGAATAGATGGGTGCAGCGACGGAGCGCAGCCCAGGTTCTAACTCTTGATCCACGATGGCGAATCCCTGGTCTTTCACCAGCGCCAGTTCTGCCTTAATGTCCGCGGGGCTGGTTTTGGTGCGGGAAGTGAGGGCGTCGAAATCGGCGACCGCGAGGAATTTATTTAGTTGATCCTCTGGGAGAGCAGCGAGCAGGACGCGCCCCATGGAGGTAGCAAAGGCTGGGAAGCGGGTGCCGATGGTGATCGACACCGTCATGATCTTGCGCACCGGAACGCGGTTGACGTAGACCACGTCGGCACCGTCGAGAACAGACAGGGAGCTAGATTCGCCCAGAGTGCGGGAGAGCTGTTCGAGTCGGGGTTGTGCGATTGTGGGTAGTTCGAGCCCAGAGAGATAAGAGAATCCCAGTTCTAATACTCGCGGGGTGAGCCAAAACGCCGTGCCATCCGTTCCTGCGTACTCGAGGGAAACCAGGGTGTGGAGGAAGCGTCGGGCGGTAGCACGGGCTAATCCGGTGACCTCGGCTACTTCGCTGAGGGTTTGTTTTGGGCGCTCGCCGTTAAAGGAACGAATGACGGCGAGACCACGAGCCAAAGATTGAACTGTGGTGGTGTCGGGGCTGCTCTCGGGAGCAGGTTTGGGGTTCACTGGATCTCCTTAAGACCGCTGATGTTCGCAGTGTGAACTAGTGTGCAATATATGAACATCAGTGTACACTGCGGATTATGATTGACAAGACATATTCATCAGCAAGTGATGCGGTAGTGGAAATCCCTGACGGGGCATCGATAGCAGTGGGCGGGTTTGGGCTGGTAGGGATACCTGCCATCCTTATTGACGCGCTCCGTGAAGTTGGGTCTACGAACCTTACGATCATCTCCAACAACTGTGGTACCGATGGGCACGGCCTCGGAAAACTACTCGAACATGGACGGATTTCCCGGACTATCGGCTCATATATTGGCGCTAATAAGGAATACGCTCGCCAGTACCTAGCTGGCGAAATCTCCGTGGAGTTCACGCCGCAGGGCACCTTGGCGGAACGGATGCGCGCAGGCGGGGCTGGAATTCCGGCGTTCTACACCACTGCTGGAGTTGGCACGCAGGTCGCTGAGGGAGGATTGCCGGTGCGCTACAACTCGGATGGCAGCGTGGCAGAGGTGTCCCAGCCTAAAGAGACACGCGAATTTAACGGCGAACTGTATGTGATGGAAGAGGGTATCCGGGCGGACTTCGCGCTCGTGCATGCCAAGCGGGGTGACAAATTCGGCAACCTGTCCTTCTATAAGACCGCGCAGAATTTCAATCCAGACGCAGCGATGTCCGGAAAGATCACCATCGCCCAGGTAGAGGAACTCGTAGAGACGCTGGACCCCGATGAGGTGGATCTACCTGGAATTTACGTGCAAAAGGTTGTGCATGTTGGCCCACAAGAGACCGGAATCGAGAATAGGACGGTGAGCAAGTAATGGCTTGGGATCGTAACCAGATGGCGGCTCGCGTGGCCAAGGAGCTGCGGAACGGGCAGTACGTCAACCTGGGCATCGGCATGCCGACTCTCGTACCCGGTTACCTACCGGAGGGGCTAGATGTGGTGCTCCACTCCGAAAATGGCATCCTCGGTGTTGGTCCCTACCCGACAGATGAGGCCGTGGACCCAGAGCTGATTAACGCCGGTAAAGAGACCATCACCGCTACCACCGGCGCCTCCTTCTTCTCGTCGTCGGATTCCTTCGCGATGATCCGTTCCAAGTCCATCGACGTTGCAGTGCTGGGCGCTATGGAAGTCTCCCAATTCGGTGATCTAGCTAACTGGATGGTGCCCGGCAAACTTGTCAAAGGAATGGGTGGGGCCATGGACCTAGTACACGGCGCAGGCACGATCATCGTGATGACAGATCATGTGACCAAGAAGGGGCAGTCGAAAATCCTCAAGAGCTGCACCCTGCCGCTGACCGGCGCGAAGTGCGTGGACATGATCGTCACCAGCCATGCGGTGTTCGCTGTGGACGCGAACAAGGGCTTGACGCTCCTCGAGCTTGCCGACGGCGTAAGCCTGGCGGAGCTCCAGTCCATCACCGAGGCGGAATTCGAAGTTGCTTGCTAGTTTCCCCGCAAGAACTCGGCCACTGCTTGGATCTCTGCGCGGGCAGCGGCTGGGGTCTGAATCCAGTCGCCGTTCGGTCGGGTAAGCAGGTAGTTATCGAACCCGGCGTCTTCTACAGCTGGGCACCCTTCGGATAGCCCCCAAGCAGTGTCCGAAAAGGACTTCGCTGCTGCTACTTGATTCGTAGCAAGAATGGTTGTGCCAGACAGTTGCGCTGCTGCGGCGACAAGCGGGAACCAGTAATTCTCCGTAGCCGGGCCTGCAGGGCGACCCCAGGAAGCCACCGCCGTGCGAGTGTTGGGCTGTGAGGGCGTGAAAACAGTGCCCAGCTCATGTTCGGACATGGTGATGCCCGCGGAATAGAGCACGCCGGGCATTTCATGATCCGCGGCGGAGCCCAGCTGCATCATTGCAGCATGGGTGAGGCGATCGGGAAGACGGGCCAGCCAATCTTCGAGATCTTTCACAGGGTAATGCGCCTGGAAATACCAGTCGATTTGCTCGAACTGTTCCTGGTCACTGAGCTTGCGATCCTGGCCACCAACCACAAAATCTTCCATACACTGAGTATATGCTCTCCTTCGTCTCCGCCATCGGCCCGCTAACCCTCGTTTCCTCCGGCAATGGCATCCAGCACGTTCGTTTCTGCACAGCGGAAACCTGCGAGCCCACCACTTGGGAGCAACAAGCCCGGGCGGAGATCGAAGAGTACTTGGCGGGCAAGCGAGAAAAATTCACCGTGCCGCTGGATCGCCCGGAACCGAAGAACTTCCGGCAGGAGGTGCAGTGGGCGTTGGCGTCGATAAGCTTTGGCGAGGTTAAAACCTATGGTCAGCTTGCTGCCGAGCTTGGGCGTCCCGGGGCGGCCCGAGCCGTTGGGACAGCGTGTGCGAGAAACCCACTGCCAATTCTGGTGCCCTGCCATCGGGTCTTGGCGAAGAGCGGACTAGGAGGATACCTTGGCGGATTATCTGCGAAAGGTTTCCTGCTCGACCTGGAGCGCATAGACTGGCACGCATGAGCCGCGTAGCAGAAATCCTCCCAGCAACCTTGACACCAAGCAAGGAAGAAATGCTGCAAGCCTGGATGCCAGGATTCACGGAACTCGGCGCGTTTCGGCTGGTAGACCCAGCGGGCGAAGTTGGTATCGACTTTGTTATTGGCAACGATGATGAGGGGCGTTTAGTCCAGCTGCCCGTCACTTATCGCAGCGAGGCACTGTCTAGCGGGCAGGTGGGCACCATGGAGCACAGCGCGCTCGGAACCCGCTACGTTACTAAGGCGATTCACGACCCAGTAGCGGTAGGGGAGATCGTGCGCGTCATCCTCGCCGGAGACACCGAAGCTGAGCGTAGCGACGGCAAGGCTCAGGCCATGCACATCCAAGGCACCGGCCAGACCCCGTCCACTGAAATCACTGACGTGGCCATAGAGAATGCCTCCGAAGAGCGCGTCCTTGCCAGCGCGAAAGTCAACGGCGTAGGACGTTCCTTTGAACTACGTGTTTCGCGCCGACTCCTCCCCGCAAAATACCTGCGTGCATCCCGCGTCCCATCTCCGCGACACATCAGCGGCACTCTGATCGAATCTGGAGACCAATTCGTGGTGGCTGAACTGATCTGGCGCGATCTGTAGTGATTTGACTCGGTGATTCTAAAACGGTGCCATTGGGCCGCTAAACCAGAATGAGCCCCGAAATATCGCAAGTATGACAATCGTCAATGCGAAACCCAAGAAAACGCTCGGAATCGTGATAAGTGCGGCCTGTGTAGCAAGGTATTTTCGCATTGTCTTCGGACCCGCGCCGATGTCATCGAGGCAGCGACGATCCGTGCGAGATTCCGCGGCGGCGAGCACAAGCACCATAGCGATGATCGAGACAATGAACAGGACTCCGAGGCCCACCATTAGTAGCGTGACTGTGAGCAGGCTCTTGTTTTCATTTGCTGCACCGATTTCCATGCCACTGGTTTGGCTGAGTCGATGCAATTTGAGCTGTTGAATCGTAGTAGGGCTATCCGGAAACAAGCTAGCCACATACTTACTCTTTTCACCGGAGTCTGGTCGAGCACTCAGTTTTCCCGGCGCAGCGATTCCCAATTCAGAAGCCTTGATAGTCTCGCCTGCCTGCAGTTTTTCTCGTGCAGCCTTCCGACTTTCTGGATCGATCACTAGCATGTCTACAATCGCTGGGTCGGCCACTATGTCGTAGGCGTAAATGCCCAATGGGTACCAAGCAGTTCCACCGGAATCATACGAGTAATCTTCTGTTGCGTAGATATCGACTCGAGGCCCGAAGTCTTCTTCGAGCGCTGTCAGTAATGGGAGAAAATTCTCCTGCGATGTCACGGGGACGTTGGCCTTAGCGATCACTCCATTGCTAAGGCCTTGATTAGGATTCATGAAACCTGGTAGCGCAATGCTGAGGACTCCGATGGCGATGGATGTGGCGGTGATCGATGCGATGGCTGCTGACGTCCGCTTGTGGTTGCGTTCAGCGTCTCGAATCGACATTGCGGTCACACTAGGCACGTGTTTGGCCAGCGCAGCAAGAATGCCAATTATCCATGGTCCGCACAGGGCCGCGCCAAGGCAAGCAACCGGCATTCCTAAAAACGGGCCAATGCTCGGTTCGAGAAGGACCAAGCACCCGAAGACAAGGATGCTTGGTCCAAGCCAGCGCTGCCAAGTGCGCAGGGCGCCTCGTTGGGAGCCTCGCAAAGCTATTTGTGCGGATGACAATGCACTGGCCAGTGTGAGTGCAACAAAGATCAGTCCTGTGTCCCAGGCCCATTGAACCTTTTCATCGATAAAGAAGTACCCGGTGGCGGCAGACAGTACTCCCGAAGCGAAGAGACCTAATCCGCCGCCGGCTATGCCGAGGAGCAGTGCCTCCCAACGGAGTATGGCATCGATGCGGGATTTCCGTGCGCCGATGAAGTCCAATTGTTGTTGGATGCGGCGTAGACGAGTGTGTGCCATCACAAACAAAGGAGCGCTCAGTGCCGCGACGATGATTGTCATGAGAGCAAACAGGGAGAGCAGCATTGTGGCGGAGAATCCGCTTGCGAAAAAGCCCACTATGAAGCGGGAAAGGCGGGGCGGTAGAGGTTGGCCTTCTTCGACAAAGATGCCGCTAAACGTTGGGTCACCCGCGGCCACCCGTTCAGTTGTTGCCCACCACACGTCATCGTCAAGACCTAATTGGGCGCCGTCAGCCACATTGGCCACTATGTTATCTGGGTAGCGCAGGTCATAGACCGTTAACGCGGCAGTGCCGATGTCGACGGTATCGCCGACAGATAGTCCCAGGGCGCGGGCGACACCGCGCGAGATAATCACCGTGCCGGGAGGCGGGGCATCAGCATAGTCATGCGCAGTGACCCATTGGTTTACTGACTCGCCGTTGGCAGAAGCAGCGGTTTGGCCACGGTATACCCGGTGGAAATCTTCCCGCGGCTGCGTAGCGTTGTTCGCATAGGTATACACATTTTCCGGATACTCCTCGAGGTACACGGCGGTGTGGACCAGTGATAGGAACGTGGTGAGGATGAGCGTAGGCATCGCCAAGAGGAGTATCGCGACCAGTGAGCGTTTCCAATGCTTGACGATGTCACGTCGTGCTAGCCGGATCATTGCAGTTCACCGTCCTTCAACCGCACCGTTCGGTCGGCGTAGGCTGCCAGTCGAGGTTCGTGTGTGACCATCAAACCGGATGAGCCCTCGTCGACGCGGTTCCTGATGAGGCGCATCACAGCATCGGAATTCGCTGTGTCCAAAGCACCTGTCGGTTCGTCGGCGAGGATTACGGAGCGTGGCCCGATAAAAGCGCGGGCAATTGCGGTACGTTGGCGTTCGCCACCAGAAACTTCGTCGGGGAACTGCTCAGCTATTTCCCCCAGACTGAGCTTTTCCAGCTCTGCCAAAGCCTGCTTCCTCGCTGAGCGGTGACCAGCGAGTTCAAGTGGCAATGCGACGTTTTCGACAATCGTCAGGGTATCGATGAGGTTGTAATCCTGGAAGACGAATCCGAGTCTGTCGCGACGTAAATCAGCTCGTTGATTGCGGTCCAGCGTAGAGCAGTCGATGTCGCCAATAAGCACGCGCCCTTTAGTGGGTGTTTCGAGCAACCCCGCGATGCGCAACAAGGTGGTTTTGCCGGCTCCCGACGGCCCCATGACGGCGACGAGTTCGCCCGGGCTGACTTCGAGAGTGACATCGCGAAGCACTGTGCGGGTGTTGGATCCGTCACGGAATTCTTGAGTAATGCTTTCCAGTTTCATGCTTGCTCCTCTAAGTAGTCGAGCCAGCGGGCCTCGGCTTCGAGGTTAAAAATGTGCCGCTGTTTCAGTAGATCGGCGGTGCCTTCGGACGGGGTACGAGTTAATTCACGAAGTTTTGCCATATTCGCAGCGCGTTGAGTTTTGATTAGCGTGCTGCGATCCTTTGCGATCGCCATTTTGATCACCAGTTCATCGCGGTCATCGGCGGGCTTTTCGACGGCCATCGACCACCATTCCCGCAATGCTTGATTGCCGGCTGGGGTGATGCTGAAAATGTCGGCCTTACCATCGCGGCCAGTGACTTCGATCAACTTATCGCGTTGGAGTCGCTTGACTGTTTGGTAGACCTGACCGATATTGAGTGGCCAGGTGTGATTCGTGCGCTCATGAAAAGTGGCCTGCAGCTGGGCAGATCCTTGCGGTTGCTCGTCGAGGAGGCTCAATAGTGCATATTTGATGGACATTCGCTACTACCTCCTTACCAAGTAAGTTACTCGGTAAGTTAGTGGATATCAATGTGTATCATGGTGCCATGCTTCACGTTGCCTGTAGTTATGGACATAAACTGCCCATCGGATCCTTAGATAAGGAATTTTGTCCTGGCCGGATGTATGGGCTGCGTGGACCCAATGGAGTTGGGAAATCCACTCTGTTGCAAACCATGGCCAACGAGCTTGAGCCGATCGAGGGTACCGTCAGCTATCAGGGGGATGGCATTGTGCTCCGGGTGGGAGATCCGGTCTTTTATCCCGATATGACCGTTGCTGAGCATTTGGAGCTGCTGGGTGAATCTTCGGAAGCACTCGTTGCGAGTTGGGACTTGGAACCCCTTCTTGAGCTTCCGCCTGCGTGGTTATCCAGCGGGCAACGGCAGCGTGTATTCCTGGCTGCGCAACTTAGGGTGCCTGCTGGGGTAATCCTCATCGATGAACCAGAGCGGCACCTCGATCCCGACTGGATAGCGTTTCTATGTGATGAGCTTAAGACACTAGCGGACACCCGCATCGTCGTAGTTGCTTCTCATTCAGCACTAGTTCAGGCTGCCTGTGACGAAATAGTAGATCTCAGATGAGCATTTTCGAACGCATATCGGGTTTTCTGTACCCAATAGTAATTGCAGGCGTGTGCCTAGGGTTTCTGTGGAACGGCGTTCAGTGGTTAGCTGCTAAGTCCGATCTAGCGGGAGTGGCCTCGTCGCCGATCGTTCTTGTATCGGCGGTCTTAGCAAACTCCCTACTCGCATGGCTTCTAGAGCGGATCATGCCATTGCGTGCGCTGTCAGAGCTTCGTTGGGTTTACCACGAGCGGCCACGTGGCGGTAGGCGCAGCTTTGATGTGGACTCAGTAGTCCAGCTTTGTGGACAGTTAGTTTTTGGTGTTGTTACTGGAGTCGCGGTTGGGCACCCAGTGCTAGGTGCTTGTGGTGCTGTTGCGCTACGCGTCGTATTCGCCATGATCAAGCCCGCGAGTCTCCCAGTCCTTCTCGCAGCCGGGCGCACCCGGCTCGTTGGATTGGCAGCTTTTCACGTGCAAGACAATCAACTCGCCTCCGATGCCTTCGCTGAGATGTGGATCCGGTGGAGATCGATAAAGCTCCCCTCTTTAACGTTGCGACGTCTTATGAGAAGGTCGTATCTGCTGCTCATCGCGCTGATCCAGATAGCAACCGCTGTGGTGCTCACAACGCCTCTTGGTCCTAGTTGTGCCATTGTTTTTGTTTGTGCGTGGACCATTCTCGGCGCTGGTGTCTATCGCTGTGCGGATACCAGCAAACTAACGGACAGCACGACAGCAGGGTTCATCGTTCTTGGATGTCACGCGCTGCTTGGAGGCACAGTGGCGTACCTGTTGTGGCAACTGCCGTTAGTGTGGCTGCTTGGAATAGTCGCCTCGATTGGCTATGGATCCTACAAGCGCGGTCAACCGCGACGCGTGGTGACCTTAACTTTCATGGAGAACGGCATGGGGATAAGTGTTCCAATGGAACTAATTGACTATTACGGAAAAGGGCTACTGCTGAGCGGATTACTAACGGCGGTAGCGCTGCTCTTTCGCTAATGACCGTTGAACTAGTCCTCCGTCGCGGACGCAACAGAGGACTAGTTTAGCTGCGTAAACTACCAGATCCGCACGCGTTGCTCTGCGGAAATTGCCATGTCTCCGACTTCGAACGCTTCATAGAATTCGTCGATATTCGCGGCGATGACGTTGCAGCGGAACTCGGCTGGGGAGTGTGGATCGATGGCAAGGTATTGCTCAGCCATTTCAGGACGGATAGCGGTGCGCCAGATCCGCGCCCATGACAGGAAGAGCTCGGGGAGTTCTTCCTGAGAGCCAGACTGGAGGAAAGCCGTCACGGCGATGCCTAAGCCACCAAGGTCGCCGATATTTTCACCCAAGGTGAACTCACCGTTGACTCCATGGATGCCCGCTTTGCCTGCCAAGACGCTTGGGATGAGGCCGTCGAACTGCTCAACCAATTGTGCGGTCAGCTTGGTGAAAGCAGTACGATCAGCCTCGGTCCACCAGGAGTTCAGGTTGCCGTCGCCGTCGTAATGCGAACCTTGGTCGTCGAAACCGTGCCCGATTTCATGGCCGATGACGGCGCCGATCGCTCCGAAGTTCGCTGCATCCGAGGCAGCTGGGTCGAAGAACGGGGGCTGCAGGATAGCTGCTGGGAAGGTGATGTCATTGACCACTGGGTTGTAAAAGGCGTTGACGGTTTGCGGGGTGGTGACCCATTCGTCCCGGTCCGCCGGCTTGCCGATCTTGGCCAACTCGTAGTCATGGTTGAAGGCGGCAGCGCGACGAACATTCTCCAACAAGTCCGAGCCGAATTCGAGGCCATCAAAAGAACGCCAGTTGTTCGGGTAGCCGATCTTGGCTTTGAACTTGGCTAGCTTTTCCAGGGCGCGCTTCCGAGTCTCCGGGGTCATCCATTCCAGCTGCGAAATACGGGACTCATAAGCCTTGAGTAGCCGACCGACCAGCCGCTCCATCTCTTCCTTATGGGCAGGGGGGAAGTGCTTGTCCACGTAGGCCTTGCCGATTTCTTCACCCACCATGGATTCAACCAACCCGACGGCGCGCTTCCAGCGGTCGCGCTGCTCGGTGGCGCCAGTGAGCGTACGTCCATAAAACTCCCAGTTCGCGCGCGAAATCTCTTCGGTGAGATAAGGGGCGCGGGCGGAGAGAACGTGCCAGGTAAGCCACGGGGTCCAGTCCTCGGACTCCAACAAGGCATCCAGGGCGGTGAAGAAGGACGGCATCATGTTGATCACCCGATGCTCAGGCACCCCAGCGGCGCGGAGCACCTCCTGGACGTTGACAGGTAGGTCGGAAAACGGCATCGGGTTGAAAGTCTTCTGGGCGTCGCGGGCCGCAACGACATCCCAATGCGCGGCGGCAAGCTTCTTCTCCAGCTCGATGACGGCGGGAGTCAGATCCGATTTTCCAAGGAATTCCAGCATCCGTGCCACGTGCTGTTCATAGCCAGCCAGGATCTCTGGATGCTCGCGGTAGTAAGCCTCATCTGGTAGCCCGAGGCCGCCTTGTACGAGGTAAACCAATGCTTCCTCGGACGCAGAGTCCTTTGCTACAAAGGCTTCGATGGGGGAAGAGACTCCGGTGCGGGAGAGCTTGCCCAGCGCTTCAGTGGCGGGCAGCGTCAGTAAGGACAAGTCGGGGCCGAGGGGGCCTGTGCTGAGAGCGTTGAGGGTGCCTACGTCCATGAACCCGCGGTAGAGCGGATGCTCCTGCACCAGTTCATGCACCGCAGCCTCGGCGTCGTCACGCAACTTGTGGAAGGTGCCATCGACGGCGCGGTCATCGGGAATCACGTGGGTGGCCAGCCAGTCGCCATTTACTGCTTCATAGAGGTTGTCCATAACGCACTATCCTAGGCACTATGCCCAACTATCGACTCAAACCCCGGCTACCGGTGTGGAAAATCACCGGAATTGTGGCGACACTGCTGCTCGCGCCTTCACTGATCAGCCTGGCGGTTCCAGAGCTCGATAGTGATCGCAGTCCACTCGTGT
This sequence comes from Corynebacterium sp. H127, assembly GCF_037482665.1. Taxonomy (NCBI): domain Bacteria; kingdom Bacillati; phylum Actinomycetota; class Actinomycetes; order Mycobacteriales; family Corynebacteriaceae; genus Corynebacterium; species Corynebacterium sp. H127. The sequence goes on from NZ_JBBHKY010000007.1 coordinate 110,005, forward strand.
TGAGCTCGCCGATGACCCAGTGGGAGATTCCCATCAACTGGCCCGACGGTGGCCCCTTGACTTGTGAAGAGGGCGATGAACTACTGATGGAATCGTGGTCTTGTGACGGTGCAAGTGTGTATTCCATTGTGATGGAAGGCAGCGAGGATCCGGAGAACACTCTCAAGCGGGGCATGCGCGCCGCCCTGCTCTTCCCACCAGGTGAGGGCGAGCTGGTTCGGGATGGACAGCACCTGCTCTATGAGACCGATGATGCGATAGGCGTTGCCACCGTTGGTACGGGTGAACATGAAGGGCTGATGATGGTCGCAGTGGTGAGCGGTGCAGAACAGCGACCGTATTCGGCGCTGATCCTGGATGCCTTTCGCGGTGGCGAAGGCGAGTTGCCTGAGCTGGAAGAGCTAGGTGTGGCGGCATGAATCGCTCGGGAATGTACTGGTTAGTGCTGGTGTTCGGCATTCCGATCGCCGTCCTCATGACTGGACTTGGTGGTGTGCTATCTCCAATTGGGCTCGGGTTGGGGCTGCTTTTCGCGGCGGTGTACCTGGTTGCCGGCGTATTGCTGTTTCGGGCGGGGCCGTTGTGGCCGTCGGCAGGCGGGCTGTACGTCTTGAGCTGCCTGGCCTGGGGTGCGGGGGTGTCGTTGGCGCTGGTCGCGCTGCCTTCGACTGCGTGGTTGGAGATCACCGACAAACTGGGTTGGGAGGTGCTCGCCGCGTCCTTTGGTGGGGCGTATCCAGAGGAGATCGCCAAAGCTGCTGGCGTGCTGCTGATCCTGTATTGCTCCCGTCGTCTGAATCGGCCGTGGCACGGCTTTGTCACCGGCGGTTTGGTCGGGCTGGGCTTTGAGGTTAATGAGAACCTTAGCTATGGGGCGATGGGCGCGCTTCTCGACGCCAATAGTGATTTCGCTGGTGTCCTTGCGATGTGGGGGATGCGAGCTGTCGCAGGTCCGGGGCTCCACGTGGCGCTGACCGCGATTGCTGGCTGGGGCATCGGGCAAGCCATGTTCCAGCGGAAGTCTCTGTCCAAGTTGTGGTGGATTGGGGCCGCGATGCTGCTGCACTTCTTGTGGAATGTGATGCCGGCATCGGAAGAGTTGGCTTTTGTGCAGTATGGCGTTCTGACGATGGTGATCTATCCCTTGTTTATTTGGTTGTATGTCAAGTGTGTGAGATTGAACAAGATTGATAATTCTTACGTGTTGCTGATGTGACTTGTGTGAAAGTTGTGTACGTTTGGTGTCATGCATATTTTCCGACGGACACGACAGGTCCTCCTTCCCCTGCTCCTTTCCGCCACTTTGCTTACCCCTGTGGCGGTCGCCGCTGGGCACGATGCGCCATCCGGCATCGACGTGGCCAGCTGGCAAGGCAATATTGACTGGGCTACCGTAAACAATTCCCAGGACTTCGCGTTCGTGAAGGCCACCGAAGGCATTGGGTACCAGAACCCGCAGTACGCTCAAGACATCCAGCAGGCCAAGGACAACGGTCTGACTGTCGGTGCCTATCACTACGCTCGCCCCGGCACCGATCCCGTAGCGCAGGCCGCAGAATTTGCGGCCGCGTACAAGGCGCATCCGCAAGACCTGCCTCCAGTGATGGATCTGGAGCAAACTGATGGCCTCGCGCCGGAGCAACTTCAGGAATGGACCCGCACTTTTCTAGGTGAAACTGAGCGCCTTACCGGTCGTAAGCCAATGGTGTACACCTACCGCTACTTCTGGCAGCAAGATATGGCCAACACCACCGAATTCAGCCACTACCCGCTGTGGTTCGCGGCCTACCAGAATGATGTCCCGGACAGCCTCCCCGGCGGTTGGGAGCAGATGGCCTTCTGGCAGCGCACTGGCGAGGGAAGCGTCACCGGTGTGGACACCCCAGTTGATGTGAACCTCTTTAATGGCACCCCAAATCAGCTCACTAGCTTCAATGGTTCCTATGGCGGTGTGCTCGCGCCGGGTGAAGTCGTGGCTACCGACGGCAACCTCGGTATGTCAAACAAGGAGATCGTCGCGGCCTTGCTGGCAATGGCAGGTGCTATCGGCATCCTGCCGGCAGATCAGGCTGGCGCTTTGGCGCAGCAGGCTGCCGGTGCTGCTGGACTTGAGGCTGGCGTCGCCGATGCTCTGGGCGGAATGGTGAAGGATCTCGGCGGCGACCTGCCTGTCCAAGATCTCCAAGCTATGGCTACGGGCGATTACACCGTGGGTGACCTGTTGCTGCTGCTGAACGCAGCGGGGCATCAGGCGCCGTAGGGCTTAGCCCAGCTGCCCAGAAAGCCGGTCCACAATCTGCTGGCTTCGGGCATCGAGTCCAACGATTGAGACGGTCGTCCCCTTTGCTGCGTATTTTTGCGTGATCGCATCGAAGGTGGCGACGGTGGAAGCGTCCCAAATCCTGGCCTCGCTCAAATCGATTTCCACATGCTGCAGTCCTCGGTTGTAGTCGAAGTTGTAAATCAAATCATTGCTCGCAGCCCAAAACAGTGGGCCGTTGACCTGATAACCCGTTGGAGTCTCCGTCACCGAGGCCACATTGGACACCTTGCGGGAAAACGCCACCATGGCGGCGAGCACGCCTACACCCACACCGATAGCAAGGTTGTGGGTAAGCAGGGTGGTGGCCACCGTCAACAGCATGATCACGGTTTCTGATACCGGCATCAACTTGAGGGTGCGCGGCTTAACCGAATGCCAATCAAAGGTGTGTGTGACCACCATCAACATGATGGCTACCAGCGCTGCCATAGGAATCTTGCCTACCGCATCGCTGAATGCGAGCAGCAATACTAAAAGGAATCCGCCGGAGAGGAGCGTCGACAGGCGCGTGCGGGCTTGTGCCTCCTTCACATTGATCAAGGTCTGACCGATTACCGTGCAACCGCCCATGCCACCGAAGAGACCTGACATAACGTTTGCTAGGCCCTGCCCGAAGCTTTCGCGCGCCTTGGAGCTGTGCGACTCCGTGATGTCATCAATCAGCTTGGCAGTTAGCAGCGATTCCATAAGGCCGACTAGTGCCATGGCTAGCGCAAATGGGCCGATGATGGTGAGTGTTTCCCAGGTCAGTGGAACAACAGGAACAAGCAGGTTCGGTAAAGAGGTAGGCAGTTCGCCCTGATCGCCGACAGTAGGCAGGTCCCAGTCGAAATAGATCGTGCTGATAGTGAGCAGCAGCACCACGACCAGTGGCGCCGGGACCACGGTGCTCAGTCGCGGCAAGAACACCAGGATTGCAATTCCGAGCAATACTAATGGGTAGACCAGCCACGGCACGTTAATCAGATGTCTGATCTGACCGCTGAGCACCACCAGCGCGAGCGCGTTGACGAAGCCCGTCATGACGCTGCGCGGAATGAACCTCAGCAGTCGGGCGACATCCAAGCTAGCCAGGATCAGCTGGATTACGCCGGCCAGCACCACCGTCGCCAGGAAGTAGTTCATGCCATAGTCGCGGGCGACGGGCGCGATGACAACCGCGACCGCGCCTGTGGAAGCAGCGATCATTGCGGGGCGGCCGCCGGTGAGAGAAATGACCACTGTCATGATCACGCTGGAATACAATCCCACCGCTGGGTCCACACCAGCGAGAACAGAAAAAGAAATCGCCTCCGGCACGAGCGCCAGCGCCACAATCAGGCCGCCGAAAACCTCCCGGCGCAGCTGCGTCGGGGAGGAAAAAGCGTAGCGGAAGGAATCGACAACATTAGTCGGGATAGTGGAGGGCGCGTAGTGCGGATCATTGGACACGAGAAGTGATCTTAGCTTCAGCGTTTATGGGTGTCTTCAATGGGTAAGTAAGATGTTTTCCTAACAATCAACCCAAGCCTTTCGTACCCGCCGTGCAGAACTCAGAATTCCTGGGATCACTGTTGTCGGCCTGCGGCCTCGTGGAAGTTTCTGCGAGGATCCGGACCTTGCGGCTAGAAGATGCAGACACCAAGAAGGCCTCCGCCGAAGCGGAGGCCTTAGTTTCGAAGGGTTATTCGTCGATCTTCATTGGTCCGGGGTTCCAGAATCCAGAACGTTGAATGACTTCGTGGTTGATCTCAGCCACATCGGGCTCCTCACCACGAGTATTCGTGCGTGGCGTGTAGCGGGTGACGGAGCCCCAGTCGCGATGCCAGTCATCCTTGAGGTAACCAGGGATCTCCACGGAGGTGTTCACGGCTTCGGTCAAGCCGAGGACGCCGCCACCGGCGTAGTCCATCACAGGGGACAGGGTGACCTTGCCTGGATGATCTGGAGCGATGCGGAACTTCGGCAGCTCAGCAACGCCTGCGAAGTGATTGAAGGTGCGCTGGCAAGGGAACTGCAGCGCCACGGCCCAGTCCAACAAGCCGGGATCCTCAGAGCCGATCACGTTGTTGAGCGAATCGAGCTTAGGTACGCGTGGTGGCAGGAACGCCAGCCACTGCTCCGGGTCGAGGTTCTGGTCCTCGGCCACGATGCGCACTGCATTGGCCTCAGGTGGGATCTGATCCATCGGTACACGCAGGTTGCGCCACGACGGCGTTGGCCCGATGTCCAAAGGTTCCAGCTTGCCGACGCCAGTAACCGAGTCACCGTTAACCGTCGCATACTCTACGACCAAGTCCTGGCCGTTTTGCTCTACGCCATTGATGTCATGGTGCGCAATGCGGCCCGCTGCGGACACCACTACCAGCGGGGTGTCCTCGCTGCGTTCCGGCAGGGAGTACCAAGTGGTAGTGACCTTTGCGGGGAACTGTGGTCCTTCGGTGTAGGAGCCCACAACCGGGACCTTCTGATAGTCCAGGCCGAATGGCAGCGAGACTTTGGAGCCATTGACACCGACATCCGAGCGGACACCACCCGAGTTGCCGGCGTTCTGTCCACCACCGGTTTCGGTGGTGTCTTCGGAAGCAGTAGCGCCGCCGATGGTGCCTTCAGATTTCTCCACGCCAACAGACTCGGAGTCGATGGTGCTTGGCACGTTGTTGGCCTCGAAGCCACGGTTCTCATCGGTTTCCAGAGATTTGCCCAGTTCCGAGCCGTCGGCAGGCTTGAGGAAGGACTCATTGGAATTGGTCTCCAACAGGGCGTCGTTAGCCAAGGCACAGTAGTTGCCGGTAGCCGAGCGCACATTGCCGAGCCCGACGGAGTACGCGGGGTACTGGGAGATGAAGCCCTTGCTGAGGCTGAGGACGGTAAACACCATCACGAGTGCGGACACCACAGCGATCGGGGATGCCGCCAAGCCTTGGAAACGCTGCAGGCGTTGGCGTCGTTCGTGCCTCAGCTCTTCCAGTTCTCCTGCTACCTCCGCCTGCGCGGTGCGAACATCGGAGATGAAGGACTGAATTACGCCGATCAACAGCACGAGGAGGGAAATAGCGAGCACCACGCTCGAGGCTTCGATGCCCTTGAACTGCACCGTCTTGTCGTACCACGGAATGCCGAAGCTGGAGATGTACCACCAGCCATTCGGGCCGGAGAGACAGAACGCCAGCACGAAGAGGATTCCACCAAAGAGCAGGGTGCGGGAACGTGAAGACTTCAGTGCCATATGCGATAGTGCCACCGCCGCTAGGCCTGCCATTGCGGCACCGATGCCGGCCCACACACCGAAGTGGTGGGTCCACTTGGTTGGGGTGAACATCATGAAGAACAAGGTGCCCAGGAAGGTCAGGAGCAAGCGTAGCGACGGCCCTGAGGCGGAGCCCGGTACACGACCGTTGCGCAGCATGGATGCCAACACCAGCGCCACCGACACGAACACCATGATGACGGCGAAGCGACGGGTGAAGGAACCATCCACAGTCTGGCCCATGAGGGATTCATAACGAACCCACTCCATGTACCAGGCCAGTGCAGGACCCTTATCAGCACGGACGCGAATTGCTTCCATGACCACGGGCAGCGTTTGATCGCCAAAAACCGCGAGTAGGATCGCAGTTCCCGAAGCCAGGAATGGCGCAATCATCGCCATCGCAGCCCGCCAGGTGCCCTTGCCACCGTGTGGTGCTCCCAGCAGTGGCAGGCGTCGATAAATGATGCGAATGAGGCTAGACAACCCGGCAAGCAGGGCCGCGACGGCCATCAGGCCCGTTGGGCCCGCGCCAAGAGAAAGCGTCGCCAGGATGACGGCGAATGCGGCAGGCAGCAATCGGGAGGTAGCGATGGCACGCTCCATGCAGACCCAGGTGAGCAGAGCGCCGAGTGCGATGACAGGCTCTGGGCGCGTGCCGTTGTTGTAGACGATCCAGAAGCTCAGGAAGCTGATCGCTGCAGTCCAGTGCGCTACGCGACGATCACCGATCTTGGTGCCCAGCCGTGGCAGCACCTCGCGAGTGATGAGGAGCCACACCATCCAGCCGGCGATGAGACCAGGTAGACGCATCCAAATAGAGCTGGTGGACACATAAGACATCAGGGCTAGCAGGTCATAGTATGGCGCGCCGAACGGTGACTCTGGGACACCGAACCAGCGGTAGTAGTTCGCCATATAGCCGGCATCGTGTGAGATGCGGGCCATGGTGAGCAGATAACCATCGTCTGCAGTATTGGCGCCGATGAAATGCCACAAAACCAAAACGAAGGCGACGAGGACATCGAGGCCCTTCAGCTTCCACCAATCCGGTGGGAAGAATCCGCGAGATCTGCGGCCGTCCAGCTTGTCCATCTGGTGTAGACACCACAACGCCACCACGGTCAGCGCAAGTCCGAGCCACATGGTCACGTACTTGATCAGGCTTGGGCTGGAAGTGAAGCGAGAATTGATCTCAACGTGAGCGTTGAGCCCACTGATGCTGCCATCACGCGGCAAATCGGTATAAATGCCGGTGAGCTGCGGGCGGTAGTCACCATCGAGCACTTCTGACTTGGAACCAAAAGTCACCTTGGTCTCTTCCGCTGTGGCGGAGACCGTCAGAGTGCCGTCCTTCGGGATGTCCCTTTTGGGGATCGAGAGTGGAACTCGGTCACGCACCACCACGTCGAGGCCCTGGTCGGTCCAGCGGACGAACATGCCACGGGCGGTAGCATCCTTGGAATCGGCAGGGAGAGTTCCCAAAACCATCCACTCGTCTTCCGGCATCTCTTCCAGAGCAGAAGCGGGTACAGAGAGGTCAATAGACTGCGGTGCATAGGACAACAGCGGCGCGTTGACGCTGTTCAGGCCGTTCTGGGGCCAATCAAACGACGATTGTGTTTGATTCACCGGCAGGAACGGCGTCAGGATGAAAAGGAGTAATCCTGCCAGTCCTGAGACGATCGCGGTGGTCTTTAACCAGTTCGGGGCGAGTTTGGCTGCTTTTGACACAAATCATTACTCTACGTCACTGGCTTAACAACTACCACAAATGGACCTACCTGCTTGATGTCCCAATCCTGGAAAGCTGCTGGGTTGAAATAGACACCACGGGAACGAACGTTTGGATTATTCGGGTAGATATCCTCAGCTAGATCGTACTTCCACGGGCTTTTCGGATCGGTGCTATCGCCATGAAGGATGAAGACATCTGGGGCGCGCCAAGGAGAGCGGGCTATCTCGGCGGAAAACGCCGCCGGATCCTTCAAATCCTCGTGGGAGCGCACCGCCCAGCTTTCAATGAGGTCGTTGCGTGCCTCAAATTCGCCCAGCGGGTTGGCGTAGTGGCTGGTAGATGCCTGGTAGCCGTAATAGGGATGGAAGGAGAGGAAGTCCTTGACGTCGGTAAGCACCACGGTGTTGGTGGGTTCATGGCCGGACTCGCGGAGGTAGGCATCGATCTCCGGGAAGTACTTTGCCGAATCAGCCGGGAATTTGTCTGCGCGCTCACCGTAGCCATCGGTATCGGTGTAGGCCAGATCGATGGCCACAGCTGTGCGGTTGGGGATCAACTGAGCATAAGCTACGCCACCGATCATCAAGAGGATCACCATCACAGCCGAGACTTTGGTGGAAAAAGCCACATCCGTACGAGCGGGGTAGAACTTGCGGACGCCGTTGAGTCGGAAGTCCGAGATGCCCAAAACACCTGCGGTGCCCAAGAGTAGCGAGACCAGGATATCCAGGCGGAAGCCGAGCAGAGTGTTGCCAGCCAAGGTGTACACCATAGATCCGATAAGCCAACCGTAGATAACGATCAGGGTCACTGCCATGGCGCGCACATCAAAATCGTTAAAGCGGAATACCAAGAACACAATGCCAATGACGCACAGAAGGCCAATCAGAGTCGGGGAGAGTATCGGCAACGGCACCTCCGTGCCCTCCAGGGGCAGATAGTGCGTAGCGCTGCTATCGCTGCGCGGTGCGCCACTGAGTAGCTTGATCAGGTACGGCGCCCATACGATCGCAGCGATGGCCATCGAAGTGACTCCCACCAAGGTCAACTTGATAATGGGCTGCCAAGAACGCTCGACCAGGATCGCGTACACAAGAGTGATCACTACTACGCTGAGTGCCACTGCTGCAGTGAAGATGGTGTACGTCGCGGCAGAAAGTCCAAGGTAGATTGCCAGGCCAGCGGCGGCGGCCCAGCTGCCGTGTAGGGTGCGAGACATCAACACCGCGGCTACCGGGATACCCAGTGCCACGATGCCTGCATAGGGCTCCTCCGGACTCATCACCAAAAAGATGGTGGTGTTGACTAGGGCGATGCCCACGGCGACTGGAAGACTGCCGCTCAAGCGTTGCCACAGTGGCACCAATGCAGAGGTCATCGCGGCAATGGAGACTAAAGCCCAGGGCTGGTACGCCTCCCAGCCGGGCAGGCCGAGGAGATTGGCAAACCTACCGCCGAACCAAAACCAGGCACCAGGGTAAAACGACGGTAGCCCGATGTAGTTCATATCCTGTAGGCCGAATTCAGCCGTCATGCGGGTGAGGAACTGGGTGCGGAATCCCTGGTCCACAGTGACGCCATCCAAATAGAGGCGTGTTGCTGACAGTGGAATAGCCAAGTTGGAGACCACAAGTCCGGCTGGGGCAAGGTAAGCCGCCAGATAAGTAAGGATGGTGCGCCACTTGGGGCGCACGGAATCGCGGTGTTGATCCCGCAACCACCACAGCAATAGCAGGCTCACGCCGATGATGATTGCGCTCGAGCAGGCTGTGGCGATGGCGCGGGAGACATAAGAACCGCCAAACGCTGGCAGGTTGGTTGACTTGAGGACAAACCAACATGCCAGCGTGAATACTGCGCCGCCAACTGTAGCGGCGAACATCGCGAGGATTGTGGAGCGGAAACTTAAGGTGTCTGCTTTGTAATTCTCGACGACGTTCATGTTCTCTCTTTACAGCGGCAACTTACGGAAAATTGGTTTCGGAATATGCTGCAGCACCATCATGACAGCTTGGAATGCAGGGTGAACCCACAGTACCTGCTTGCGGTTCTGTACAGCATCCACCACCGCGGTGGCCACGGCTTCGCGGTCAACGGTAAGTGGGGCTTCCTTAACATCTGCGCTCATCTTAGTGCGCACCTGTCCCGGGCGAACAACAAGCACATTTACGCCGTATTCGCGCAGGGCCTCGCCGAGCTCGGTGTAGAAGCTGTCGAAACCAGCCTTAGTGGAGCCGTATACGAAGTTGGAGCGGCGTACCTTGATGCCGGCAACGGAGCTCAGGGCCACAATGGTGCCGTGGTGCTGTGCCTTCATACGGTTAGCCAGCAACACACCAACGGATACGGCGCCGGTGTAGTTGATCTGAGCGGCTTCCACGGCCTTGGCCTGGTTCTGCCACTGCTCTTCATTGTCTCCGAGGATGCCGAAGGCGACGATGGCGACGTCAATATCGCCGTCGATCTGCGCGAAGACGTCCTCGTGGGAGGCGAAGTCGGTGGCGTCGAACTCGATGAACTCGGCAGTGCCGCCGAGCTTTTCGACGGCCTCGATAGCCGCTTCAGGGCGCGTGCGGTTGCACAGCGTGACCTTGGCAGCACCCTTCTGCAGGTACTCCTCAATGATGGCGAGTCCGATGTCGGAGTTACCGCCGAGCAGCACGATGTGCTGTGGTTTTCCTACTGCGTTCAGCATTTACTTTCCTCCCAATTCAAGGCGGCGGGACATGTCGGATGCAAAGACGCCGGTCGGGTCGATCTCGTTGCGGATCTTGAGCCAGTCCGCCATGCCTGGGTACATCTGGTGGAAATTCTCTGCGGAGGTACGGGATTCCTTGGCTAGGTAGAGACGGCCGCCGAATTCCATGACGCGCTTGTCCAGATCATCGAGGAACTGGCCGAGGCCAGCCTTGATTGGGAAGTCCACGCAGACGTTCCAGCCTGGCATTGGGTAGGACAGTGGTGCCTTGTTGCCTTCACCAAACAGCTTGAACACGTTCAGCGCAGAGTAGTGGCCGGACTTTTGGATGTCCTTAACGATGTCCTTGAATGGTTCCACGGCTTCGCGTGGGACTACGAACTGGTACTGCAAGAAACCCTTCTTGCCGTAGCCACGGTTCCACTCGCCGATCAGGTCGAGCGGCTGGTAGAACTGCGTCAGATTCTGGACCTGATTCTTGTAGGTGCCAGACTTGAGCCACCACAGTTCGCCGATTGCCATCATGGATAGCTTGTTCATGGTGAAGCTAGGGAAGATGTCTGGCACAGTGACCAGCTGTGGTGCATTGAACTTCAGTGGATCTTTGGCGAGCTTCGGATTGAGCTCTTCCAGCTGGGCCAGGGTGGCCAGCGAACCACGGGAAATGGCCGCGCGACCGAGCTTTGGCTCTGGGGAGATCGCGTCGAACCAAGCAGAAGAATAGGTGTAGTTGGTTTCGGAGCCATCGGAGTGGAACTCGATGGTTTCATCTAGGTTTTGGGTGAGGTCACCGTCTGCAATGAAGTAGGCGGTTTCGGTGCGGGTCATCTTGATGCGGGCGCGCATGATGATGCCGGTGAGGCCCATGCCGCCAATGGTGGCCCAGAACAGGTCGCCCTGTGGGTCTTCTGGGGTGCCGTTTGGTTCGATGTGCAGGATGCGTCCATCAGCCACGAGCAGTTCCATGGAGACGACGTGGTCGCCGAAGGAACCAGCAGAGTGGTGGTTCTTGCCGTGGATGTCGGGGCCGATTGCGCCGCCGATGGTCACCTGGCGGGTACCTGGCAGGACCGGAACCCAGAGGCCGTATGGCAAGGCGGCTTTCATCAGCTGGTCGAGGGTGACGCCACCATCGACGTCGACAATCGCGGTCTCCGTGTCGATGGAGTGGATCTGGTTAAGCGGCTGCATATCGATAACCAGGCCACCGGCGTTTTGTGCTGGGTCGCCATAGGAGCGGCCCATGCCACGTGCAATCACGCCACGGTCGTTCTTTTCAGCAGCTTCTTTCACTGCGCGAACAATCGACTCCACATCAGGAGTGGACAATACCTGCGCAGTTGTTGGGGCAGTTCGGCCCCAACCTGTCAGTACTTGTTGTTTAGTCACGCCAACAAGGCTACTCGTCTTTCATGGCGGTCGCTGCACCCCACAAATGGGGGGTCTGTCACATTTTTAGGTTGTCGAGTTGAACTGGACTTATGGCCGAGGTTATTAAATGCTACCTTTCAAAAAGGTTTGTTCTTAGCTTGTTTCGCTGCAACACTAGGAACTCCAATCGATCAACGAGAAAGGAATCATTATGGATTTCAACGCACTTTTCGACGGCATTGTTGGCGCAGTTCAGGGTCTGCTGAACCTGTTCACCGGTGGCCTGCAGGGCGTTTTTAACGTTGCAACCACCCTGTTCGACAACACCTCTTCTGCTATCTCTTCCTAGTAGTTAATCGAGGTCGAGCATGCCTTTGATCTCCTGTGGCAAGTCTTCTTGCCGGGTGATCGTAGGACCCTCGTAAGACTCTAGGATCTCGTACACTCGTACGCGGTCTTTAGAGTCCAGGAGCGGGAGCTCCTGAGCCAGCATCATCGTGAGCTCATTGCTGAGCGGGGTGTTGGTCAAAGCCGCAGCCGTATGATCGGTTGCGGCTTTTTTCTTCATAAATCCAAACATGAGTCCATACTAGTAGCCATGGACGATTTCATTCTTGCAGTATCTGTTGGCCTGTCTGCTGCGTTGCGCAAGCCCGTCAACCGCTTGCTTGCTTTGGGCGCGGGGATTGGCACTGTGGCATATCTCAATTCCACTGACGATGATCCGAATAATGATCCCGCAGTGATTGTGGACCGCGTGCGGCACCGGATCGGGGATATCGGCGATCAAGCCGGCCCGGAATCTGACGTACCTGCGGGGGATCCGGGTTCGCTGCTAAAAACTTGGGGAGTTATTGGCGGAGCAGTTTTGACTGTGATTGGCTTTGCCGGCGTAGAAAAGCGCCTGCTTAAGAGTCCTTTCGCCCGCGTTGCAGAAGGGCTGGCGGTGGGAGCAGTAACGTACTCGTACTGCCAAAGTAACGCTTAGGCTTTAGCATTCGAAGCGTGAGCTTCGTACCACTGACTGATCCTGAGTTGCAGCGCCCGCTGCGTCGTGAGCCTGTGCTCGACGGCCAGGCGCTGCTAGTGCAGGCGACCAGTGGGCAAGTGTGGCGCAGGCTCCGGGTACCGGCTGACATTGGTATGGAGCGTTTCGCACGTATCCTGCAAGTTGCCTTCGACATTGTAGAGCCAGCTGAGCATGCCTTTTTGCAATTGGATTCAGCGGCCGCGGGCAATGAGGAAAACGCGGCGGTAGTCATGCCGGCGCCGACTCTCGTGCGTTTCGACGCCGCCGGCACACCTTCCGAAACAGTAACGCTTGGCGAGTTGCTTAAGGTTGCTGACCTGCGTTTTGTTTCCCATTTTGCCGAGCCTCTCAGCATTGACATCAACTTGGTCTCAGAGATTCAGCGCACGCCCCGTCTGGAGACCTTGTGCATTGATGGTGAAGGAACACTAGGGAACCTCGCTTTCGACCTTGGCGATGTCAACCGGGAGTTGGATGCGGAGCGCTGGGTGTTCGCGAAGATGGCGCACGTCAAACCGAGTCTGCGAGACTTAATTTTCCGCACGGGAATGTGGGAAACAGCACAGCTGGTGGCGTTTTTGGACATCGACGCCCCGGCGGACGTGGCTGAAGGCGAGGCCGCGAAGATGATCGCACCGTTGCTTGCCGACGCCCGGTTGGTAGCGCTTCTTGACCTCGACGACGCGCGACTAGGGCTGACTACAGATCTGGACAAGTGGCGGCACATCGCGCACCGCCTGCCGTTGGAACGCGATACCCGCGGCAACGATGCAGCTTGGCTCCGCCTGATCGCGCTGATCTCCTCCATGCCCTTTGGTGCCGCTACGACCTTCATTCTGGAGGGAATGGCATGGACCGGGCAGCGTACGACCCTGGCCGAGGTGGATTCGCTGACTCTTCAAACGATGGACGTGTTGCGCAGTCTCGGGATCATAGTGGGCGATGACCTGGTATTGGGTGGCCCTCTTTCCAAACCACGCCGCGAATTCCTCCGCGCTGTTCTCCGCGCCTCCTAGGATCCTTAACTAGGCTGGGGCGCATGCGCTCCTTGATTCTCTGGGCTGGGGTTCGGGGGACTGATGTGTACCGGCACCTCGGAGTCAATGACACCATGTGCCTTGATGAGCTCCGGCGGGTACTTGACATCATTTTCGGTTTCGACCCCAGTGATGGCCCCTCGTCCTTCCCCGGGCTTGAGGGCAGCTCGCGCATCCCCGCTGAATTCACTTATGAGTGGGGGCTGTGGCAGGTTGATATCCGGGTCGTCGATGCCTACCCACGCGATGAGGGCACCCCGCGCGCCCTGTGTATCGGCGGCGATGGTTCGCTTTCCGACGACTTCAACCTCGCCACGGTAAACACCGAACTCACCGGGCGGGAAACCGTCTCTGCTGTGCTATCACTCACCAACCCAGAAGTGCGTGAACTCATAGAACGCGGGGGTCTGTATGACTTCGTGCCACTGCTCCAAGCCCTCGATCTGCGCCAGGCGCTGTCCCCGCTGGCGGAATTCCCGGTGGAGTCTGACCCGGCAGCCCGTGATGCCTACTGGGTGATGGTGCTGGTGCTCTCGTGCTTCAGCGGCCCTGAAATGTCTGATCAGCTACTAGAGGGCACAATGGCGACCCTGGGGTGGGTTGACGATGACGGCAGCCCACTGCAGGCACCGACCATCCGCGCCCTGTGCGCTTCATCTCTGACCGGATTGGCACGGCTCGGGGCTTATGGGAGACACGCCAAATCGCCCGTTGACCGCTTGGAGATTTATCGAAACCTGCTCGCAGGGTAGGCTACTTCCTCGTGGATATGAAAACCCAGAGCTATCGATTCATTATTTCCGGCATTATTTCAGCGGTCGTTGACTGGGGCTTCACGGCGCTCACTCAATTTCTGTTTGGTTTCGCGGCATCTCGGGCGCGACTCGTAGGGTTCATCTTCGGAACTATCACGGCCTATGTGATCAACCGTCGCTGGACTTTCCAGGCCGATCACTCCTGGAAGCGGTTGTTCTACGTAGCGATTCTCTATACCGTTACCGGATGGCTCAACATGACGCTTTATGCCTGGGGTTTCCATCTCCTAGAGCCGCACGCGCCTATGCTTGTTGCCTCTGTTGGTGCTTTTGTCTTTGCGCAAGGCATCGCTACCGTGATCAACTTCTTCGCACAGCGGATGCTCATTTTTAAGTAGCTCGCCGAATTTGTCACTTCCTCTGGTAGGAATTCGCCGCCGGAAAACTACCAGGGGAAGTGACAAATTCAGCAAGTCGCAAGCTCGCTTCCTAAGGTCGCTTGAATTTCTCCTCGCGTCCCATCTTGTGCAGCTTGAGCCACTCGCGGAAGCCGGCAGGATCCTTTTCCTGTACGAGGAAGAACCAAGCGAAGCGCGCGTATTCCTGGGGGAGCAGTTTGCGCATGCCAGGCTGGTTCATCAGGTAGCCGCGGTTGCGGTAGGTGAAGAAGCGCTTGGAATCCGAGGACGGGTACTGAGTATGCATCCGGCCACCCAGGATCGGCTTGAACTCGTCAGAGCCGTTCGGATGTAAGTATGCGGTGCTTAGGCAGGTGCCGAAAGGAAGCCCGGAACGGACGAGTCGGCGGTGGTATTCCACTTCGTCGCCGCGGATGAAGAGTCGGTAATCGGGCACGCCGATCTGCTCCATTGCTTTCGCCGAGATGAGCGCGCCGTTGAATAGGGAAGCGATGCCCGGCAGGAAGCCATCGCCAAGTTCGGAGCGTTTGCGACGCCAGGTGAGGCCGCGGCGCAGTGGGAAGGCGAGCGTTTCTGGTTCAGCCTTGTCGACGACCACAGGGGACACCTCAGCCAAGCCGTTTTCGAGCGCGCAGTCATAGAGCGCACCGAGCACGTGTGAGTCTTCGGGACGGCCGTCGTCATCCGCGCACCAAATCGCATCTGCCCCGAGGGCCAGTGCGGTGAGGAAACCGTAGGCGAAGCCGCCGGCGCCACCGAGGTTCGTCTGAGAGGGAAGATACACGCCGCGTGCGCCGCAGACCTGAGTGACCAGGGACTTCACGCTGTCTTCGCAGCCATTGTCCACCACGATGATCCATTCCACCGGGCGGGTTTGTGCTGCCACGACCTCTAGTGAGGCGCGGAGCATATCGACGCGCTTGTGGGTGACGATCACCGCGGCAACGCGGTCAGTGCGGGACAGGCGCATTACTTCTCCTCTTCCATGCGGGTCAGCAGGCGACGCACATGGTCGGCGGCACCCTTTCCTTCATATGCTTCCACGACATCGGGAACGGTGCCGGATTGGCGGATGGTGCCGTGGTCAACCCAGAGCGCGGTATCGCAGAGCTGCGCCAGGAAGTCATTGGAGTGTGAGGCAAAGACCAGGATGCCAGAGCGTTTGACCAGCTCTTGCAGGCGTATCCGAGCCTTGGTCATGAACGCGGCATCGACGGCGCCGATGCCTTCGTCGAGAAGCAAAATCTCAGGCTCGATCGAAGTGACCACGCCAAGGGCTAGCCGGATACGCATGCCGGTGGAGTAGGTGCGTAGTGGCATAGCTAGGTATTCGCCGAGCTCGGAGAAGTCAGCGATCTCCTCCATTTTGTCCTTCATCTGCTTGCGTGTCTGGCCAAGGAAGAGCCCGCGGATGATGATGTTTTCGTAGCCGGAGATCTCAGGGTCCATGCCCACGCCAAGGTCAAAGACCGGCGCGACGCGGCCACGAATGTGGGCAGAACCACGGGTGGGTTCGTAGATGCCGGAGAGCAGACGCAGCAGCGTCGATTTGCCAGCGCCGTTATGCCCGACGAGGCCGACGCGGTCGCCTTCGCGCAGGTGGAGGTTGATATCTTTGAGAGCTTCGACGACCACTGTGTTATTGGAATTGCGGCCGATGGCACCGCCAGCGGCACCAAGGAAGGCTTTCTTCATAGAGCGGGACTTGGCGTCGAAGATGGGGAAATCCACGCAAGCGTTGTAAGTATCGATGGAAACCATGTCTAAACTCCTAAACCCAGTAGCTCACGCGGTAGCGCCACTGTTTCATTGCCAGCATCGCGAGGATAAGGCCACCAGCAGTGCAGCCGAGCACAACGTACCAGTGGTACATCGGTAGCGGGGCGCCGATAAGCGGTGCGCGGATGACTTCCATGTAGTGGTACAGCGGATTGAGCTCCACGATCCGCGCGCGGGTCGCCATCTCCGGGCCCGCGGTTTTTAAGGTGTGGGTAGTCCACACGATGGGGGTGACGTAAAACAGCAATTGCACCAGTGCCTCCAACAATGGGGCGACATCGCGGTAGCGGGTTGCCACAATGCCAAAGAACATGGCCACCCATACACCGTTGATGATCAGCAAAACCAGAGCTGGGATGGCCAGCAAAATATCCCAACCCAAGTGACGCGGGAAGACGAGCATGAGCACCACCCAGATCACTAGGTTGTGCGCTAGGAACAGCGTCTGACGCCAGACAAGACGGTAGACGTGCACGGACAGTGCCGAGGGCAGTTGTTTAATCAGCCCCTCGTTATCAATGAAGATGTCCGAGCCTTCTTTGATGGCGCCGGAGATGAAGCCCCACATGATGAGGCCAACGGTGACGTGTGGCAGGAATTCCGCGAGTGAAATCCGGAACAATAAGGAGTAGAGCAAGCCGAGAGCAAGCGCCATCACACCAGTGGCAATGGTTATCCATAACGGACCTAATACCGAGCGACGGTAGCGCTGCTTGATATCCTGCCAACCGAGCTGCAACCATAGCTCGTGTTGCTTGAATCCGCGAACAAGGTCGGCCCAGGCTGCGGAAAAGGTCATCGACCTAGATGCAGGGGCATCGGACTGGTCAACGCGGGTCATCCGCTCGAGATCTGCTGCTTTATGTGACACTCCTAAGAGCCTAGCCGTCACGGTATGCTTAGCGGGGTAAGCGGGTGCCAGTTAACTAGATTTTTCAAGTCCAGGAGTTTCGTATGTTCGATGTCGCCTATGCGAGAGGCCACTACACCTCGCTTAGCGACGGCTGGACCTACCTCAATGCGCATGAGGGTGCCCAGATCCCGGAGCGTGTCTCCTCGGCTGTCACCACAGCTTTCCGCTCTGCGGTCCTCATGGATGAACGTAGCCCGCTGTCTGGTACCCATTCACGCGCCGCTGAAATCGGTGCCAACGTTGGAGACTGCTTTCTTGATGCCGCGCGTGCTGCAGTAGCAGATCTCACCGGTGCCGCCCCTGATCGCGTAGTACTCGGCCCGAACAAGGCAGTGCTATTACGTAGTCTGGCGGAGGCGTTGGCTCCTCGGCTGCGCAGGTCTACGCAGGTTTTGCTGAACAAGGTAGATGATGACGCTGTTACCCGCCCATTCCTGCGCACTGATTCGAAGGTCGTCTGGGCGGAACCGGATCTCGGTACCGGGGAGCTTCCGGCTTGGCAATATGAAGAAGTGGTTAATGGTTCGACGCGTTTCGTTGTCGTGCCCGCCGCGCACCCACTGACCGGAATGGTCACTGATGTTGCTGCAATCTCTGACATCGTGAGGTCTAAATCCCGCGCCTGGATTTTGGTTGATGCCTCCGCGGTAGCGCCCTATCGCGCCATCTCTATCGACGAGTGGGGCGCGGATATTGCGGTCGTAGAATTCGCGCCGATGGGCGGGCCGCAGATGGCCGCATTGGTGTTCCGGGATACCTCGATGTTCCCTCTGCTGGCATCTGTTAACCCGGCTGCGGGCGTCGATAAAGCGGCGAAGCTAGAGCTCGGCGGGCATTCTGTGGGCTTAGCCGGCGGCGTGACCGCAATCGTTGATCTTTATGCGCATTTTGCTGCGCCGGGTGGCACTCGTGGCACGCGTCTGCGGCGGGCGATGTCAGACATTGATGCTTACTCGCGACGTCTCACAGCGCATTTGCTGCACTCGCTCAACAGCTTGCCGAGCGTTCACCTGCTGGGCATCAGCGGTGAAGCTGCGGGACATGGTGCCATTGACCTGGATCGTGTGCCGCGGGTGACGTTTATGGTTCCTGGGGTGCCGGCGGCGACTGTTCAACGCCGCTTGCTCACCAATGGCCTGGTCACCTCTCTTAGCCCGCGTAACCCGCTTTTGGAAGCGATGGGGACCTTCGAAGAAGGCGGAGCAATCACCGTCGGACTTGGCCCGTATAACACCATGGCTGACATTGATCAGCTCACTCGGGTGCTGGCCTCGTTGGCCTAGTGCTGAATTGCTTCGCGGTGCCGACCATGTAGTGCTGCCTCCGGCGGGTTATGGACGGCAGCTAAGGGCTGCCGAGTTTCCCAACGCCACCATTGCAGGCTCAGCACCATCAGCAGTATCATCGCCGCGTTGCGAAGCGTGAGGAGCAGCGTCGGCAGAAAGTCGGGGTCATTCGTCATCAGCGTCGTGTAATTCGCAGGGTAGATCAGCTGCGTGAGCCACGTAATCACTAACACGAGCACCGCGGCTTGCCGCAGCTTCGGGGACTTGCTGAAGCAGAGTGCGACGGCGAAGATAGGTGCGAGCCACACAATATACTGCGGAGAAAACACTTTGTTGGTTACCAACATGGCCACCGTCAGCACCACCGCGAGCGCAACCGACTCCGAGGCACGCCACGTCAGGCTAGTCAGCCGGCGCAGCAGGATAAACGCGGCAAACAACACCACCGCGTAGAGCGCCAGGGAGGCAACCTGCGTGGCAGTGGCAACACCAGGGCCCACAACCTCAAAGCTTTTCGACGGCGCATAGGAGATGCGGTAGCCACCGCCGCCTGTCGACGCTAAAACCATGAAAGGTGTAGCTGCAACAGACTCAATCTGAAGTCCGCGTTCCCCCTGGTAACTGAGCGGTGACAGTAGGCGGTCGAAGCCCAACGTCAGAGTAGTTATCAGGGCCATTACCACCATTGTTCCGCCAAACGCCGCGATGCGCAGCCAAGACTGAAGGCTCTTGAAATGGCCGACCAACACTGCTGCTAAAACCCCAGGCCACAGCTTCATCATCGTTGCAGCGCCCAAGAACGCCGCCGCCAGTTTTTGGTGGCGCGCCAAGAGGTAGGCGAAAACGCCCACCAAAAGCCCAGGAATCAGATCCAATCGAGTGAGATAAATCGGACCGACCACCAGCCCAAAGGCGACCCAGAACCAACTCGCCAGGCGGTGGCCCCTCCGAAGCAGCAGGAGGAAGAAGAGGAAATCCAGCACCAAGATGAACCCGACATAGCTGTACTCAATGCTGGTTTGGGAATCCGGGGCAAAGTGATCGATCAAGCGAATCAACCACAGGTTAGCCTCCGGGTACTCCTTCAGCGCGACCTGGCCACTACGCTCCTTAAGGATTTCGGAGAAGTAGTAGTGGACATCGCCAAAGATCCAGCGGTGGCGACCAAAGGATTGCCGTACCAACAGTAGGCGGGTCACCGCCCAGCCCAGCACCAAGAGAATCGGATTCAGAAAGCGCACCCGAATATCCTAAGCCACAACAAGGACAATTTTGCCCGTGACCGCGCCCTCCTTAAGCATCTGATGCGCCTTTGCGGCTTCGGCGAGGGGGAGTTCGGTGCTGAGGTGGTGGTTGATCCGGCCGTCGGCAAGCATTGGCCAGACGGTGTGCACAGTGTCGGCGACGATCCGAGCCTTGTCAGCGAGATCGCGGGCGCGCAGTGCGGTGGCAGAAATGCTGGCACGTTTCGTGAGGAGCCGGCCGATATTAAGCTCCCCCTTCACCCCGCCTTGCATGCCGATGATGATCAGGTGTCCGTCCATCGCGAGGGCGCGGACGTTCTGGTCGAGGTACTTTGCGCCGATGATGTCCAGGATCACGTTGCATTTGTTCTTCATGACCTCGGCGAAGTCCTCCTCCCGGTAGTTAATGAGGATGTCCGCGCCCAGCTGCCGACAAACATCGAGCTTTTCCGCGCTACCGGCAGTGACAGCCACGGTGCATCCCAGCGCCTTGGCGTACTGGATGGCAAAGGTGCCAATTCCGCCCGCGCCGCCGTGAATGAGTAGGGTATCCCCGGCCTTTAGGCCTGCAAGTTGCATATTCGAGTGGACGGTGGCGGCGACTTCAACAATCGCGGCAGCCTCAGTCATGGACCAGCCAGCAGGAACAGGGAAAAGTTGCCCTTCTGGAACAGCAACGAATTCCGCATAGCCACCTCCGGCAAGAAGGCAGGCAACTTCCTCGCCTTTGGCACGAGACGTGGTCCCGGGATCTTCAATGAAGCCCGCGCATTCAAGGCCGAGGACCTCGCTGACCTCCGGAGGAGGTGGGTAGTGGCCCGCAACTTGCAGCAAGTCCCCGCGGTTTACCCCCACGGCTTTGACCTTTACCAGCACCTCACCATCAGCGATTTCAGGGCGTGGGACAGTGCAGAGGGTGGGTGTCTTGTCTTGGGCGAGGATGGCCGTCATTTCTGTGCTGGTGCTCATGACTAACCAGGGTATCGAGGATTTGGGATTTTGGACGGGGTATCGGCTATCATTCTGGGTACGCTTTTCCTCGGCACTCGTGTCGAAAGGTTTTGCGTTGGAAGTGTGGCAGAGCGGCCGAATGCACTGGTCTTGAAAACCAGCGATGGGAAACTATCCGGGGGTTCAAATCCCTCCACTTCCGCCAAACCCAAAACCCCTGTTCAGTGATGAGCGGGGGTTTTGTTCTGTTTGTGCTGGTAGTTCCCATGATATGCTAAGAGCACAAGTGGACACAAGGGGACATGAAACCCCTTAGGTATGGCACGTTTATGGCACGTGCCAAAAGTGTCATGACGGGAACGCCTGGAGGTGAAGCGCATGCCAGCAAAGAAACAACGCAACCGACGTAAAGGATTCGGGTCAATCCGCAAACTGCCCAGCGGACGTTTCCAGGCGCGTTACAAAGGCGCCGATGAAAAGCACTACACAACACCCCAAACATTCGCAGCCATTCAAGACGCTGAGGGTTCCTGTCGGTTATCTCCAGGCAGCTGGAGCTAGGCACGTGGGAGCCGCCCGAGGTTGTGGAAGCGCGCCGGGCACGTAACGCCACCACGGTGGCCGCTTACTTTGACCTCATGCTGGTGCAGGCCGGGTACCCTGCCACGACTGAGGGCACCTACCGGTCGATTTTCCGCAACAGGATTAAGCCGTGGCTGGGGGACGTGCCACTGGTCGACGTCGACCGGGCAATGGTGCTGGACTGGTGGGTGTCCATGCGCGCTAAGACTCCCACCACGCACAAGCGCAACGCCGATAGCTATTCACTGCTGGCTACCTTGTTTAAGCACGCTGTCGAAGCTGGGCTGATAGAACTTACCCTGGTGTACATCAAGGGCGCTGGCAAGTCGCCTGAAGCACAACAGAAACCTTTGCTCACGGTGAAGCAACTACAGGGCATTGCAGCGGCGGTACCCGAGCACTACCGGGTGGCCGTGCAGGTCGCCGGTGGGTGTGTGCTACGCATTGGTGAATGGTCTGAGCTTAGGCGTAAGGACGTAGCCCTGGACGTGAAAGACGGGGAGGTGGTCGGCGCCCGATTTCATGTGGTGCGTGCCGTTAAGGAAACAGCGGCGGGGGATAAATACGTGGCTGAGACTAAAGGCAAGAGACAGCGCTGGGTAATGGTGCCTGGGCACCTAATCCCCCTGCTAATTGGACATATGGACACCATGAAAGATAAGTCACGTGACGCTTTACTGTTCCCTAATGCCGATGGTGGGTGGAGTGACCGGCGCCGGTTTAACCGCATGCTGAAACGCGCCGGGGAGACCGTCGACCGTGGGGACGTCTCCAGCCATGACCTTAGGCATTACGGTGGCACTGAATTTGCGCGGGCTGGGGCAAGCATGCCTGAGGTTATGGCGCGCCTGGGGCACTCCACGACAGCAAGCGCGCTTAGGTACCAGCATGCGACTAGTGAGCGTGACGCTGAGCTGGCTAACCGCATGGCTGCCCCTGTGGTCGACGCTGAAGCGGTGAAGCAAGCCACTGAGCGTAAGGCTGGGCTGAGGGCTAAGCGCGCCGCTGAACGTAAGGCTAAACAAGCTATGGCACGTCGTGCCATAAGCACCGGGCAAGACAACAACTAGCCCGGCGCGCCGGGTGGGGGAGGTTAGGGGACGTGGGATTCTCAAAGAAAACTGTTGATGGGGTGAAGCAATACATGATTGTGTGTCATAGCCATGATGGGCGTCTTTCTGGGCTGAGCATCAATCGTCCAATCACGGCGGTCAATGAACGGTCGCTGCTGGGTGATGAAGCCATGCAATTGTGTACAAACTACATCGAGAATCCAGACGTGCTGCCTTTACACCGGGCGGCGCGAATAAGGCTAATTCAGCAGTGCTGGTTTGAACCGATTGAAGTAGTCGACAATAAGGGACACAGGTTGGCTGTGTTCTACCTTGAATCGCATAACGACAAGCCGTGCAGGGTGTTTCAGGTGCATGTAAGCAAGGGGGAACGACCGCGTCCGACTTATTACAATCAGCCTGCAATTAATGCCATGGGCGTGATTCCTGGAATTCGGCCAGATGGGAGCTTCGATACGGAGGCGACAATTCCAGCTGTCGATTCACGAGAGGGGGATAAGCGCTCGAGAAAATTCCTAGCGAAATCAGGTGCCAACCTCTTAGCGATAGAGAATATGCAGCACTCTCCCGTATTCATCGACCGTCGTAATTCAAATGGTGATGTTGTTTACGGCTTTCCCCGATTCCAGGTGAGTGAACCGAAATTGCGGGCAGTGCTTTGGAAATTCAAGCGCGCCGGACATGATCGTGTGGAGCTGAAACTGTTGAGAATGTCCCTAGGTAGACAATAGTGGACTATGGTAGACTAATTAACGGACTCTAAATGCTAATCGCAAGGTAGTCGCCTATTACCCAAGCTTCGGTGCCTTGGGGCGGCGTAAGCATGCCTTGCCGTTCCAAAGCATTGCAGAAACTAGAGATTTAAAGTGCAAAAAGCACCCAATCGTCAATATGAGTCCATTCAGGAAGCTGCTGCCCGAGCACGGGTACACACCAAAACAGTCCGCCGCTGGATTGCTCAGGGCAAGCTCACCGCCTACCGCCCGAGTTCCCGCATAATCCGCCTAGACGCCGCTGAAGTCGACGCCATGATGGACGCCACCGCAACCACCCGCTGGAACGAGGTGGCCTAACATGCGCTTGGTACACAATATGGGAGAGCAAGCCCCGTCGCCCCGGCGCGATAAGCCCCAGTGGGTGCAGGTTGCTGAGACTGCCCTGTGGGGCGAACTGCTGGACACCGCCATGGACGCGGACGGGAATGTGGACGCCGACCCGCACGGGGTGGTTGAGGTGCATTGTCACCGTACCCCGAGCACTGACCTGAGAACCGCCCGGTACATACTCAAAATTGAGCGGGTAGACAACGTGCCCGTGCTGGTGGAGTGTTCCCGCCATGACCTACGCGCCCTTGCTCTAGCCCTGTTGGACGCTGCCCAGCACGCCGTGCCGGTGGAGCTGCAGCGCGCCGGGTATGAGCACGCTGTCATGCCGTGGTTCGACGGTGGCAACAACGGCGGTGGTGCAGCATGAGCTGGCATGACCAAGTGCTCAATCCCGAGGTAAGCACGGCAAAAGAAAACGCCCCAGCCCGGCAAGCTGGAGCGCATACAGAACAACATCACTCTGAAACCAATGGTACCCGAGAGCCTGAGCGGGCAACATACGTGAGCCAAGAGCTGGAGATGTTCACGCAGTGCGTGGCCCTGCGTGCCGGTGACGTTGTTGTGCTGGGCAAGGAACTTGGAGAGCGGGATTTCTTTAGTACACACGCACGCACGCTATGGGGCCATGTGCAACGTGTAGCCCGATGGCAGGTGGATAGCGGGGAGGGAGGCACGGTGCTGGCAAAAATGGCCGTGCTGGAGTCCTTGCAAGCGAGTGGTGAATGGGTAATCGGTAACCCGCTGGAGCAACTTTGGCTTAATGCCCAACATGCTCACCCGACAACGTTGTTTGCAGCGCGCCGGGTGGCTGCAGGGTTGCGGCGTATGCGGGCGCTGCATGGCGCTGAGGTGCTGGGCAGGTCGCTAGTGGAAGCGTCGACTGGGACGGTAGAGCACGTTTCGGTGGCTCTGGAGTCGGTACCGCATTTGCGAGGGCTGCTGAAGCGCATAGAAGCGGGGGAGAATCTGTGACTGCTTTCCCCTCTGAGATTCTGAGATTATATTTTTCTAGCTGTTTTACCTGCGGTAATCCATCTCAAGGTTGTGTTGAGATTGGATAGGGAAATTGAGACAACACCCGAGGTGAAACTGTTTCACAAAGCCCATGAAATTGATAACGCCACGGTGGTGCAACACCAGTTGTTCACCATCGACGGTGTGCCATCTCTGCGCCATGTGCAGGGGAACGAATGGCAGCTATGGGCCGGTGGTATCTGGACAACAGTTTCAGACAGGGACGTGGAGCGCTTGCTGGCATTTGCTGTAAGTGGCAGGCCACTGATTAGGCGTGTTCCTGGTACCAGTGCCCTGGAGTCGCTGGAGCGTGCGGAACCCAATGACGATAAGGAAAGTACCTGGGTTGCTAACGCTGCTGGTATCCGTAGCCTGCGTGACGCCCTGGCAATGACCGTGCCAACAGGGGTAGAAGCGGGCAAGACTCACGAGCGGTACATTGTCATGGCTAATGGCGTGTTCGACGTCGAAACACAGGCCTTGGTGGGGTGCCATTCCCCGCGTTACCCAAATGCGTGGAAGCTGGATTATGACTACCAGCCCGGCGCGACGTGCCCGCATTTCGACGCCTACATTGAGCATGCATGTAAAGGGCAGCCCAACACCTTGCTGTTCCTGCAGGAGTACATGGGCTACATTGCCCGAGGTCGTACCGATCTACAAAAAGGGCTGTACCTCATGGGTGAATCTGGTGCCGGTCAGTCCGTGTACGAAAAGGTCTGCACCATGGTTGTGGGTGCGGGCAATAAGGTGAGCGCCGATGGAGACACAGGCAAGCACACAACATCGTCATGGGTGGGCAAAAAGCTGATTTCCTTTGCTGACATGCGTAGTGTCCATGACCCGCGCAAGTTCGCTGAGCTGCTGCTGAAAGTGACCGGGCAGGACGATATTGTGGTGGAGCCTAAGTACGGCAACCGGAAAACGGTGAGGATTGACGCCAACGTCATTATCTGCACCAACACGGTGCTGCCTTTGCTGGACGTCTCAGGTGTAGCCCCTACCCGTTTCATGGGCGTTTTCTTTCGGCAAAAGGTACGGGGCACTGCCCTGGAGGATAGCGCGCTGCCTGAAAAGATCGCTGAGGAAATGCCCGGCGTATTCAACTGGGCAATGGTTGGACTGCAGCGCCTGCAACGTCAGGGACACTTCACCGTGCCAGATACGCATGACATGGTGCTGGATAGGCTGAAAGCTGCAGCGCTGGCAACGTTCGATTTCTACGATGAAGCATTGCGCATTACCGGTGAACCCTGCGACGTGCTGGCAACCCACGACGTGAGGGCCGCCCTGCTGGACTGGGCACGAAACACAGACTCAAGGATTGCCAGCGGGGAGAAAAGCCTGGACGGCATTGAGTCCTACCTGGAGCGGCTGGGCTTGGATATTTCCAAACCTAAGGGCATGTGGCAAGGGAAGCGAGAACAACCACGGTGCATTTCTGGGTGCCAGTTCACCAGTTCCTTTGAGCGATACAGGACGGAAAAGAGCGTGATTGCTGAGCGTATCCGCAATGACCAGGCGCGCCGGGATAAGCCACAACCGCGTGACGCTGGGGAGCCTTTGGCCGCCGACACTCCAGTGGAGTTAGCACCACGGCAAGGGCAACCTGTTCTGTTTTAGCGCCGGGCCTAATCTCAGTTTCTCAATCCGCTTTCCGCCTGTCTCTACCAGGTTCTGAGACGTGTTTATGCTGGTAGTGATAGGGGAGAGTGGTGAATCTCAGAATCTCAGGGAATTTCACCCAAAAGTATCCTGAGCCTAGATGGTGGCTGGGGGAGAGTCCCCGAGACATGAAGTTATCTCTCTCTGGGGTACCTAGTACCCGGTTGCGACGGGGAGGGGGATAACCCCTGCCTGTGGCCCGCTGGAACCCCGAGGGCATAGTTGCTCGGGTTGTGTACGGGTTTGGGGGATTCCCGAGGTTACATCACTTTATGCAAGCGTGGTGCATACTTTTTACATTTTGACATAATCTATCTTATCGGACAGCTATTGTTTCCAGTGTGGTGCATACTATGCCGGCGAGCCTGTGACCAGTACAAATAGGGAACCTGTCGCTGTATGTGCACCTGTTTCACGTTACCTCATGTGGTGCTAATCTGAAACGCATGACTGGTAATGTGAACTGGCTGCAGCGGATAACCCACGACTCCACACGCGATATTGAACAGCGCACGGGCATGTCACACACCACCATTAGCCGTGCCGCTAAAGCTGACCAGCCACCAGCGCACGTAGTCCTGGCGGTAGCCCGAGTATACGGGTACGACGTCATAAGCGCCCTGCAGCATGCTGGTGTGCTTACTGCTGCTGAGGTTGCGGGGCGTGGGCAGGGTGCCGCCCTGTCAACGTTCCCCACCACGGCGCTGCTGTATGAGCTGCTGGAGCGGCAGCGCGGGGAGCTGTAAGGGGAGGGCGTCGACAATCACGAAAACCCCTGCCTGGTGGACACCTTTAGGGCGGGTGGTGTCCTCTCTCCCCACAAAATTTGGCCACCCCCATCGCGCGCGCGAGAAAATGTTTCACGGGGAACCGGTGCCCGCCCCTTTAATCTTGGAGGGCATGGGCACCTGACTCCGCCCCGTTTGCCTGCAGTCAGGTTGTCTCTCTCCCCGAGGGGGTGCCTGAAATATTGGGGAGTTTCCCCACCTGACTCCGCCCCGTTGCCTGCAGTCAGGACTTTCTTCAGGGTGCCGAAAACTTACGGGTTAGCTTGTATTCCTCAAATCTTGTGCTGGAATATCCGGGCGGCGAGAGTTAACTTCAGCGACTCGGGACATTCCCTTTACCCAGCTGTACATACCTGGATCGACGTAGTGGATCAGGTCAAACACATCTTTTAGACGACGGCTGACTTTCACCTCTAGCAAAGGCTCCATATGTGCGGCGCGATTACGAAGTTGGCTGAGGTTTCTCAACCGGGAGTAGACCATTTGCTCGCCACTCACTTTTAGTATTTGATCCGCGTTCTTACCTGCTGCATAGGGGAATGCTTTTACTAGGGCATGGTTCCAGAGTAGTTGTTTGCGCTTGTTGCCCGGTTGACTTGACGGGAGGATTCTATGCCATGTTCCAAAAGTCAGTTGAGCTAGCACGTCATCGTGGTTTACGCTTGAGTTGTAGCGGGGATGGTTTGCCGAGCGTGCCATTGCTGACTTATTGGCTTGATCTTGCGCATTTCTGAGTGCACTTCTCAACATCGAAAGCTGGGGTGCAGGGTCAGATGTCCAGTTCTCGCTGAAGAATACACCTCCAGGTTTCTTTCGTGAATGGTTCCAAAGTCGAAGTTCCCTGTCGATAGCGTTTCTTACGATGACTTCAGTAGGTGCAAGTACTTCCAGGAAAGCTACTGAAAGTTCAAGATTCCAGCGGTAAAGACTTATGGCTAATTCTTGATTCCCGTGTGCAGAAATCAAGTAAGGCTGCAGCCGTGGTTTGCTCAGTGCCGCTTCAAATTTTGACCATTGAGGGGTGGACATAAAGGGTCTTTCAATAGCGCAGGTGGACACGCCTAGCTTACGGGAGTGTTGGCATTCCGAGTAAATTCGTCTACACTCGGTCATGAAAGTTACAAGCAGGACTTGTGACTGTTACCCAGAAGAACTACCCGAGGATCAATCGACCCCTCGGGTAGTTTTTGTTTTGGATCAATTGTGCCAGTTTGCGTGCTTTTGTTTGCCTGGCAGGGCGTCCATTGCCTGAATGGTGGTTTTGATCTTGTATCGCTGTCCCAGCATTTCCGCCTGACACATGGCCATGCTCATGCACGCCGGGCAGTAGGCTACGGGCTGGCTGTTGAGCTGAAGCTGTTTAGTGTCGCGTAGTAGGTGCCCGATGGTGGGTGTCATGTGTGGCGCGCAACCGATACCCTGCGCGCTGTACACCTGGCTGGGGTTCATGTCGCCGCAATAGCTGGGCACCCACTTGCCTGACATGTCCATGAGTAGGTGCGCGGTGTGGGTGGCGGTGTCCACGCTGAGGTGTGAAGTGCCCCGGGTTTTGTTCCTAGGCGTTTGCCTTGATTTCTATTATTTCTTGTTCTGGGCTACTCATCCAAAATTCGTGCTCGACCTCAGCCGGCGTACGGTAGTCCAGGCTTTGGTGAAGTCG